>NZ_CAJPHP010000004.1:0-365800 GCF_905339975.1 Burkholderia sp. BCC1999 | reverse complement strand
CCGAGGCCGCCGTTTTCGGGTCGATCGCGCGTCAGTGATCGCGCTGCGACGAGCGCGCCGGATTCGCGCGCCCGCGGATGGCCATGTAGGCCCAGAACACATAGCCGGACAGGCCGTAGAGCACGAACAGGCAGAACAGCATCAGCGGCGGATCGGACGACACGAGCACGAACGCGACGACGACCAGCAGGATCGCCGCGAACGGCACACGGTGCCGCACGTCGAGCGCCTTGCCGCTGTAGAACGGCGCGTTCGACACCATCGTCACGCCCGCGTAGATCGTCAGCACGAACGCGACCCACGGCAGCCAGCCAAGCTTCATCGGCACGCGGTTGTCGGTCGCGAGCCACACGAAGCCCGCGATCAGCGCGGCGGCGGCCGGGCTCGGCAGCCCCTGGAAAAAGCGCTTGTCGACCACACCGATGTTCGTGTTGAAGCGCGCGAGGCGCAGCGCGGCGCCCGAGCAGTAGACGAACGCGGCGAGCCAGCCCCAGCGGCCGAGATCCTTCAGCACCCACTCGTACATCACGAGCGCGGGCGCGACGCCGAACGACACCATGTCCGACAGGCTGTCGAACTGCTCGCCGAACGCGCTCTGCGTATGCGTCATGCGCGCGACGCGCCCATCCATCCCGTCGAGCACCATCGCGACGAAAATCGCGATCGCGGCGATCTCGAAGCGCACGTTCATCGCCTGCACGACCGCGAAGAAGCCGCAGAACAGCGCGGCAGTCGTGAACGCGTTCGGGAGCAGGTAGATGCCGCGCGTTTTCAGGAACCGCTGACGCGCGGCGCGGCGGCTCTCGAGCGGCGCCTGATCAGGCGCCATTATCTTGTTGCGGCGAAACGGACGTGGCGTCTGGCCGGAGCCGTTACGCGGCCGACGCGGTTTGAATGCGGCCATCGTGCGCCCCGCCGCTTACTGCTCGAGCTCGGCGAGGATCGTCGACGACGCGTAGACCTTCTCGCCGATCGACACCTTCGCGCGGCTGCCGAGCGGCAGGTACACGTCGACGCGCGAACCGAAGCGGATGAAACCGTAGCGCTGGCCACGCGACAGCGGCTCGCCGGCACGGACGTAGCAGAGAATCCGGCGGGCGACGAGCCCGGCGATCTGCACGGCGGTGACGGTCTTGCCGCTCGCCGTCTGGATCACGACCGCGTTGCGCTCGTTCTCGGTCGACGCCTTGTCAATCGCCGCGTTCAGGAACGCGCCCGGAAAGTACTCGACCTTGGTGATCGCGCCATCGACCGGCGAACGCTGCGAATGGACATTGAATACATTCATGAACACGCTGATCTTCAGCGCTTCACGGTTCGCGTACGGGTCTTGTGCGGTCTCGACCGCGACGATGCGGCCGTCTGCCGGGCACAGCACCGCATTCGGCTGCGCGGGGATCGGGCGCTGCGGATCGCGGAAGAACTGGACGACGAAGACGAGCAGCAGCCAGAACGGCCACGCGAAGCCGAAGCCCCCGACGGCGTGGATCAACAGCGCGATGACGGCAGCAATCGCGATGAACGGCCAGCCTTCGCGCGCGATGATCGGATGAGGATAGTTCATGGATTCGTTCTGTGTTCGGTGAATTGCAAAGCCCGTAGGATAGCAAAAGCCGCCCGGGGCACTGCTGCCTTCGGACGGCTTTTTGATACCGACCCTCCACTCGAAGGGCCGGAACAGCACGCGGTGCTTAGTTCTTCGTCTGGTCGACGAGCTTGTTCTTCGCGATCCACGGCATCATCGCACGCAGCTTCGCACCGACCTGCTCGATCTGGTGCTCGGCCGTCAGGCGACGGCGCGACTGCAGCGTCGGTGCGCCTGCCTTGTTCTCGAGAATGAAGCTCTTCGCGTACTCGCCCGTCTGGATGTCGGTCAGGCACTGCTTCATCGCCTTCTTCGTCTCTTCCGTGACGACGCGCGGGCCCGTCACGTACTCGCCGTACTCGGCGTTGTTCGAGATCGAGTAGTTCATGTTCGCGATGCCGCCTTCGTAGATCAGGTCGACGATCAGCTTCAGTTCGTGCAGGCACTCGAAGTACGCCATTTCCGGCGCGTAGCCTGCTTCGACCAGCGTCTCGAAGCCAGCCTTGATCAGCTCGACGGTACCGCCGCACAGCACGGCTTGCTCGCCGAACAGGTCGGTTTCGGTCTCTTCACGGAAGTTCGTCTCGATGATGCCGGCACGGCCGCCGCCGTTTGCTGCCGCGTACGACAGCGCGATGTCGCGTGCCGCGCCCGACTTGTTCTGCGCAACCGCGATCAGGTGCGGCACGCCGCCACCTTGCGAGTACGTGCCGCGCACGGTGTGGCCCGGTGCCTTCGGCGCGATCATGATCACGTCGAGGTCGGCGCGCGGGATCACCTGGCCGTAGTGGACGTTGAAGCCGTGTGCGAATGCCAGCGCCGCGCCTTGCTTGATGTTCGCGTGCACTTCCTTCGCGTACACGTCGGCGATCTGCTCGTCCGGCAGCAGCATCATGACGACGTCCGCGCCCTTCACCGCTTCCGCGACTTCCTTGACCGACAGGCCGGCGTTTTCAGCCTTGCTCCACGACGCGCCATCCTTGCGCAGGCCGACCGTCACGTTCACGCCGCTTTCCTTCAGGTTCAGCGCGTGTGCATGGCCTTGCGAGCCGTAGCCGATGATCGTGACTTGCTTGCCCTTGATGAGGGAGAGGTCGGCGTCTTTGTCGTAGAAAACGTTCATGATGGTTCCTTCGCTAATTCAAAAATTCAACAATTCGTTCGGATGGAGTACTGCGGGCCGGGACATGACGGCGCACCCGGCGTGCCATTGGGCATCACACCTTCAGGATGCGCTCGCCGCGTCCGATGCCGGAGCTGCCGGTGCGCACGGTCTCTAGGATCGCGCCCGCGTCCAGCCCCTGGATGAATGCGTCGAGCTTGTCGCTCGCGCCCGTCAATTCGATCGTGTAGGTCTTTTCGGTCACGTCGATGATGCGGCCGCGGAAAATGTCCGACATCCGCTTCATTTCTTCGCGCTCCTTGCCCACTGCACGTACCTTGATCAGCATCAGCTCGCGTTCGATGTGTGCACCGTCGGTCAGGTCCACCACTTTCACCACCTCGATCAGGCGGTTCAGATGCTTCGTGATCTGTTCGATCACGTCGTCGGAGCCAATGGAAACGATGGTGAGCCGCGACAGCGATTGGTCTTCGGTCGGCGCCACCGTCAAGGTTTCGATGTTGTAGCCGCGTGCGGAAAACAGACCGACCACGCGCGACAGCGCGCCCGGTTCGTTCTCCAGCAGGACGGAAATGATGTGTCTCATGTTCGCTTCTTCCAGAATGTGTCCGTGTCGATTCACTCGCGCCGCGCGCCGCCGCGTGCCGCACCGCCCTTCGTGAAGGCGGCCGCATCCGGCCGGACGCGCGTCGCGCCGTTACAGATCTTCCGATCCGAGCAGCATCTCGGTGATGCCCTTGCCGGCCTGGACCATCGGCCAGACGTTTTCGGTCGGATCGGTCTGGAAGTCGAGAAACACGGTGCGGTCCTTCAGGCGCAGCGCTTCCTTCAGCGCCGGCTCCACATCCGAGGTCTTTTCGATCCGCATGCCGACATGGCCGTACGCTTCGGCGAGCTTCACGAAATCAGGCAGCGCATCCATGTACGAATGCGAATAGCGCTTGCTGTATTCGATCTGCTGCCACTGGCGAACCATGCCGAGATAGCGGTTGTTCAGCGAAATGATCTTCACGGGCGTGTCGTACTGCAGGCAGGTCGACAGTTCCTGGATGCACATCTGGATCGAGCCTTCGCCCGTGATGCACAGCACGTCGTCGTCCGGGTGCGCCATCTTGACGCCCATCGCCGCCGGCAGGCCGAAGCCCATCGTGCCGAGGCCGCCGGAGTTGATCCAGCGACGCGGCTTGTTGAAACGGTAGAACTGCGCCGCCCACATCTGGTGCTGGCCGACGTCCGAGCACACGAACGCATTGCCGTCCGTCAGCTCCCACGCCTTCTCCACCACGTACTGCGGCTTGATGATCTCGCTTTCGCGGTCGAACTTCAGGCAGTCCTTCGAACGCCAGCCCTCGATGTCCTTCCACCATTGCGCGAGCGCCTCGGTGTCGGGGCCATGCTCGGCCGTCTGCAGTTGCTCGATGAGCTCCTTCAGCACTTCCTTCACGTCGCCGACGATCGGGATGTCGACCTTCACACGCTTCGAGATCGACGACGGGTCGATATCGATGTGGATGATCTTGCGCGGACGCGACGCGAAGTGCGCCGGGTCGCCGATCACGCGGTCGTCGAAGCGGGCACCGATCGCGATCAGCACGTCGCAGTGCTGCATCGCCATGTTCGCTTCGTAGGTGCCGTGCATGCCGAGCATGCCGAGGAATTTCTTGTCCGACGCGCGATAGCCGCCGAGGCCCATCAGCGTGTTCGTGACCGGGTAGCCGAGCAGGTCCGCGAACTGGTTCAGTTCACGCGACGCGTCGGCGAGGATGATGCCGCCACCCGTGTAGATGTACGGGCGCTTTGCCGTCAACAGCAGCGACACGGCCTTGCGGATCTGGCCCGAATGGCCCTTCGTGACGGGGTTGTACGACCGCAGCGACACGCTCTTGACGGGCTCGTACTGGCACGGCGTCTTCGAGATGTCTTTCGGGATGTCGATCAGCACCGGGCCCGGACGGCCGGTACGGGCGATGTAGAACGCCTTCTTGACGGTTTCCGCGAGGTCGCGCACGTCCTTCACGAGGAAGTTGTGCTTCACGCACGGACGCGTGATGCCGACGGTGTCGCATTCCTGGAAAGCGTCCTGACCGATCGCGGCAGTCGGCACCTGGCCGCTGATCACGACCATGGGAATCGAATCCATGTAGGCCGTTGCGATGCCGGTCACCGCGTTGGTGACACCGGGGCCCGACGTCACGAGACAGACGCCGACATTGCCGGTGGAACGCGCATACGCATCGGCTGCGTGCACGGCCGCCTGTTCATGGCGCACCAGCACGTGCTGAATCTTGTCTTGCTTGTACAGCTCGTCGTAGATGTAGAGAACCGAGCCGCCGGGGTAGCCCCAGATGAATTCGACGTTTTCGTCGGCGAGTGCCTTCATCAGCACGGTGCCGCCGATGGAGTCGCTATCGGGAGGGGAAAGGGGTTCCGACGTGGAGAATTCCGCGCTGGGCATGTTCATTTTGACCTTTCGAATTTTCGGCAAAAAATTGATCGGGTGCTCTCTGCCGGGCTTGTGGCTCGGGTTCAAGCGGCGCGTCCAGTTTGAAGGGCGGGCTTCTTGGGCCAGCCTCAAATGAGACCATCACTTCATGTTGCGAATCGTTGACGATAGCGGGTCGTGATTGGGTCGTCAAGCAAAATATCCCGCACCGCATCATGCACGCCGCCCGGCGCCCCGCCACCGCGGCTCGCGCGCAACGTACGGGGCCCAATCCGGTCCCAAGCGGCACGAAAATTTGATAGCATCCGCGGGTTTTACGAAATTTTTCGACCTTTTACACCACGCAGCGGCCCGCAGCGCATACCTTCACGGAATGGCATCAGACAAGGAACTCGCCGACTTTCTGGCGGGCGTCGAAAGGCGCGCGTTCAAGCAGGCTGCGTACGCCGTGCGTGACGACGATGCGTCGCTCGACATCGTGCAGGACGCGATGATCAAGCTTGCGGAAAAGTACGGCGACCGGCCGGCGGCGGAATTGCCGCTGCTTTTTCAGCGGATCCTGCAAAACACGATCCACGACTGGTTTCGTCGGCAGAAAGTCCGCAACACCTGGGTCACGCTCTTCTCGTCGCTGAACAATACCGACGACGACGACTTCGACCCGCTCGAAACACTCGAATCCGCGGACGACAACGCGGGCGTCGAGAGCAGCGAGCACCGCCTCGAAAGAGAGCAGGTTCTGGCCCTGATCGACGAAGAAATCCAGAAGCTTCCGGCGCGTCAACGGGAAGCGTTCCTGATGCGTTATTGGGAAGATATGGATGTCGCCGAGACTGCCGCCGCAATGGGGTGCTCCGAAGGCAGTGTGAAAACGCACTGCTCTCGCGCCACTCACACCCTCGCGCACGCGCTCAAGGCCAAAGGAATCACGCTATGAGCTCCGCTCCCGAAAACCGAGAACACGAATTCGCGCTGAAGGTGCGCCGCGCGCTTGACGAGCGCGCGACCGCCCTGCCTGCCGCAACCACCGACCGTCTGGCCGCAGCGCGCCGGGCTGCGCTCGCGCGCAAGAAGCCCGAAGCCGCGACCGCGCCGGTGTTCGTGCCGGCCTTCGCCGGCGCGGCCGGTGCGTACGGCTCGGCGCCCGCGAACCGCCCGCAGGCGTCGTTCGCGCGCCGTCTGCTGCGCGCGTGGCCGCTGGCGCTGCTGCTCGCGGGGCTCGTCGGCATCGCCTACTGGGAAGACATGCAGCGCACCGCCGAACTCGCCGACATCGACGCGGCGATGCTCAGCGACGACCTGCCGCTCAACGCGTATCTCGATCACGGGTTCAACGCGTATCTTTCGCGCGCTCACTAACAGACAATAACGAGGGGATCGCACGGGTGAGTCAGAAGCGCGGCCTGGCCGTATTTTTCGGATGCGTGATTGCGATCGCCGTTTCCTACGTCGCCACGTATTCCCGATTCCACCCGGCCCCCGCGACGTCCACCGTCGCGGCCACCAGCCCTGCCGCGCCCGCCTCGGCCGCGACCGGGCCGACCACCGAACTCCCGTCGCTGCCCCTGCCGCTGCCGGCCGCCACCGGCCCGCTGTCGTGGGCGCGCCTCACGCCGGCCCAGCATGCCGCTCTCGCGCCGTTCGCCGACCAATGGGATGGCTTCAGCGACGCCCGCAAGCGGAAATGGCTGAAGATCGCATCGCGTTTCGCGAAGTTGTCGCCCGATGACCAGAAGCGCCTGCAGGACCGGATGGCCGAATGGGCCAAGATGACGCCCGAGCAGCGCCGCGTCGCGCGCGAGAACTACCAGAGCGCGAAGGAGCTGTCCGCGCAGGCGCGCGAGCGCGCGTGGAAGGCCTATCAGCAGCTCCCCGAGGAACAGAAGGAACGTCTCGCGGCCGCCGAACGCCGCCGCAAGCCGAGCGTCGTCAGCGCACCGCCGACCGTCGCCGACCGTGACGTTCGCCGCCTCGTCAATTCACACGAACATCCGGCAAGCGGTGCGGCCACCGCACCGGCGCCCGCCTCGGCCGGCGCCGCCGCGCAGCCGGTACCGGCCTCGTCGACGGCCGGCACCGCGTCCGCACCGGCCGCAGTGGCACCGGTGTCGCCGGCCGACGCACCCTCGCTGTTCAAGGGCTCCTGAGCGGCCGTGGCGAACGCCCGCGCACCCGAGACCCCGGCCGCCGCGCCGTCCGTGCGGCGGCGCCTCGCCGCGCTGCTTTACGAAGGCGTGCTGCTGTTCGGCGTCGTGTTCTTCGCGGGGCTCGCATTCAGCCTCGCGACGCAGCAACGCAACGGCCTCGTCCATCACAACCTGCTCGCCGCCTGGATCGCGCTCGTCGTCGGCGCGTACTTCGTGTGGTTCTGGACGCACGGCGGCCAGACGCTGCCGATGAAGACCTGGCGGCTGCGCCTCGAATCGTCGAGCGGCCGGCCGTTGAGCGCCGGCCACGCGCTCGTCCGCTATGCGCTCGGCTGGCTGTGGTTCCTGCCGCCGCTCGCGCTGCATCCGCTCCTCGGCCTGTCGGTGCCCGTCACGCTCGCGCTCACGGCCGCCTGGATCGTCATCTGGGCCGGCGCCGCCCGGCTGCATGCCGGCCGCCAGTTCCCGCACGACCGGATCGCGCGCACGCGCGTCGTCGCGATACCGCGCTGACGCGCCGCTTTCGCCAGACGAAACCCGCCTGCCGGGCCGTCCGGCATCCGGCCGGACGGCCTTGCCAGACAAATGTCAGCCGGTCCGTTCGGCAGATTACACAACGCCTGCCGATTCACTGCTAAACACCCTGCAACGGTCGTAATAAGAACGTCTCGTGACTGTCACGGCACAGTCACGCCCGCATGGCGGAATGCCGGTAATGTCAACCGGCGCGAGTCATGCATGGGCCAGAAAACGTCCGCGACCTCCCTTTTCCGTCACCCTATCGGCGCACGCGCCGCCACCGCCTTCCTGTCCGGCTCGGCTGCAACCGATGACCTGGCGTCGCAAGAACCGCCTGCCGCGCATACCACGCAGCACGACGATCCCGACCCGTCCACCCATCGCTACCGCACCATCTGGCTGTCCGACATCCACCTCGGCTCGAGCGGCTGCCAGGCGCCGTACCTGCTCGACTTCCTGCGCCACAACGATTCGGAATACCTGTACCTCGTGGGCGACATCATCGACGGCTGGCAGCTGAAGAAGGGCTGGTACTGGCCGCAGGCGCACAACGACGTCGTGCAGAAGATCCTGCGCAAGGCACGCAAGGGCACGCAGGTCATCTACATCCCCGGCAACCACGACGAAGGCGCGCGGCAGTTCTGCGACCTCGCGTTCGGCGACATCCAGGTGCGCGGCGAGGCGTTCCACACGACGCTCGCGGGCAAACGTTTGTGGATCGTGCACGGCGACCTGTTCGACGGCGTGATCCAGCACGCGAAGTGGCTCGCGTACCTCGGCGACACGCTCTACACGCTGATCCTCGTGCTGAACCGCTGGTTCAACCGGATCCGCAGCCGGCTCGGCTTCCAGTACTGGTCGCTGTCGCAGTACCTGAAGCACCAGGTCAAGAACGCGGTCAACTTCATCTCGCAGTTCGAGACCGTGATGACCGACGAGGCGCGCCGCCGCGGCTGCGACGGCGTCGTGTGCGGCCACATCCACAAGGCGGAGATCCGCGACATCGACGGCGTGCTGTACTGCAACGACGGCGACTGGGTCGAAAGCCTGTCCGCACTCGTCGAAACGATGGAAGGCGAACTGAAGATCGTCTACTGGACGGTGATGCGCACCGCACCGCCGGAGACTTCGTCGCGCAAGGCCAAGGCCACTGCCTGACACAACCCTACTTACAGGACACAAGCCGCGATGAAGATCATGATCGTCACCGACGCGTGGGAACCGCAGGTCAACGGCGTCGTGCGCACGCTGAAGAGCACGTCGCGTGAGCTCACGGCGCTCGGCCACCGCGTCGAACTGCTGACGCCGCTGGAATTCCGCACGGTGCCCTGCCCGACCTACCCCGAGATCCGCCTGTCGATCCTGCCGTACCGCAAGCTGCGCGCGCGGATCGATGCGTTCGCACCCGATGCGCTGCACATCGCGACGGAAGGCCCGCTCGGCCTCGCCGCGCGGCGCTACGCGCGCTCGCGCAAGCTGCCGTTCACGACCGCGTACCACACGCGCTTCCCGGAATACGTGCAGGCGCGCTTCGGTATCCCGCTGGCCGCAACCTACCGCTTCCTGCACTGGTTCCACGGCCCGTCGCTCGCGGTAATGGCGCCGACGCCGGTCGTCAAGCAGGACCTCGAGAAATTCGGCTTCACGAACGTCGTGCTGTGGACCCGTGGCGTCGACCTCGAAGTGTTCCGGCCGATGGAGTCGAAGGTGCTCAACACCGCGCGGCCGATCTTCCTGTACGTGGGCCGCGTCGCGATCGAAAAGAACGTCGAGGCGTTCCTGCGCCTCGACCTGCCCGGCTCGAAGTGGGTCGCGGGCGAAGGCCCCGCGCTCGCGGAGCTGAAGTCGCGCTATCCGGAGGCGAACTATCTCGGCGTGCTGTCACAGGCCGAGCTGGCAAAGGTGTATGCTGCGGCCGACGTGTTCGTGTTTCCGAGTCGCACCGACACGTTCGGCCTCGTGCTGCTCGAAGCGCTCGCCTGCGGCACGCCGGTGGCAGCGTATCCCGTCACGGGCCCGATCGACGTGCTCAGCGGCGGTGACGCGGGCTCGATGCACGAGGACCTGCAGGAAGCCTGCCTCGAAGCGCTGAAGATCGAACGCTCGACCGCGCGCGCGTGGGCCGAACGATTCTCGTGGCGCGCGGCGTCCGAGCAGTTCGCGTCGCATCTGAAGCCGCTGCCGAAGACCGCGTACTCGCCAGCCGAAGGTGCCGCCG
This sequence comes from Burkholderia sp. BCC1999, assembly GCF_905339975.1. Classification (NCBI taxonomy): domain Bacteria; kingdom Pseudomonadati; phylum Pseudomonadota; class Betaproteobacteria; order Burkholderiales; family Burkholderiaceae; genus Burkholderia; species Burkholderia sp. BCC1999. Next base: position 355,765 of record NZ_CAJPHP010000004.1, on the reverse strand, counting down.
TTTGAAACGAGACCTGAACGACAAGACCCCGCCCCCTGCCTCCACGCCGCAACGGCACCGCCCGTTCGACGAGGAAGAGCCGCACGCCGAAGCGGACGTGCACGCGCACGAGCCGCTCGGCCCCGACGACCAGCTGTCGCCGCTGCCGCCGAACCCGTACAAGCGCCACCGCGGCATCACGCGCGCGTGGTACGCCCTCAAGCATTCGCTGAACGGCTTTCGCGTCGCGATCCGCGAGGAGAGCGCGTTTCGCCAGGAGCTCACGCTCGCCGCATTGATGCTCCCGATCGGTGCGTTCGCACCGGTGCCGGCCGCGTCGCGCGCGCTGCTGATCGGCTCGGTGCTGCTCGTGCTGATCGTCGAGCTGCTGAACTCGAGCGTCGAGGCCGCGATCGACCGCATCTCGCTCGAGCGCCACGAACTGTCCAAGCGCGCGAAGGACCTCGGCAGCGCGGCCGTGACGGTCGCGCTGTTCGCGTGCGTGACGACGTGGGGCTTCGTGCTGGGCCCGGTCGTCGCGCACTGGCTCGGCTTCTAGACAGGTACCGGGCGCATGCGCCGCGCACCGCCCGCGTGCGGCGCTGCACCATGCGCGGCGCGGTGCCGCGAACACGAAATGCGCCCGGTGTGGCGAAACCCCGGTTTATAATCGTCCGCTAGACATAGAACAGCAACCCGCGCCGGACGAATCACGCAGCATCGATTGCAGCGCCCGCCAGTCCGGCACACACAGGGCCGGACGACATGGAAGCGAAACCTCCCCGCCGCACCCGCGAACGGATTCTCGAGTTGTCGTTGAAACTCTTCAACGAGATCGGCGAGCCGAACGTCACGACCACGACGATCGCCGAGGAAATGGAAATCAGTCCAGGCAACCTGTACTACCATTTCCGCAACAAGGACGACATCATCAACAGCATCTTCGCGCAGTTCGAGCAGCAGATCGAACGGCGGCTGCGTTTCCCCGAAGATCACCGTCCGACGATCGACGAAACCTGGTCGTACCTGCAGTACATGGCCGATTTCATGTGGACCTACCGGTTCCTGTATCGCGACCTCAACGACCTGCTCGCACGCAATCGCACGCTCGAGACACACTTCAAGCAGATCATCAGCCACAAGGTGCGCTTCGCGCGCGACATGTGCGAGCTGCTCGTGTCCGACGCGGAAATGGTCGCGACGCCTGCCGAGATCGAAGTCATCGCGACCAACATGGCCGTGATCTCGACGTACTGGCTGTCGTATCAGTACGTGATGCATCCGCGCAAATACAACGACCAGGACGCGATCCGCGAGGAACTGCACCAGGTCAGCATGCACGTGATCTCCGTGATGGCGCCGTACCTGCGCGGCCGTTCGCGCCAGCTGTTCGACGATCTGGTCTCGGGCAAGCTGCCGAAGCGCCAGTTCACCGACTACCTGCCGCCGCGCGACGGCTCGCCGCGCCCGGCGGACAGCCCCGTCATCACCGGGCAGGCCCCCGCCAAGGATTCCAAGCAATGAAGGCAGTCTGTGTTTACTGCGGCTCGTCGTCCGGCGTGCGGCCCGTCTATGCCGACGCTGCACGCGCATTCGGCCGCGCGCTCGTCGATGCGGGCCTCACGCTCGTCTACGGCGGCGGCCGCGTCGGCCTGATGGGCGTGATCGCCGACGAGGTGATGGCGGCCGGCGGCCGGGCGGTGGGCGTGATCCCCGAATTGCTCGTCGACAAGGAAGTCGGCCATACAGGGCTGTCGGAACTGCACGTCGTGCCCGACATGCACCACCGCAAGAAAATGATGGCCGACCTCTCCGACGCGTTCGTCGCGATGCCCGGCGGTGCCGGCACGCTCGAAGAGCTCTTCGAGGTCTACACGTGGGCGCAGCTCGGCTATCACCGCAAGCCCGTCGCCGTCTACAACATCGATTCGTTCTACGATCCGTTGATCGCGCTGCTGCGCCATACGGTCGACGAAGGCTTCATGCGTCCGGCCTATTTCGACGCGCTGTGCGTCGAATCCGAACCCGTCGAACTGATCGAGCGACTGCGCCGCTACCAGCCGCCCGCCCGCGACAAGTGGGCACCCGACGCAGCGAAGTAACCGTCACCGGAAACCGCACGCAATGACCGCACCGTCCGATCGCAAGGCCGTCCTCATTACCGGCGCGAGCCGTGGCATCGGCCGCGCGACCGCCGTGCTCGCGGCCGAGCGCGGTTGGGACGTCGGCATCAATTACGCGCGCGACGCGGCGGCGGCCGAACTCACTGCGCAGGCTGTCCGCGACGCGGGCGGCCGCGCATGCATCGTCGCGGGCGATGTCGCGAACGAGGCGGACGTCATCGCGATGTTCGACACCGTCACGGCCGCGTTCGGACGCCTCGACGCGCTCGTCAACAACGCCGGCATCGTCGCGCCATCGATGCCGCTCGCCGACATGCCGGTCGACCGGCTGCAGCGGATGTTCGACACCAACGTGCTCGGCGCCTACCTGTGCGCACGCGAAGCCGCGCGCCGGCTGTCCACCGACCGTGGCGGCCGCGGCGGCGCGATCGTCAACGTGTCGTCGATCGCCTCGCGGCTCGGCTCGCCGAACGAATACGTCGACTATGCGGGGTCGAAAGGCGCGGTCGACTCGTTGACGATCGGCCTGGCGAAGGAACTCGGCCCGCACGGCGTACGCGTCAACGCGGTGCGCCCCGGCCTGATCGAGACCGACATTCACGCCAGCGGCGGCCAGCCGGGCCGGGCGGCCCGCCTCGGCGCGCAAACGCCGCTCGGCCGCGCGGGCGAAGCGCAGGAGATCGCCGAAGCGGTCGTCTGGCTGCTTGGCGACGCGGCGTCCTACACGACGGGCGCCCTGCTCGACGTCGGCGGCGGCCGGTAATCTCGCCCGAGCGGCGCGCCCGAAGCGCCGCCAGGAACGACCTGTCGTCACGACACCACAAATCTCCACAATTTCGTGACGGTTTCAGTAAACATCCGTAATAGTTCCGTGATCTACTAGCGGGCAATCAGACAGGCGTCGTAAACGTCTGGTCTTTGCCGCCATGATGTGGCCCTTATTGGTCCTGCCCAAGTCGCGGACCCGCTCGACTCGACCCGAGATCTTTTCCATGCCTGGAACCGCAGCGCCCAGCCGGCGACGCACGTCTGTGCCCGCCCCGGCCCAGCACACCCGCTCGACTGCCGACGCCAACACCACCGCGACGCTCGATGCCGCCGGCACGCCCGTCGTGGCGACGAGCACCGCAACCCGCACCGCGGTCGACCGCACGGCCCTGCTCGGCTGGCGGGCCTGGCTGTTCGTCGCCGTCCTGGTCTGCGCGTACGTGCTGCCGGGCGTGCTCGGCCACGATCCGTGGAAACAGGACGAAACCTATACGTTCGGCATCATCCAGCACATGCTCGAGACCGGCGACTTCGTCGTACCGACCAATGCCGGCCTGCCGTTCATGGAGAAGCCGCCGCTTTACGCATGGGTCGCGACCAGCCTCGCGTGGCTGCTGCAGCGCGTGATGCCGCTGCACGACGCGGCGCGGCTCGCGAGCGCGCTGTTCGCCGCGCTCGCGTTCGGTTTCATCGCGCGCGCGGCGCGCGTTGCCAGCCGTGCGGACAGCTGGTTCGACCTGCGCGTGATCGGCCCGGTCGTGCTGAGCGCGGGCACGCTCGTCGTCATCAAGCACGTGCACGACATGATGACCGATGTCGCCCTGTTCGCCGGTACGGCGATGGGCTTCTGCGGGCTGCTCGAACTCGTGATGCAGCATGTCGCACGCGCGCAGCAGATGCGGCATGGGTTGCCGGTGCGGCCGTCGGGCCGCTGGGCTGCGCCGATCTTCGGCGCGGGCGTCGGCATCGCGCTGATGACGAAGGGGCTGTTCGTGCCGCTCGTATTCGCGGCCACGCTCGTCTGCACGCTGGTGCTCTATCCGGCCTGCCGCACCCGCTCGTTCGCGCGCGCGCTCGGCGTCGCCGCGCTCGTGTTCGCGCCGTTCGCGCTGATCTGGCCGACCGCGCTGTTCCTGCGCTCCGAAACGCTGTTCATGACGTGGTTCTGGGATAACAACGTCGGCCGGTTCTTCGGCTTCTCCGTCCCCGAACTCGGCGCGGAAAACGACAAACCGTTCTTCATCCTGCGGGCGTTCCTGCTCGTCGGCTTCCCGGTCGCGCCGCTCGCGATCGTCGCCCTCGCACGCGGTGCATGGCGCGACTGGCGTACGCCGCGCATCGCGCTGCCCGTGCTGTTCACCGGCATCGGGCTCACGGTGCTGCAGGTGTCCGCGACATCACGCCAGCTCTACATCCTGCCGTTCTTCGCGCCGCTCGCGCTGGTCGCCGCGCAGGCAATCGAACGCCTGCCGCGCCGGCTGCATCTCGCGTGGGATTACTTCAGCCGCGTGCTGTTCGGCACGACCGTCGCGCTCGCGTGGGCCATCTGGGCCGTGATGGCCGATCCGGCCGCGTCGCGCGCGGATCTCGCGCTGCTCGGCCGCTGGCTGCCGCTTGACTGGACGATGCCGATCCAGCCCGCGCTCGTGATCGGCGCGCTCGCGCTGACGGTCGGCTGGCTGACGCTGCTGCCGAAGCTGCGCACGACCGGCCTGTGGCGCGGCGCGCTGTCGTGGGGCGCCGGCGCGCTCGTCGCGTGGGGGCTCATCTACACGCTGCTGCTGCCGTGGCTCGACGTTGCGAAGAGCTACCGCTCCGTATTCGACGACCTGAACGCGCATCTCGCGCTCGAATGGAACGACGGCGACTGCATGGCGAGCCTGCACGGGCTCGGCGAATCGGAAGCGCCGATGCTGTACTACTTCTCGGGCATCCAGCACACGCCGATCGACGACGCAAAGTCGACGCGCTGCACGTGGATGATCGTCCAGGGCGTGCGCGCGGTCGATCCGGCGCCCGGCAGCGAATGGAAATTGTTCTGGACGGGCGCCCGCCCGGGCGACGACGCGGAACTGCTGCGCGTGTACGTACGTACGCCCGAACAGCATCTGCAGTAACGCAGGACGGCGCGGCGCGCCGCCATCCCCGGCAAAGGTAATGCGCGTCCGGCCAGCCGGTGCGCAACCTTTGCGCGATACCCGCCCTTGAGACACCCGCGTCAAGCCGCGGGCTCGCTCCCGCCCTCTTTACACCACTGCCCCCGGATCTTCAGAACGACGAGCCGGGCTCGCGAAGAAACGCGGTCTCCTCGTCGGTCGATGCGCGACCGAGAATCGCGTTCCGGTGCGGAAAGCGGCCGAAGCGCTCGACGACGGCCGCATGCAGCAGCGCGAAACGGTGATAACTCTCGCACCCGGCCTCGTCGCGAATGCCCGCGCACAGGCGCACGGCTTCGCTTTGGCTCTCGACCGTTTCGTCGTGCTCGAACGGCAGATACGCGAACGCGCGGTGATGCCCGCTCGGCAACTGCACGTCCCAGCCGGCCGCGACGACACGGCGTGCGAGCGCGAGCGCCTTCGGATCGGCGGCAAACGCGCGCGGCGTGCCGCGATGGATATTGCGCGAGAACTGGTCCAGCACGACGATCAACGCCAGCGCCCCCGACGGCGAGCCGGCCCAGTGATCGCAGGCGCCGTCGCAGGCTGCGTCGAGCAACGCGCCGTAGCGCGTGCGCAGCACGTCGTCGAACGCCGCGCCGCCGTTGAACCATACCTTGCGTTCCTGCCCGAATTCGGCCGAGCCCGGCTCGCCGAACCAGAAATCCAGAATCTCCCGCGCTTGCGGATCCAGTGCCGCTGCGCCGGCCTTGCCGGTGTCGATCGTCATGCAAACTCCAGTACGAGGCGCCGTGTGCGCGCGCTCTTCTTTTCCAGTTTCGCGACCCGCAGCCCGCCGATTTCGGACGTGTTGCGCACATGCGTGCCGCCGCACGGCTGCAGGTCGACATTTTCGATACGCAATAGCCGCACGCGGCCTAGGCCCATCGGCGGCTTCACGCTCATCGTGCGCACGAGGTCGGGCCGCTCGGCCATCTCGTCGTCGGTGATCCATTCGGTCGTCACCGGATGCGCGCCGACAACAAGGCCTGCGAGACGCCGCTCGACATCGTCGCGGTCGATCGCATCGGAGGTCGCGAAATCGAGCCGCACGTAGTCGGCCGTCACGCTGCAGCCGTCAACCGCATACGGCAGCACCGCGCACATCAGGTGCGCGGCCGTATGCAGGCGCATGTGCCGGTAGCGGCGCAACCAGTCGATCTCCGCGACCACGCGCGTGCCGGGCGCGAGCGCCGCGACGCGTGCCTCCTGCCCCGGCGCCGGCACGTGCACGGCATCGTCGGGTGTCGCGCCGTCGAATTTTGCCTTGCGTGTATCGGCGATCGTGATCGCACTGCCGTCGGGCAGCGTCAGCGTGCCGGAGTCGCCGGCCTGGCCGCCGCCAAGCGGATAGAACACCGTGCGGTCGAGCCGGATGCCGTCGTCGCCGACGGCCTGGACGACCGCGTCGCATTGCGTCAGGTACGCGTCTTCGCGAAACAGCGCTTGTGTCGTCATCGGGCGAGCCTCGTATCGATGGGAGAAACGACCAGTGTCGCGTCACGCCGCACGCGCGCCCAGACGCAGATCGTCCGGCGTGCGGGCAGCGGCGTACCGGTCGATCAACCGGGCCGGTTGCGCATCCAGTCGGCCGTGTCGTAGAACGAATGCATCAGCCGCTCGCGCAGCGGCTCGGGCAGCCCGACATCCTCCATCGCCCACGCCATGCAGCGCAGCCACTGGTCGCGCTCGACCGACGCGATCGGGAACGGCAGGTGCCGTGCGCGCAGCCGCGGGTGGCCGAACCGGCTGATGTAGTGGTCGGGGCCGCCGAGCCAGCCGCACAGGAACCAGAACAGCTTGTCGCGCGAACCGTCGAGCGACTGCGGATGGAGCGCGCGAATCTCCGCGAACTCGGGCTCGAGGTCCATCAGGTCGTAGAAGCGGTCCACCATTTCGCGCACGCGGGCTTCGCCGCCCACGAGCTCGAACGCCGTCGGCTGCGACGGCGCTTCGTCATTCACATCGGTCATACGGATAGTCGGAAAACGGGATATTCGGGGCCGCCGGCGACGCTCATGCGTCGCGCAGCGACTGCAGCGCGGGGCGCCGCAACACATTATGCAGGCTCAGCCAGCCGGCCGCACCGGCGCACGCGACGCCGGCCGCGATGCCAGCCGGCACGAGCCACGGATCGACGGCGAGCTGGAAATCGAATACGCGCGACGCGAGCACCCAACCGACCGCGATCGCGCCCGCCGATGCCAGCGCGCCCGCCAGCGTACCGACCACGACGAATTCCGCGCGCTGTACCGCATTGACCTGCGCGCGCGACGCGCCGAGCGCACGCAGCAGCGCGGCCTCGCGCACGCGCTCGTCGCGCGAGCCGGCGAGCGCCGTGTACAGCACGAGCACGCCGGCCGCGAGCGTGAACACGAACAGGAACTGCACCGCGCCGACCACCTGCAGCATCATCCGCTGCAACTGCGCGAGGATCGGCGCGACGTCGATCGCGGTCAGGTTCGGATAGCGCGCGATCAGCGGATCGAGCAGCGCGGCGTTCGAGGCCGGCAAGTGGAAGCTCGTCAGGTAGACGGCCGGGAAATCCTTCAGCACCGGCGGCGGCATCAGCACGAAGAAGTTGACGCGGAACGAGCCCCAGTCGAGCTTGCGCACGCTCGTGACCGGCGCGTCGACCGTCAGCCCCGTCACGTCGAAGCGCAGCGTGTCGCCCGGCTTCACGTTCAGCGTCTTCGCGAGGCCGGCCTCGATCGAGATCTGCGGCGTGGCCGCCGTGCCGAACCAGTCACCTTCGACGATCCGGTTGTCGGACGGCAATTCGGTCGTATACGACAGGTTGAACTCCCGGTCGACGAGCCGGCGCGCCTCGTCGGACGGATACGCGTCCGGATTCACCGGCTTGCCGTTGATCGCGACGAGGCGGCCGCGCACCATCGGCGCGGGCACCGCGTCGCGCACGCCGTGCGCAGCCAGATAGGCCGCGACATCGTCGCGCTGGTCGGGCTGGATGTCGATCAGGAACTGGTTCGGCGCATCGGGCGGCGTCGACTGCCGCCAGCCCGCGACGAGATCGTTGCGCGTGATCGCGATCAGCAGCAGGCACATCAGGCCGAGCGCGAGCGCGGTGATCTGCAGCGCGCTGGCCGTGCCACGCCGGTGCAGCGACGCGAGCGCGTAGCGCCAGCCGACGCCGGCGGCCACGCGCGCGTTGCGTACCGCACGGGCGGCCGCGAACAGCACGAGCCGCGCGATCAGCGCGAAGCCGACCAGCGCGCCGGCGAAGCCGCCCGCGACGATCAGGCCGAGCTTCAGGTTGCCGGCCGCGACGATCAGCAGCCCCGCGAACAGCACGACGCCGATCGCATATGCGGCCCACGCGGTGCGCGATGCCTCGCCCCACTCGCGTCGCAGCACGCGCACCGGCGGCACGCGCGTGAGCGGCACGAGCGGCGGCAGCGCGAAGCCAAGCAACAGCACGAGCGCGGCGCCCATGCCGATCAGCGCCGGCCACAGCGTGGGCGGCGGCAGCGCAACGTCGATCAGGCTGCCGATTGCTGTCAGCAACACCCAGTGGCCGCCGTAGCCGAGCACCGCGCCCGCGGCGCCCGAGACGATGCCGATCCCGGCGAATTCGAGTGCGAACAGCGCGCCGAGCGTGCGGCGGCTCACGCCGAGGCAGCGCATCGTCGCGCAGCCGTCGAGATGACGCCGCATGTAGCGCTGCGCGGCCATCGCGATCGCGACCGCCGCGAGCAGCGCGGTCAGCAGCGCGACGAGCGTCAGGAAATGGCGCGCGCGATCCAGCGTCTGCCGCACCTGCGGCTGGCCTTCCTGCAACGATTCGAGCCCGACGCCGCGCAGTTTCCCGCCGTCGACGCGCTGGTGCGCATACGCTTCGAAACGCGCGACGGCCGGTGCATCTCCGGCGACCAGCAGCCGGTAGGTGACGCGGCTGCCGTAGCCCGTGAGCCCCGTCGCGGCGAGGTCGTCCGCGCGCATCATCAGCCGCGGCGAAAAATTGACGAACGAAAAGCCGCGATCGAGCTCGCGGGAAATCGACGCGGCGACCGTGAACGTGCGCAGGCCGACGCGCACGGTGTCGCCCACCTTCAGGTGCAGCGCGTCGAGCAGCGCCGGATCGGCCCACACAGTATCGGGCGCGGGGATCGCGGCCGCCTTCTGCGCGACGGTGGCGCCGGCCGGCACGATGTCCACCGCGCCGCGCAGCGGATACCCGGGCGACACGGCCTTCACGGCCGCGAGGCGCGACGGTGCGGCATCGGCCGCCTGCCCGCCCGGGGCCGACGCGATCATGCTCGGGAAAATGGCGGTCGTCGCGGTACGCAGGCCGAGCGCCCGGGCCTGCCGGTCGAACGACGGATCGACGGGACGATCGGCGCGCACGACGAAATCGGCGCCGAGCATCTGGCGTGCATCGCGTTCGAGCCCCTGGCGCAGCCGGTCGGCGAGAAAACCGACGCTCGTCAGTGCCGCGACTGCCAACACCAGCGCAAGGACGAGCAGCGTCAGCTCGCCCGCGCGCCAGTCGCGCGCAGTCATCCGGGCGGCCTGGCGGATCAGGTCGTGCAGGCCGAAGCGGCCGGCATGCGCGGGCCTGTCATGGCCGGGTTGCCCGGCCGGCGGCTGCGCCGCGGGTTGCCGCTCGTTCAATCGCGCTTGCCCCCGATCGAATTGAGCCGCGACACCATGTGGTTCGCCATCCCGCGAAAGCCGCCCGACACGCCGCGCCACAGGCGCGGCAGCGCCCACGCCGACGCCGCGATGAACGCGGCGAGCAGCACGAGGAACGCGAGCGGAACGAAGAACGCCAGCACGAGCCCGCCGACGACGAGGCCGTCCTCGGTCGACGACGCGACCCAGTTCGAAATCGGTTCGGGAGAGAGGTTGATCAGTGCGCGCGTACCGGCCTTCGCGACGTGCGCGGCACCGGCCAGCGAGCCGCCGGCGAGCCCCGCGACCGCGAGCACGGTCGGATCGGCATGGCCGAGCGCACCGGCTGCCAGCACGGCGCCGGCGGGGATGCGGATGAAGGTATGCACGGCATCCCACAGCGAGTCGAACGCGGGGATCTTGTCGGCCAGGAATTCGGTGAGGGTGAGCACGGCCGCCGCGCCGATGACCCACGGCGACATCAGGACAGCCAGCGTATCGGGCAGATGGAGCCAGCCGACCCGCGCCAGCACGCCGGCGATCAGCACCGTCAGGTACAGGCGCAGCCCGCTCGCCCACGCGAGCCCCGCGCCGAGCGAAATGGCTTCGATCATCGCCCTCTCCTTGCACTTTCCGTGCGATTTGCCGATTGATCGGATCGGGTCGGACAGACCGGCCGCGCGGCGCGTGGCGACCGGCACCGTGTGCCGCGAGAAGCACGACGGTATTCAGGCCCGAATGCGTTCCATTATAGACAGGCTATCCGGGTGACCGGCGCAATTCCGCAGCGCGACATTCCCGACGCACGTGCGCCCGGACGCCGACGCCCGGATGCCGGCGTCAGGCGGCCGACGACAGCTTGAGGCCGATCAGCCCCGCGACGATCAGCGCGGCGCTCGCGACGCGTGCGGCAGTCAGCGCCTCGCCCATCATCACGATGCCGAACACGAACGCGCCGATCGCGCCGATGCCGGTCCACACCGCGTATGCGGTACCGAGCGGCAACTGGCGCATCGCGACCGCGAGCAGCCCGAAGCTGGCCAGCGCCGTCACGATCGTAAACACCGACGGACCGAGCTTCGTGAAGCCGTCCGACGATTTCAGGCCGGCCGCCCAGGCCACTTCCAGCAAACCGGCAATCAACAACCATACCCACGCCATCTCGACGTACTCCGTATCGGATGGGGCCGTCCCCGTTGAAACGAATGACCCGGGGTCGTCCCCGGGCGGCGCCGAGTATAACAAGTTGCTTACGGACGCGCCGGCTGCGGGCAGGCCAGCGGCCGATCGAGGGCGCGATCGGCCAGGCCCGGTCAGTTCGGTCAGTTCGACACGCGCTTCGGCGCGACGCCGCCGACGCAGCGATCGTCGCGGTACAGCGCCCACTCCTCGCACACGCGGCCATCCTTGAACATGCACATCCCGACCTGCCCGCGCGGCAGGCTGCGGACCACGTGGCGACCGCCGAGCTTCTCGCAGTTGACCGACGCGGGATTGGCCATCGCCGCCTGGGCGGGCGGCGGCTGCCCGGGCGGCAGCGGTTGGGCGAACGCGCCGGGCGCAGCAAGCGCCAGCGCACAGATGACGACCAGACGGACGGACATTGCACGCTCCTCGTTTTTGTTCGCGGAACGGTCAGGATAACGGCGATTGAGCGAGCGGTGTGCAAGGCCGGCGCATGCCGCGAGACTGTCGCGCCGGCGCAACCCTGCCGGCGCGCGACGTCATGCGCCGGGACACCGCTGCCACCCGGCCCGCTCCGTCACGCGGCGCCGACGAGCCGGTAGCCGACGCCCGTCTCGGTGACGATGTACTCGGGCTGCGCGGGGTCGAGTTCGAGCTTCTGCCGCAGGTGCGCCATGTAGATGCGCAGGTAGTGATGGCTTTCGACGTGCGACGGCCCCCACACGTCACGCAGCAGCTGGCGATGCGTAAGCACACGCCCCGCGTGCCGCACGAGCGTCGCGAGCAGCCGGTATTCGAGCGGCGTCAGATGCACGATCTCGCCGTCGCGCCACACCTGGCGCAGCGCGAGATCGACGGTCACGGTGCCGAAGGTCACCTTCGGCGATTCGTTCGCGCCGCCCTGGTTGCGCCGGCGCAGTTGCGCGCGAATCCGCGCGCGCAGTTCGGACACGCCGAACGGCTTGGTCAGGTAGTCGTCGGCGCCCGCGTCGAGCGCGGCGACCTTCTCCTCTTCCTGCGTACGCGCGGACAGCACGATCACCGGCACCTCGGACCAGCCGCGCAGCTCGCGGATCACGTCGAGGCCGTCGGTGTCGGGCAGGCCGAGGTCGACGATCACGAGGTCGGGCTTGCGCGTCGCCGCGTCGATCAGCCCCTGCTTGCCCGTCTCGGCCTCGAACACCGCGATGTCCTCCTCTTCGAGCGCGGCGCGCACGAAACGGCGGATCTGCTTTTCGTCCTCGATCAGGACGACGGTCAGGCTGGGTTCACTCATGGTCTGGCAATGGCTCGGATGGGGACGATGCGCCCGGCACATCGGATTCGTCGTCGGGCACGGCAGGTGCTGCCGGCGGCGTCTCGACCGGCAGCGTGAACCAGAAGCGCGCGCCCGTCACGTGGCCGTCGGGCGCGGTGCGGTTGAGCGCGCCGATTTTACCGCCGTGCGCCTCGACGATCGCGCGGCAAATCGCGAGGCCGAGCCCGATGCCCGGCGTCGCCGATTCCTTCTCGCCGCGCGTGAACTTGTCGAAAATGCGCGTTTCCATGCCGGCCGGCAGGCCCGGGCCGTGATCGTCGACATGCACGCGCACGAACGGTAGCCCGTCGTCGGTCACACGCTCCGCGCCGATGTCGATCGGCGTATCGGGTGGTGTGTACTTCGCCGCGTTCTCGAACAGGTTGGTGAACAGGCGCTCCATCAGCACCGCGTCCATCTGCAGCAGCGGCAGGTCGGCCGGCAGCGCGACGCGCGCCGGATGACGCGCGAGCACGCGCTTGCACGCGGCGAGCGCGGCGCCGACGGTTTCCTCGAGCAGCGACCACTGGCGCTTGAGCTGCAGGCTGCCGGCCTGCAGCCGCGCCATGTCGAGCAGGTTCGTGACGATGCCCGTCATGCGCAGCGCCTCGTCGTGAATCGCGTCGACGAGTTCGCCCTCGCGCTGCGCGAACCGCTCGGCCGCCACGGCGTCGCCGCCCTGCGCGGCCGCGCGCCCGTTCGCGAGCATCGACGAGAAGCCGACGATCGTCGTCAGCGGCGTGCGCAGGTCGTGCGAGATCGCCGACAGCAGCGAGTTGCGCAGCCGCTCGGACTCCATGTTGACGAGGGCATCGCGCGCGATCTCGACGTAGTGCACGCGTTCGAGCGCGAGCGCGATCTGCGCGGCGAACGCATCGAGCATCCGCTGCTGCTCCGGCACCTCGAGTTCGCGCGGCTCGCGCGACGCGACCGCGAGCACGCCGCGCGTGCGCATCGGCGCCTTCAGCGGCAGGTACAGCGCGGCCGTCGCGGGCAACGTGTCGGTGCCGCGGCCGGCCGGCTTCTGCTGGTCGTACACCCACTGGCCGACGTCGCTGTCGAGATCGGCGCCCGTCAGCGTGACGGCCGCATCGGGCTCCTCGATCTTCTGGCGCACCTTGTCCGCGCTGTCGGGCAGCAGGAACGCGACGCGCGCGCGGAACACCTCGCCCACGTGGCGGCTGCCGATCTCGACGATCTGCTCGGTCGTCAGTGCCGCGCCGAGCTCGCGCGCCATCGCGTAGATCGCGCCGGTGCGGCGCTCGCGGCGCTGCGCGACGCTCGCCTGGCGCGTCAGCGTCGAGGTCAGGTGGCTGATCACGAGCGACGTCAGCAGCATCCCGAAGAAGGTCAGCAGGTACTGCGTATCGCTCACCGAGAACGACATGCGCGGCGGCACGAAGAAGTAATCGAACGCGGCCACCGACAGGAACGACTGCAGCACGCCCGGGCCGCGCCCGAGCCGCACGGCCGAGAACACGACGCCGAGCAGGTACAGCATCACGAGGTTCGTCAGGTCGAGCCGCTCGGACACGAGGCTCGCGACGACCGTGATCGCCGCGCAGATCGCGGCCGCGTACGCGTAGTGCCGCGGCGGCGAACGATGCGTGCCGAACTGCGCGAACGCATCGCGCCAGTCGCGCGCACGCGCATCGAGCGGCGCGGCGCGCGCTTCGTCGCTCGCGGACGCACGGATCAGCATCAGGTCGACGTCGCCCGCGCGTTCGGCGAGCTGCTCGCCGAACGGCCGCGCGAGGCGGCGCATGAGCCCGGCCTTCGGCGAGCCGCCCGCGACGATCTTCGACACGTTGCGCACCTTCGCATAGCCGATCAGCGCAGCGACCGCGTCGGCGCCGGCGAGCGTGGCCGTTTCCGCGCCGAGTTCGGCCGCGAGCTTCAGCGCATCGAGCGTGCGTTGCCGCCGCGCATCGGGCAGCCGCTGCAGGCGCGGCGTCTCCACATACACGGCGAGCCAGTCGGCCTTCAGGCTCGCGGCGAGCCGCGCGGCCGCGCGCACGAGCGTCGGCGCTTCGGCGCCGGGCCCGACGCACACGAGCAGCCGCTCGCGCGCCTGCCAGATGCGCTGGATCGAGCGGTCGGCGCGGTACTCGCGCATCTGCGCGTCGACGCGATCGGCCGTGCGCCGCAGCGCGAGTTCGCGCAGCGCGATCAGGTTGCCCTTGCGGAAGAAGTTGCGCACCGCGCGCTCGGCCTGCTGCGCGAGATAGACCTTGCCGTCGCGCATCCGCTCGAGCAGTTCCTCGGCCGGCAGGTCGACGAGCGTGACTTCGTCGGCCGCGTCGAACACGCGGTCGGGCACGGTCTCCCACACTCGGATACCGGTGATCGCGCCGACCACGTCGTTCAGGCTTTCGAGGTGCTGGACGTTGACGGTCGTATAGACGTCGATGCCCGCGTCGAGCAGCTCGTAGACGTCCTGCCAGCGCTTCAGGTGACGCGCGCCCTGCACGTTCGAATGCGCGAGTTCGTCGACGAGGATCAGCTGCGGCTCACGCGCGAGCGCGCCGTCGAGATCGAATTCGGCGAGCGTGCGGCCGCGATAGTCGATGCGCGCGAGCGGCAGCACGTCGAGGCCGTCGAGCAGCGCGGCGGTTTCGCTGCGGCCGTGGGTCTCGACGATGCCGACGACGACGTCGACGCCTTCCTGCAGGCGCTGGCGCGCAGCCTGCAGCATCGCGTAGGTCTTGCCGACACCGGCCGATGCGCCGAAGAAGATCTTGAGCTGGCCGCGCCGCTGCTTTTCTTCGTCTCGCTGCAGCTTGTCGAGGAGTTGGTCTGGATCGGGACGGTTCATGCGTCAGGAAAGCGGAGCGCCCGGATGCGCTCGAGTACGAGCATTGTTGTTCCAAATCGCCGCAAAAGGCAAAGACGGCGCATGCGCCGTCGGGAATGAATGCGTCCGGCGCGGATCATGCCGCGCCGGACGCCGGTCGTCACACGCTCAGTGCGCGGCCTGCGCCTCGTCGAGCGCGAGATTCAGCTTCAGCACGTTCACGCGCGGCTCGCCGAGCACGCCGAACTGGCGGCCCTTCGTGTTCGCGGCGACAAGCTGCGCGACCGCGTCCGGTGCCAGGTTGCGCGCTTTCGCGACGCGCTCGACCTGGTACGCGGCGGCGGCCGGCGTGATCTCCGGATCGAGACCGCTCGCCGACGCCGTCACGAGGTCGACCGGCACGGGCTTCGACATGTCGGTGCCGGCGTCGCGCAGCGCGGCGATACGCCCCTTCACCTGGTCGGCGAGCGACGGGTTCAGCGGGCCGAGGTTCGAGCCGCCGGAGCCGGTCGCGTTGTACGGCATCGGCGCGGTGGCCGACAACCGGCCCCAGAAGTACTTCGGCGCGTCGAACTGCTGGCCGATCAGCGCGGAGCCGACCGCCTTGCCATCCTTCTCGATCAGGCTGCCGTTCGCCTGCGACGGGAACACGGCCTGGCCGAACACGGTCATCACGGCCGGGTAAGCGAGCCCCGTCACGGCGGTCAGGACGACAAACAGCACGACGAGCGGGCGAATCAACGATTTCATGATGTTTCCTTCAAATGCGGCCGGCTCAGGCCCAGCCGAGTGCGGCGAGCGTCATGTCGATCAGCTTGATGAACGGGAACGGCAGCAGCACGCCACCGAGGCCATACACCAGCAGGTTGCGGCGCAGCAGCGAGGCCGCGCCGAGCGGCCGGTACGTGACACCCTTCAGCGCGAGCGGGATCAGCGCGACGATGATCAACGCGTTGAAGATCACCGCCGACAGGATCGCGGAGGCCGGCGACGTCAGGTGCATGATGTCGAGCACGCGCAGTTGCGGGTACGTCGTCACGAACGCGGCCGGGATGATCGCGAAGTACTTCGCGATATCGTTCGCGATCGAGAACGTCGTCAGCGAGCCGCGCGTCATCAGCATCTGCTTGCCGATCTCGACGATCTCGATCAGCTTCGTCGGGTTCGAATCGAGGTCGACCATGTTGCCGGCTTCCTTCGCCGCCTGCGTACCCGTATTCATCGCCACGGCCACATCGGCCTGCGCGAGCGCCGGGGCGTCGTTCGTGCCGTCGCCCGTCATCGCAACCAGACGGCCTGCCGCCTGATGCTCGCGGATCGTCGCGAGCTTGGTTTCCGGCGTCGCTTCCGCGAGGAAATCGTCGACGCCAGCTTCCGCCGCGATCGCCGCCGCCGTCAGCCGGTTGTCGCCCGTCACCATCACGGTCTTGATGCCCATCTTGCGCAGTTCCGCGAAGCGCTCCTTGATGCCGCCCTTCACGATGTCCTTCAGCTCGATCACGCCGAGCACGCGCGCCGCCCCTTCATGCAGGTCGGCCACGACGAGCGGCGTGCTGCCGCGGCGCGCCACCTCGTCGACCGCGCGACGCACTTCTTCCGGGAAACGGCTGCCATGCGTCTCGACGTAGTTGCGGATCGCGTCGGCCGCGCCCTTGCGGATTTCGCGGCCCGGCAGGTCGACGCCGCTCATCCGCGTCTGCGCGGAAAAGCCGAGGAACGTCGCATGCAGTTGCGCCATGTCGCGCTGGCGAATGTTGAAACGTTCCTTGGCCAGTACCACGATGCTGCGGCCTTCCGGCGTTTCGTCGGCGAGCGAAGACAGTTGCGCGGCATCGGCCAGCGCTTCCTCGGTCACGCCGGGCGCCGGCACGAACATCGACGCCTGGCGGTTGCCGAGCGTGATCGTGCCGGTCTTGTCGAGCAGCAGCACGTCGACGTCGCCGGCCGCTTCCACCGCGCGGCCCGACGTCGCGATCACGTTCGCCTGCATCATCCGGCTCATCCCGGCCACGCCGATCGCGGACAGCAAGCCGCCGATCGTCGTCGGGATCAGGCACACGAGCAGCGCGACGAGCGCGGTGATCGTCACCACGTGGCCGGCCTTCATCGCTTCGACCGAGAACATCGAGAACGGCAGCAGCGTTGCAGTGGCCAGCAGCATCACGATCGTCAGCGCGACCAGCAGGATCGTCAGCGCGATCTCGTTCGGCGTCTTCTTGCGCTTCGCGCCTTCGACCATCGCGATCATCCGGTCGAGGAACGCCTCGCCCGGGTTCGCGGTGACCTTGACGACGATCCAGTCGGACAGCACGCGCGTGCCGCCCGTCACCGACGAGAAGTCGCCGCCCGATTCGCGGATCACCGGCGCGGATTCGCCGGTGATCGCCGATTCGTCGACGGACGCGACGCCGTCGACGACCTCGCCGTCGGCCGGGATCACGTCGCCGGACTCGACGAGCACGACATCGCCCTTACGCAGATCGCTCGCGGTCGTGATGCGGATCGGCGACTTCGGATGCGGCTCGTTGAGCTTCTTCGCCATCACGTCCTTCTTCGCGCTGCGCAGCGATGCAGCCTGCGCCTTCGAGCGCCCTTCGGCGAGCGCTTCGGCGAAGTTCGCGAACAGCACGGTGAACCACAGCCACAGCGCGATCGCGAGGATGAAGCCCGACGGCGCCTCGGCCTGACCGGCGAGCGCCGCGATCCACAGAATCGTGGTCAGGATGCTGCCGACGTACACGCAGAACATCACCGGATTGCGGAACTGCGTGCGCGGCGTGAGTTTCTTGAACGAGTCCACGATCGCCGGGCGCAGCAGCGCCGGATCGAACATGGACCGTGTTGCGGAATGTTGAGTCATTGCGATCTCTTCAATCTCTTCAGTCTTTTCAATGTGTCGCCATGCGGGCGCGCGTTACGCGCCCAGCCACATCATCAGGTGCTCGACGCCCGGGCCGAGCGCAAGCGCCGGCACGTAGGTCAGCGCGCCCACCAGCAGCACGGTGCCGAGCAGCAGCACGACGAACAGCGGACCGTGCGTCGGCAGCGTGCCGCTCGTCACCGCGATGCGCTTCTTCGCGGCCAGCGAACCGGCGATCGCCAGCACCGGCACGATCGTGCCGAAGCGGCCGAACCACATCGCGATCGCGGTCATCCAGTTGTAGAACGACGTGCCGACCGTCAGGCCCGCGAACGCGCTACCGTTGTTGTTGGCGGCCGAGCTGAACGCGTACAGGATTTCCGAGAAGCCGTGCGGCCCCGGGTTCGCGATGCCGGCCTTGCCCGCATCGGCGAGCACGGCGATCGACGTGCCGACCAGCACGAGCAGCGGCGTGAGCAGCACGACGATCGACACCATCTTCATCTCGTACGCTTCGATCTTCTTGCCGACGTATTCCGGCGTGCGGCCGATCATCAGGCCGGCGACGAACACCGCGAGCAGCGCGAACACGAGCATCCCGTAGAGACCCGAGCCGACCCCGCCGAAGATCACCTCGCCGAGCTGCATCAGCAGCATCGGCACGAGACCGCCGAGCGGCGTCAGCGAATCGTGCATCGTGTCGACCGCGCCGCACGACGCGGCCGTCGTCGCGACCGTGAAGATGCCGGTCTGCGCGATGCCGAAGCGCGTTTCCTTGCCTTCCATGTTGCCGCCCGGCTGCAGCGCACTCGTCGACTGGTCGACGTGCAGCGCGGCGAGCGTCGGGTTGCCGCCCTGCTCGGCGCTCACCTCGATGCCGACCGCGACCGCGAACGCGACCGTCATCGCCGCGAGCACGGCGATGCCCTGCCGGCGGTCGCCGATCATGCGGCCGAACACGAGACACAGCGCGGCCGGGATGATCAGGATCGAGAAGATCTGCAGGACGTTCGCGAACGGCGTCGGGTTCTCGTACGGGTGCGCGGAGTTCGCGTTGAAGAAGCCGCCACCGTTGGTGCCGAGCATCTTGATCGCTTCCTGCGACGCGACCGGGCCCATCGCGAGCGTCTGCTTCGTGAGCGGGGTCGGCACCGTCACCGCGTTGCCCTTGTCGTCCTTCACCGGATTGCCCTGCGCGTCGAGCTTCGGCGCCGCATAGGTGCTCGCCTGCAGCACCGGCACGTCCTCGTACGACTTCATGTTCTGGATCACGCCCTGGCTCATCAGCAGCGCGGCGACGATCATCGACATCGGCACGAGCACGTACATCGTCACGCGCGTGAGGTCGACCCAGAAGTTGCCGATCGTCTGCGCGGTGTGACGCGCGAAGCCGCGGATCAGCGCGATCACGACGACGATGCCGGTCGCGGCCGACAGGAAGTTCTGCACGGTGAAGCCGAGCATCTGCGCCAGGTAGCTGACGGTCTGTTCGGGCGTGTAATCCTGCCAGTTCGTGTTGGTGACGAAGCTGACGGCCGTGTTGAATGCGCCGTCGACCGTCATCGCGCCGAATTGCTGCGGGTTGCCGGGCAGGAAGCCCTGCAGGCGCAGCAGGCCATAGAGGAACAATGCACCGAGCGCGTTGAACGCGATCGTCGCGATCGCGTACTGCTTCCAGTTCATCTCGCTGCCGTCGTCGACGCCGGCGATGCGGTACAGCACGCGTTCGAGCGGCCCGAACACGCGCACGACGCGCGAGCTGCCGTCCATCACGGCCGTCAGGTAACGGGCGACCGGAACGGCCGCCGCCAGCAGTACGACGATGAACAACAACGATTGCAACAGGTTGTTCGCGTTCATTCGATGTCCTCCGCGCGCAGCAGCGCAAAGACGAGATACGCGAACAGCAGGGCCGTCGAGGCGCCCGCCAGCCAAAGCATCCAGGTCATGCTCGCCCCCCGCGACCGTATTGCACGAGCTTCTCGCAACCGGCGATCAAACCGAGGATCAGCGCGGTGAAAAGCACCAGGGCGCCGATAAATACCCCATCCATTTTTGTGTTCTCCGTCATCGAAGTGAGACGACTAGAACCTTATGGGAATGCACGTAAAGGACGGGTCAAAGGTATCGGGGCGGGTATAAAAACCGTGTAAACGCGCGAAGGGGACAACCCGGGAGGCGGGACGGACGGCGCCGCGGCGCCGCCCGCAAGGGCGCGTGCCGGCATGGCGCCGGCACGGGGAGGCAGGTCAGGGAACGAGGATCGTCGAGCCGGTGGTCTTGCGCGCTTCGAGATCCGCATGCGCGCGGCCGACTTCCGCGAGCGGATAGCGCTGGTTGATGCTGGTCTTCACCTTGCCCGACAGGATCACGTCGAACAGCTCGGCGGCCGCGGCTTCGAGATCGGCGCGCTTCGCGATGTACGAGAACAGCGTCGGCCGCGTGAAGAACAGCGAACCGCGCGACGAGAACTCCTTCGAGTCGATCGCCGGCAGCGGCCCCGACGCGTTGCCGAAGCTGACGAAGTAGCCGAGCGGCGCGAGGCAATCGAGTGAGCCGATATAGGTGTCCTTGCCGATCGAATCGTAGACGACCGGCACGCCCGCACCGTTCGTGATCTCCTTCACGCGCTGCGTGAAGTTCTCGCGCGTGTAGACGATCGGGTGATCGCAGCCGTGCGCGGTCGCGAGTTCGGCCTTTTCGTCGGAGCCGACCGTCCCGATCACCGTCGCGCCGAGCGCCTTCGCCCATTGGCACACGAGCAGGCCGACGCCGCCGGCCGCCGCGTGAATCAGGATCGTGTCGCCGGCCTTCACCGGGTAGGTGCGGCGCAGCAGGTAGTGCGCGGTCAGGCCCTGCAGCATTACCGATGCCGCATCGTCGTAGCTGATGCCGTCGGGCAGCTTCACGAGCCGCTCGGCCGGCATCACGCGCTCCTGCGCATACGCGCCCGGCGGTTGCCCGACATACGCCACGCGGTCGCCGACCTTGAGCGCGGTCACGCCGTCGCCGACGGCCGTCACCTCGCCCGCCGCCTCCATCCCGAGACCGCCGGGCAGCGGTTGCGGATAAAGGCCGGTACGGAAATACACGTCGATGTAGTTGAGCCCGACCGCATGCTGCCGGATGCGGACTTCACCCGCCTTCGGCTCGCCGACCTCGACATCGACCCACTTCATCACGTCCGGGCCGCCCGGCTGGTCGTATCGGATTGCTTTCGGCATCGTTTCGCTCCTCGTCTGTCAATCGGTCAGGAAAAATTCCGGGTCGCCGATGCGCAGGCCGGCCGATTCATGCGGGAACCGGGCGGCGGGCGCGTATCGCGACGCACGATTCTCGCGCGTCGCCGCCGTCCGTGCATGGCCCTGCCGCGAGCAGGGGCAATCGGGCGCGGCGCGTGCCTAGCAAACGTCCTGCATGTTGCGCGCCAGATCGTCGAGCAGCATCCGCGCGGTGGCGACGTTGGTCGCCACCGGCACGTCGTGCACGTCGCACGCGCGCACGAGCGCGGTGATATCGGGGTCGTGCGGCTGCGCGGTCATCGGATCGCGCAGGAACACGACGATGTCGACACGGCCTTCGGCCAGTTCCGCGCCGATCTGCAGGTCGCCGCCGAGCGGCCCCGACAGCTTGCGCTCGACCTCCAGCCCGTGCGCGGCTGCAATACGGCCGCCCGTCGTGCCCGTCCCGACCAGCCGGCATTGCGCGAGCGTCGCGCGGTATTCGCCCGCGAGCGCGACGATCTCGTCCTTCTTCGCGTCGTGCGCAATCAATGCGATGCGGGGTTTGCTCATCTCCAGTTCCTTCGTCGTTCGGTTGTTGTCGTGATCGTGAATCGAAAGGCGCGGGTCAGAACGTACCCGGATACGCGCCGCCGTCGAGCAGCCAGTTCTGCCCGGTGATGTAGCCGGCGTGCACGCTGCACAGGAACGCGCAGGCTGCGCCGAATTCGGCGCGCGTGCCGAGGCGGCCGGCCGGGATGTCGTTTGCGCGCCGCACGCGCATTTCGTCGACCGTCACACCCTGCGCCTTCGCCGATGCGGCGAGCGTCGTCGCGATCCGGTCGGTGTCGAACAGCCCCGGCAGCAGGTTGTTGATCGTCACGCCCTGGCCGGCAACCTTGCGCGACAGCCCCGCGACGAAGCCGGTCAGCCCCGAGCGCGCGCCGTTCGACAGCGCGAGCACGTCGATCGGCGCCTTCACGGCCGAACTGGTGATGTTGACGATCCGGCCGAAGCGGCGCGCGATCATCCCGTCGATGGTCGCGCGGATCAGCTCGATCGGCGTCAGCATGTTCGACTCGAGCGCGCGGATCCAGTCGTCGTGCGAGAAGTCGCGGAAGTCGCCGGGCGGCGGGCCGCCGGCATTCGTCACGAGAATGTCCGGCTGCGGGCACGCGGCGAGCGCGGCCGCGCGCCCGTCCGGCGTCGTGATGTCGCAGGCAACCGAGGTGACCGACACGTTCGCGCCGGCGCGGATCTCCTCCGCGGTTTCCTCGAGCGTGTCGCGCGTGCGCGCGACGATCACGAGGTTCACGCCCTCGGCGGCCAGCGCTTCCGCGCAGCCGCGCCCGAGACCCTTGCTTGCCGCGCATACGAGCGCGGTCTTTCCTTCGATACCGAGATCCATCGTCGACTCCCTGGTGGCGACGCGCGCCGGGACGGCCCCGCCGCGCCGGTGGGCGGGCGAACGGGCGTGCGCGGCGCGCGGATTGTCGTGAGACGTCGATAATATCCGGATCATGCGGCGCGCCTTGGTAAAATTGCGGCCATAAGCGGCAGCCGGCTCGCGCCCGCCGCCGCCCCGATCACCTTTTGCCGCCAAGGCGCCCCCGTCATGAAACAGGACAGCCGTTTCCCGAATCTCTTCATCACCGATCACCCGCTGATCCAGCACAAGCTCACGCACATGCGCGACAAGGACACGTCCACGCGCACGTTCCGCGAGCTGCTGCGCGAGATCACGCTGCTGATGGGCTACGAGATCACCCGCAACCTGCCGATCACGACCAAGCGGGTCGAAACCCCGCTGGTGGCCGTCGACGCGCCCGTGATCGCGGGCAAGAAGCTCGCGATCGTGCCCGTACTGCGCGCGGGCATCGGGATGTCGGACGGCCTGCTCGACCTGGTGCCGTCCGCGCGGGTCGGCCACATCGGCGTGTACCGCGCCGAGGACCACCGCCCGGTCGAATACCTGGTGCGCCTGCCTGACCTGGAAGACCGCATCTTCATCCTGTGCGACCCGATGGTCGCGACCGGCTATTCGGCCGTGCATGCGGTCGACGTGCTCAAGCGCCGCAACGTGCCGGCCGCGAACATCATGTTCGTCGCGCTGGTCGCCGCGCCGGAAGGCGTCCAGGTGTTCCAGGACGCGCACCCCGATGTGAAGCTGTTCGTCGCGTCGCTCGATTCGCACCTGAACGAACACGCGTACATCGTGCCGGGCCTCGGCGACGCGGGCGACCGCCTGTTCGGCACCAAGAACTGAGTGCCGGCATGGCCGCGCGGCGCGCGGCCCGGTCCGCTACGGCCTGCCCGGCCGTTCGGCCATGCGCGGCGGCCCCGATCCGGCGGTCGCCGCGTGATAAAATCACGCTCCACTCGATACGCGCGGCCCCGCGGCTTCATGCCCGCCGACACGGCCGCCGACTCAACGACACATTGAAACAATCGCCCGCGCTGCGCGCCCGGGCACGGAGAAAGGTATGGCTGGTCATTCGAAATGGGCCAACATCAAGCATAAGAAGGCAGCGGCCGACGCGAAGCGCGGCAAGGTCTGGACCCGTCTGATCAAGGAAATCCAGGTCGCGGCGCGCCTCGGCGGCGGCGATGTCAACTCGAACCCGCGCCTGCGTCTCGCGGTCGACAAGGCGGCCGATGCGAACATGCCGAAGGACAACGTCAAGCGCGCGATCGATCGCGGCGTCGGCGGCGCGGACGGCGCGAACTACGAAGAAATCCGTTACGAAGGCTACGGCATCAGCGGCGCGGCGATCATCGTCGACACGCTGACCGACAACCGCACGCGTACGGTTGCGGAAGTTCGCCACGCATTCTCGAAGTTCGGCGGCAACATGGGCACCGACGGCTCGGTCGCGTTCATGTTCGATCACGTCGGCCAGTTCCTGTTCGCACCCGGCACGTCGGAAGACGCGCTGATGGAAGCCGCGCTCGAAGCCGGCGCGAACGACGTGAACACGAACGACGACGGCTCGATCGAAGTGCTGTGCGACTGGCAGGCATTCTCGGCGGTGAAGGACGCGCTCGAAGCCGCCGGCTTCAAGGCCGAACTCGCCGAAGTGACGATGAAGCCGCAGAACGAAGTCGAGTTCACCGGTGACGACGCGGCGAAGATGCAGAAGCTCCTGGACGCGCTCGAGAACCTCGACGACGTGCAGGACGTGTATACGAACGCCGTCATCATCGAGGAATGAGATGCCGGCCGCCGTGCACCTGTCGCGGCGGCGGCCCGACCGATACCGCGGCCGGCGCGCCTGAGCGTGCCGGCCGCCCTGTTTTCTAGTCTGCGGGGAATCCCATGAAACTACTCGTCGTCGGTTCCGGCGGCCGCGAACATGCGCTGGCGTGGAAGCTCGCTCAGTCGCCGCGCGTCCAGATGGTCTACGTCGCGCCCGGCAATGGCGGCACGGCGCAGGACGAGCGTCTGAAGAACGTCGATATCACGGCGCTCGACGAACTCGCCGATTTCGCGGAAAGCGAAGGCGTCGCGTTCACGCTCGTCGGGCCGGAAGCACCGCTTGCGGCCGGCATCGTCAACCTGTTCCGCGCACGCGGCCTGAAGGTCTTCGGCCCGACCCGCGAAGCCGCGCAGCTCGAAAGCTCGAAGGATTTCGCGAAGGCGTTCATGAAGCGCCACGGCATTCCGACGGCCGAGTACGAAACGTTCTCCGACGTAGCCGCCGCCCACGCGTACATCGACGCGAAGGGTGCGCCGATCGTCGTGAAGGCCGACGGCCTCGCGGCCGGCAAGGGCGTCGTCGTCGCGATGACGCTCGACGAGGCGCATGCAGCGGTCGACATGATGCTGTCGGGCAACAAGCTGGGTGACGCCGGCGCGCGCGTCGTGATCGAGGAATTCCTCGACGGCGAGGAAGCGAGCTTCATCGTGATGGTCGACGGCAAGCACGCGCTGGCACTGGCTTCGAGCCAGGACCACAAGCGCCTGCTCGACGAAGACCGCGGCCCGAACACCGGCGGCATGGGCGCGTATTCGCCCGCGCCGATCGTCACGCCGCAGATGCACGCACGCGTGATGCGCGAGATCATCATGCCGACCGTGCGTGGCATGGAAAAGGACGGCATCCGCTTCACGGGCTTCCTGTACGCGGGCCTGATGATCGACAAGGAAGGCAATCCGCGCACGCTCGAGTTCAACTGCCGGATGGGCGACCCCGAGACGCAGCCGATCATGGCGCGCCTGAAGAGCGATTTCTCGAAGGTCGTCGAGCAGGCGATCGCGGGCACGCTCGACACGGTCGAGCTCGACTGGGACCGCCGCACCGCGCTCGGCGTCGTGCTGGCCGCGCACGGCTATCCGGACGCGCCGCGCAAGGGCGACCGCATCAACGGGATCCCGGCCGAGACCGAACAGGCCGTGACGTTCCATGCGGGCACGACGCTCGGCGACGGCGACAAGCTGACGACGTCCGGCGGCCGCGTGCTGTGCGTGGTCGGCCTGGCCGATTCGGTGCGCGAAGCGCAGCAGCACGCATACGACACGATCAACCAGATCAATTTCGAAGGCATGCAGTACCGCCGCGACATCGGCTTCCGCGCACTCAACCGCAAGAGCGTGTGACGATCGCTTCGGGCGCGCCGCCAGGCCGCGCGCCGCGAGGGGCCTGTTCCCGCCAATAACGGGCCCTTCCGGCGGCCAGCCCCAGGATGGAATTTTTGTTAGTTTCGGGAACGTGCGTTGCCGGCCGCATTGCGGCGTTGCTCGTCGCTTGTTTGGCTCGGCCAAACGGCGCTCCTCGCGCCTTGCACGACGACCGGCAACGCACGTTCGCAAGCCCGTTATCAGCGGGAACAGGCTCCTCCGCCGGGGTTCGATAGAATGCCCGGCAGATGCCTTTTTTACGGCCCCCGCTTCGGGCGAGGGCACCCAGTCCAGACATGACCGATTCGACCTACGACGTAGCGCGCGTGCGCACGTACCTCCAGGGCCTGCAGACACGCATCGCCGATGCGCTCGGCGCGCTCGACGGCACGCCGCTCGCGACCGACACGTGGCAGCGCGGGCCGGCCGAACGCCTGCGCGGCGGCGGCTGCACGCGGATTCTCGAAGGCGGCCGCGTGTTCGAACGCGCGGGGATCGGCTTTTCCGACGTCGCGGGCGATGCGCTGCCGCCGTCAGCGAGCGCGGCGCGCCCGCAGCTCGCGGGCCGCGGCTTCGAGGCGCTCGGCGTGTCGCTCGTGCTGCACCCGCGCAATCCGTACTGTCCGACCGTCCACATGAACGTGCGGATGCTGATCGCGACGAAACCGGGCGAGGAGCCCGTGTTCTGGTTCGGCGGCGGCATGGATCTGACACCCGTTTACGGTTTCGAGGACGACGCGCGGCATTTCCACCAGACCTGCAAGGATGCGCTCGACCCGTTCGGCGCCGAGCTCTACCCGCGCTTCAAGAAATGGTGCGACGAGTATTTCTTCCTGAAGCACCGCAACGAAATGCGCGGCATCGGCGGGATCTTCTTCGACGATTTCTCGGAGCCCGGTTTCGAACGCTCGTTTGACATGATGCAAAGCGTCGGCGACGCGTTCCTGCAGGCCTACCTGCCGATCGTCGAGCGCCGCGCCGAGCTGCCGTACGGCGAGCGCGAGCGCGACTTCCAGGCGTATCGCCGCGGCCGTTACGTCGAATTCAACCTCGTGTTCGACCGCGGCACGCTGTTCGGCCTGCAAAGCGGCGGCCGGACCGAGTCGATCCTGATGTCGATGCCGCCGGCCGCGAACTGGCGCTATAACTGGCAGCCCGAGCCGGGCACGCCTGAAGCGCGCCTGTACACCGACTTCATCGTGCCGCGCGACTGGGTCTGAGCCCGCGCGCCCCGCTGCCCCAAGGAAAGGACGCGTTTCTGGACACCACCGCCCGCCCCGCCCCGCTGCCGCGTCGTATCGGCTTGCTGGGCGGCACTTTCGACCCGATCCACGACGGCCATCTCGCGCTCGCGCGCCGGTTCGCCGAGCTGCTCGGCCTGACCGAACTCGTGCTGCTGCCCGCCGGGCAGCCGTACCAGAAGCGTGACGTGTCGGCCGCCGAGCATCGGCTCGCGATGACGCGCGCGGCCGCCGGCTCGCTGTCCCTGCCGGGCGTGACCGTGACCGTCGCCACCGACGAGATCGAGCACACCGGCCCGACGTACACGGTCGAGACGCTCGCGCGCTGGCGCGAGCGAATCGGCCCGGACGCGTCGCTGTCGATGCTGATCGGAGCCGACCAGCTCGTGCGGCTCGACACGTGGCGCGACTGGCGCAAGCTGTTCGACCACGCGCACATCTGCGTGTCGACGCGCCCGGGTTTCGACCTGGGCACGGCGTCGCCGGACGTTGCGCAGGAAATCACCGCGCGGCAGGCCGGCGCCGACGTGCTGAAGGCCACGCCGGCTGGCCACCTGCTGATCGATACGACCCTTTCGTTCGACATTGCCGCGACCGACATCCGCGCACACCTGCGCGAATGCATCGCACGCCATGCGCAAATGCCCGATGCGTCGGCCGAACATGTGCCGGCCGCCGTATGGGCCTATATTCTTCAACATCGCCTCTACCATTCCTGAATCCATGGATATTCGCAAACTGCAGCGCGTGATCGTCGACGCCCTCGAAGACGTCAAGGCGCAAGACATCAAGGTGTTCAACACCAGCCACCTGACCGAACTGTTCGACCGCGTGGTCGTCGCTTCGGGCACGTCCAACCGCCAGACCAAGGCCCTCGCGTCGAGCGTGCGCGACAAGGTCAAGGAAGCCGGCGGCGACATCGTCAGCTCCGAAGGCGAAGACACCGGTGAATGGGTGCTGGTCGATTGCGGCGACGCGGTCGTGCACATCCTGCAGCCGGCCCTGCGCCAGTACTACAACCTCGAGGAAATCTGGGGCGACAAGCCGGTGCGGATGAAGCTCGGCGGCGGCAAGGGCCCGAACGGCTTTGCAACGGCCAGCGAAGACGAAGAGGAAGACGAGGAAGCCGCGCCCGCACGCCCGGCACGCAAGACGGCCGCTCGCCGCCGTTAAGCCGTCACGCCTCTTCCGATGAAGCTTTTCATCCTTGCGGTCGGCCACAAGATGCCGGGCTGGATCGCATCCGGCTTCGACGAATACACGAAGCGGATGCCGCCGGAACTGCGCATCGAGTTGCGCGAGATCAAGCCCGAACTCCGTTCGGGCGGCCGCAGCGCCGAAAGCGTGATGGCGGCCGAGCGGCAGAAGATCGAGGCGGCACTGCCGAAGGGCGCGCGCCTCGTCGCGCTCGACGAGCGCGGCCGCGACTGGACCACGATGCAGCTCGCCCAGGCACTGCCCGGCTGGCAGCAGGACGGCCGCGACGTCGCGTTCGTGATCGGCGGCGCCGACGGGCTCGATCCAGAGCTGAAAGCGCGCGCCGACGTGCTGCTGCGCATCTCGAGCATGACGCTGCCGCACGGGATGGTGCGCGTGCTGCTCGCCGAACAGCTTTACCGGGCGTGGAGCATCACGCAGAATCACCCCTACCACCGCGCATGACGTGTCGTCCTCGAGACGCGCGCCGCGCGCGCTCAACGAGATAACGACACCATGCCGCCCAGCACGTCCCCCGCGCTTTTCCCGACCCTTTACCTCGCTTCGCAAAGCCCGCGCCGCCAGGAGCTGCTGCAACAGATCGGCGTGCGCTTCGAACTGCTGCTGCCGCGCCCCGATGAGGACGCCGAAGCGCTCGAAGCGGAAGTGCCCGGCGAAGCCGCCGATGCGTACGTGCGGCGCGTGACCGTCGCGAAGGCCGAAGCCGCGCGTGCGCGCCTCGTCGCGAGCGGCAAGCCGGCCGCGCCGGTGCTGGTCGCCGACACGACCGTGACGATCGACGGCGCGATCCTCGGCAAGCCGGCCGACGCCGGCGACGCGCTCGCGATGCTCACGCGCCTCGCCGGCCGCGAACACGCGGTGCTGACGGCCGTCGCCGTGATCGATGCCGGCGGCGAACTGCTGCCGCCCGCGCTGTCGCGCTCGTCGGTGCGCTTCGCGGCCGCGTCGCGCGACGCCTACGCCCGCTACGTCGAAACCGGCGAGCCGTTCGGCAAAGCCGGCGCGTATGCGATCCAGGGGCGCGCGGCAGAATTCATCGAGCGAATCGACGGTTCCCATTCAGGTATCATGGGTCTGCCCCTTTTTGAGACCGCGGCGCTGTTGCGCGCCGCGCGTGTCGCCTTCTGAATCCCACCATGAACGAAGAAATCCTGATCAACCTCACGCCGCAGGAAACGCGGGTCGCACTCGTCCAGCAAGGCTCGGTGCAGGAGCTTCACGTCGAGCGCACGCTGTCGCGCGGGCGGGTCGGCAACATCTATCTCGGTAAGGTCGTGCGCGTGCTGCCCGGCATGCAGTCGGCGTTCATCGACATCGGTCTCGAGCGTGCGGCATTCCTGCACGTCGCCGACATCTGGCATCCGCGCCTCGCGGGCGAACCGCAGTCGGGCGCGCCGCACCAGCCGATCGAGAAGATCGTGTTCGAGGGCCAGACGCTGATGGTCCAGGTGATCAAGGATCCGATCGGCACGAAGGGCGCGCGGCTGTCGACGCAGGTCAGTATCGCGGGCCGCACGCTCGTCTACCTGCCGCAGGAGCCGCATATCGGCATCTCGCAGAAGATCGAGAGCGAAGCCGAACGCGAGGCCGTGCGTGCGCGCCTGACGGCCGTGATTCCGCCGGACGAGAAAGGCGGCTACATCGTGCGCACGATCGCCGAGGATGCGACTTCCGACGAACTGGCCGGCGACGTCACGTACCTGCGCAAGACCTGGGCGACGATCGTCGGGCAAGCGCAGCGGCTGCCGGCGACGAGCCTGCTGTACCAGGATCTCGATCTCGCGCAGCGCGTGCTGCGCGATTTCGCGAACGACGACACGACGCGCATCCAGGTCGATTCGCGCGAGACGTACCAGCGCCTCGCGGAATTCGCGGGCGAGTTCACGCCGGCCGTGAGCCCGAAAGTGCACCACTACACCGGCGAGCGGCCGCTGTTCGACCTGTACAACATCGAGACGGAGATCCAGCGCGCGCTGTCGCGCCGCGTCGACCTGAAATCGGGCGGTTACCTGATGATCGACCAGACCGAGGCGATGACGACGATCGACGTGAACACGGGCGGCTACGTCGGCGCGCGCAACTTCGACGACACGATCTTCAAGACCAACCTCGAGGCCGCGCACACGATCGCGCGGCAGCTGCGGCTGCGCAACCTCGGCGGGATCATCATCATCGACTTCATCGACATGGAGAACGCCGAGCATCGCGACGCGGTGCTGTCCGAGTTGAAGAAGGCGCTGTCGCGCGACCGCACGCGCGTGACGGTCAACGGCTTCTCGCAGCTCGGGCTCGTCGAGATGACGCGCAAGCGCACGCGCGAATCGCTCGCGCACGTGCTGTGCGAGCCATGCCCGACCTGCCAGGGCAAGGGCCAGGTGAAGACGTCGCGCACCGTGTGCTACGACATCCTGCGCGAAATCCTGCGTGAGTCGCGGCAGTTCAACCCGCGCGAATTCCGCGTGATCGCCGCGCAGCAGGTGATCGACCTGTTCCTCGACGAAGAGTCGCAGCATCTCGCGATGCTGATCGACTTCATCGGCAAGCCGGTGTCGCTGCAGGTCGAATCGAATTTGAGTCAGGAGCAGTACGATATCGTGCTGATGTAACGGTCCGCCCAACCGCCGCCGGCATCGCCGCGCGGCGCCCGGATACGGCGCCCGGGCAGTTCGCGCATGCCGCGCCAGCGCCCGCCGCCGTATTTTCATTTACCCCTTTTTGCACTCACCACACACCATGAGCCAAGGCCACAACCGCCGCCAGCGCAAGAAACTCCACATCGGCGAATTCCAGGAACTCGCGTTCAATGCCACCGCGCATTACCGCAACGAAATGACCGACCTCGCGCGCGGCGAACTGATCGACGCGTTCATCGACTTCGTCGAAGCGAACGGACTGCTGACCGTCGCATCCGCGGACGAAGGCATCGGCGCCTATGTGATCTCCGGTGCACCGCGCGGCACGACGACCGACGCCGATCGCGAACTCGTGCGCGGGTGGCTGGCCGCCCGTCCGGAACTGACGGACGTCAAGGTCAGCGAATTCACCGACGCGTGGTATCCGGACGCCTGACTTTCCCGCTTCACCTTGCTTCACGCAGCGCCCGCACCTGCCCGCCATGACGGCGGGCAGGCCGGCGCGGCGCCTCTCCCGCCCCCCCACTCCCCTCCGTCTCACCGGCGCCGTGACGGGCCCCGTATCGGGCGCAACCGCCACCTCGGCCCATCCCTCCTCGCCCGCGCCCCCTCCGATCCCTACCTTTTCCCCACAGTCCGCCTGCAACAGGCCATCGAAATCGGTCCTGAAAGCAAGACACGTTAAAATCTCACCTCGCGTGGTGCGCCGCCCGCACCCGCCATCCATCGCCAGCCGCGTGCCCTCGGGCCGCCCCCGACCCATGGAGTGAGTGTCAATGAGCGGCGGACTCCCGTTTCCCGCATCCCGCAAGTCGTTGCCGTCCTCGACGGTCTTCCTGATCCTCGCCGCCGTCGCGTTGCTGTCCGGCTGCGGGCTGCTGCCGGTCCAGAACCCGCCCGCGCCGATCAGCGAGGCGCTCGTCGAGCCCGTCGAGGAAACCGCCGGCGAGCCGCTGACGATGCCGCCCGTGCCGGCGCCGACGCAACCGGAGGCGCCGGAAGCGCCAAAGAAGCCGCACCGCGAAGTGACGCGGCCGAAACCCGTGCAGCGCCCCGAAACACCGACGCCGCCACCGCCTCCGCCCGCGCCGATCGTCGCGACGCGCCCGCTCGACCGTACCCAGATCCATGCGCTGCTCGACAGCGAGGTCGCGCGCCGCAACGGCAAGGTGATCGGCCGCGCAGTCGACATGGTGACCGACGCGAGCGGCAAGCCGCGCGAGATGATCGTCAACCTGCAGGGCTTCATGGGCGTCGGCGACCGCAAGGTCATCTTCCCGTGGAACGTGTTCCGCTTCACGCCGGGCGGCAAACAGGAGCCTATCGTGCTCGACGTGCCGTCGGGCGACCTGCCGCCGGCCGCGCGGCCGAAAGCCGTGCCGCTGTCGGGCTCAGCCGCGGCCTCGCCCGCGACACGGCTGCCGATGCTCGACAGCGACGTCGAGCGCCCGAACGGCACGAAGATCGGCCGCATCGTCGACGTGCTGATCGACCGCGCCGCGCAGCCGCAGGCTGTCGTGCTCGACCTCGGCGGCCTCGTCAATACCGACCGCCGTTCGATCGCCGCGAGCTGGGGCGCGCTGCGCTTCGTCACGCGCGACAAGGCGCTGCACCCGCAGCTGGACCTGAGCGACGCACAGATCAAGGCGTCGCCGCCCTACGCGGCCGACAAGCCGGTCGTCGCGGTCTTCCCGCCCGTTGCGCCGGCCCCGGCTTCATCTGCGAGTGCCACCCGATGACGATCAAGCATTCCGTCACCGCTCGCAGTCTGCGGTCCCTCGACTGGCTCAACTTCTTCGTTGCAAACGTTCAGACCGGGTTCGGCCCGTTCATCGCGTCCTACCTCGCATCGCACAAATGGACGCAAGGCGAGATCGGCATGGTGCTGTCGATCGGCACGATCAGCGCGATGGTCAGCCAGGTGCCGGGCGGCGCGGCCGTCGACGCGCTGAAGAACAAGAAAGGCGCGGCCGCCTGGGCGATCGCGGCCATCATCCTGTCGGCGGTGCTGCTCGCGTCGAGCCCGACCATCGTGCCGGTGATCGCCGCCGAGGTGTTCCACGGCTTCGCGAGCTGCATGCTCGTGCCCGCGATGGCGGCGATTTCGTTCTCGCTGGTCGGCCGCGCCGACCTCGGCGACCGGCTCGGCCGCAATGCGCGCTGGGCATCGATCGGCAGTGCGGTCGCGGCAGGCCTGATGGGGCTCACCGGCGAATACTTCTCCGCGCGCGCGGTGTTCTGGCTGACCGCCGTGCTGGCGCTGCCCGCGCTGTTCGCGCTCGCGATGATCCAGCCGACTCACGAAGTGATCCCGCAGTCGTCGCAGCCGGACGATCACCACGACGAAGCCGGCGAACGCGAAACGCTGCTCGAACTGCTGCGCGACCGCCGGATGCTGATCTTCGCGGCGTGCGTCGTGCTGTTCCACCTGTCGAACGCGGCGATGTTGAACCTCGCGGCCGGTGAAGTCACGGCCGGGATGGGGGAAAACGTGCAGCTCGTGATCGCCGCGTGCATCATCGTGCCGCAGGCGATCGTCGCGATGCTGTCGCCCTGGGTCGGCCGCTCCGCGCAACGCTGGGGGCGCCGGCCGATCCTGCTGCTCGGCTTCTCCGCGCTGCCGGTGCGCGCGCTGCTGTTCGCCGGCGTGAGCAGCCCGTACCTGCTCGTGCCCGTGCAGATGCTCGACGGCATCAGCGCGGCCGTGTTCGGCGTGATGCTGCCGCTGATCGCGGCCGACGTCGCGGGCGGCAAGGGCCGCTACAACCTGTGCATCGGGCTGTTCGGGCTCGCGGCCGGGATCGGCGCGACGCTCAGCACGGCCGCGGCCGGCTACGTCGCCGATCACTTCGGCAACGCGGTCAGCTTCTTCGGGCTCGCGGGCGCCGGCGCGCTCGCGGTGCTGCTGGTCTGGCTCGTGATGCCCGAAACGCGCGTCGGGAACGGCGACACGGCGGCCGACGAACCGGCTGCCGCCTCGCCCGAACAGGCGCACTGAACACGGCGCGCCGCCGTTACCCGCTTCTTGGCCGACTCACGATGGATACGATCAGGACACTCAACGAAGCCCGCCAACAGATCCAGCAGTCGATCTTCGATCTGTTCAAGGGGCTGTCATTCAACGAACGGCTCGCGCAAGGCGGGCTGATGGCGCTCCAGGCCGTCTGCGGCGCGTGCCTCGCGTATGCGATCGGCCGCGCGATGCACTCCGAGCAGGCCGTGTGGGCTGCGATCACCGCGATCGCCGTCACGCAGCACAACTACTCGGACACGATGTCGCTGTCGCGCGACCAGTTCATCGGCGCAATGGTCGGCGGTGTGCTCGGCTTCGCGGGGGCGGCGGTCGGCGGCGATCGCCTCGTCACGTATGCGATCACGGTCGCGGTCGTGATCGTCTGCTGCTGGTGCCTGAATGTCGGCAGCGCGGCACGGCTCGGCGGCGTGACCGCGACGATCGTGCTGCTGTTCCCGGGCAACGGCCCGCTGTGGGACGTGCCGCTGATTCGGCTCGGCGAAGTGACGCTCGGCACCGTATGTGCGCTCGGCGTGTGCTGGGTGATGTCGAGAATCGAGCGGCGCTGGTTCCGCCACGCGGAAACCAAGTGACGCGGCGAACCGGCTGCCCGGCGCGCATCGCGGCATCGCGATACGTGCCGGGTGACCGGCGAGGTCAGTCGCCGAGACGCAGCACGATGCCGGAGCCGATCTGCACCAGCAGGTGATCTCCGCCGACGCCCACCCATTGATAGCCGCGCGGCGGCGGGCTCAGGTGATAGCCGCGCCAGTCGTCGATCACGTACTGACGATCGCGGAACTCGGGGGGAAGCCTGTCACCCTTGTGCCACTCGCGGCGCGGCTGGTCGGCCCAGCGCGGCGGCACGTCGTCCTCATGACGCATCTGGCCGGGCGGCATGTGTTTCGGGCCGTGGCCACGCTGCATGCCGTGGCCGCCCTGGTCGTTGTGGTTGTCGTGGTCCTGCGCCATCGCGGCCGGCGCGGCGAAGCCCGCCGCGATCACCGCGGCCAGCATCATCCCGTGCATCTTCTTCATCGTGCTTTCCCTCCGTGTTGTCACGTCGAACGAAACCACTCGAACTACCCGATGAAGACTAGCACACGGCATTGCGCGGCCGCATGACCGCGTGTTACGCCGCCTGCTGCTGGTACTGGATCCGGTGCAGGTGCGCGTAGAGGCCGCCGTGGCGCAGCAGTTCGTCGTGGCTGCCCTCCTCGACGATCTTGCCGGCCTCGAGCACGAGGATCCGGTCCGCACGCTCGATCGTCGACAGCCGGTGCGCGATCACGAGCGTCGTGCGGCCTTCCATCAGCCGTTCGAGCGCCGCCTGCACATGGCGCTCCGATTCCGAGTCGAGCGCCGACGTCGCTTCGTCGAGAATCAGGATCGGCGCGTCCTTGTAGATCGCGCGCGCGATCGCGAGCCGCTGGCGCTGGCCGCCGGACAATCGCATCCCGTTGCCGCCGACGAGCGTGTCGAGCCCGTCGGGCATCGCGGCGACCGCATCGGCGAGGTTGGCCGCCTCGAGCGCGGCCTGCACGCGCGCGCGGTCGGGCGTCTGCCCATACGCGACGTTCGCTGCGATCGTGTCGTTGAACAGCACGACGTCCTGGCTGACCATCGCCATCTGGCCGCGCAGCGCATGGAGGTCGTAGTCGGAAACCGGCACGCCGTCGACCAGGATCGCACCGTCGGTCGGGTCGAAGAAGCGCGGCAGCAGGTTCACGAGCGTCGTCTTGCCGCTGCCGGACGGCCCGGCCAGCGCGATCATTTCACCCGGCGCGACCTTGAACGAGATGCGGTCGAGCGTCGGCCGCTCGGCCGCGCCGTAGTCGAACGACACGTTGCGGAATTCGATCTCGCCGCGCGCGTGCGGCAGCGGCCGGCCGCCGCCTTGCGGTTCGGCCGGCTCGTCGATCAGCCCGAAGATCAGCTCCGCCGCCGTCATCCCGCGCTGCAGCGGCTGGTTGACGTCGATCAGGTGCTTGAGCGGCGAGATCACCAGCAGCATCGACGTGACGAACGCGACGAAGCCGCCGACCGTCGTCTGGTCGTTCGACGACTGCACGACCGCGATCGTGATCACGACCGCGAGCGCGATCGACGCGAGGAACTGCGTGAGCGGCTGAGCGAGGCCGCCGGAAACCGTCATGCGCATCGCGTAACCGCGCAGGCGCTTGCTCATCTGCGTGAAGCGATCCATCTCGTACGCTTCGCCGTTGTGCACCTTGACGACCTTGTAGCCGCCGACCGTCTCCTCGACGATGTAAGACAGCTCGTTGGTGAGCGTCTGGTGTTCGCGGTTCAGGCGGCGCAGGCGGCGGTTGATCTTGCTGACGAGCCAGCCGATGCCGGGCAGGATCACCGCGACGATCAGCGTGAGCCGCCAGTTCAGGTAGAACAGGTAGCCGAGCAGGAAGATCACCGTCAGCGAATCGCGCACGAGCGTGACCATCACGCCGGTCAGCACCGACAGGATCTGGTTGACCTCGAACACGATCGCGTTGATCACCGTACTCGCGGTTTCGCGCTGGAAGAACGACGCGCCGGTATGGAGCATCCGCTGGAACATCTCGAGCCGCAGTTGCAGCAGGATGCGGTTCGATACGTAGTTGAGCAGGTAATTCGACGTGTACTGCGACACGCCGCGCACGAGCGCCAGGCCGATCACCGCGATCGGCACGTACCATTTCGCGCTGTCGCTGCCATGCGCGCCGAAGC
This sequence comes from Burkholderia sp. BCC1999, assembly GCF_905339975.1. Taxonomy (NCBI): domain Bacteria; kingdom Pseudomonadati; phylum Pseudomonadota; class Betaproteobacteria; order Burkholderiales; family Burkholderiaceae; genus Burkholderia; species Burkholderia sp. BCC1999. Next base: position 319,303 of record NZ_CAJPHP010000004.1, on the reverse strand, counting down.
CGTGGTCGAGCAGCGGCTTGAGCAGCGCCGGGATACCGGCTTCGGTGGCCGCGACGACGCCCATCGTCATCACGGCGAGCACCACGATGCCGATCAGCGGCCGGATGTACGGCCACAGGCGCTTGAGGACCGTGACCGGCGAGGTGCCGGTGCCGTCCATCGGTTTGCGAAGTGTGTTCTGGGTTTCCAAGGCAATCCTTCTTGAGCCGCGATGCGGCGCCCGGCGCGTGGCCGCCCGGGAGTTCGCCCCTGTCGGGCGGGTGCCTAAAAGGGCTCAACATTATAGCCGCACCGCCCCCGCCGGCACGGGCATGGCCGATGCGGCCGGCGGCCGGGCCGCGGGTATACTGCCGCTCACCGTTTTCTCCGCCTTTCCGACGATTTCATGGCTGAACCCTCCCTCGGCGTCGCCCTCATCGCCCTCAACGCGTCCGCGCGGCTCGCGCAGTGCCTCGATGCGCTGTCGTTCGCCGACGATGTCGTCGTCATCGATGGCGGCAGCACCGACGATACCGTCGCGATCGCGCAGGCGCACGGCGCGCGCGTGATCGTCGAGCGCGACTGGCCGGGCTTCGGCCCGCAGAAGAACCGCGCACTCGACGCGCTCGGCACCGACTGGATCCTGTCGCTCGATACCGACGAAGTCGTCACGCCGGAGCTCGCGCAGTCGATCCGCGACACGATCCGTGCGCCGGCCGCGCAGGTCTATGCGGTCGACCGGCTGTCGAGCTTCTGCGGCCAATGGATCCATCACAGCGGCTGGTATCCGGACTGGGTGCCGCGCCTGTTCCGGCGCGGCACCGCGCGTTTCTCGGATGACCTTGTGCACGAGCGCCTCGTGTTCGACGGCGCCGCGCAGCGCCTGGCCGGCAAGCTGATGCACTATTCGTACGAGGACTTCGAAACCGTCGTGCGCAAGCTCGACGCGTATTCGACGGCCGGCGCGCGCCAGCGCCGCGCGGCCGGCCAGCGCGGCGGCTTCGGCAAGGCGCTCGCGCGCGGCACCTGGGCGTTCGTGCGGACCTACGTGCTGCGGCGCGGGTTCCTCGACGGTCGCGCCGGCTTCATGATCGCCGTTTTCAACGCGGAAACCGTGTATTACCGCTTCCTGAAGCTCGGCCACGAAGCCGCGCGCTGAACGCCCGCCCCGCGTACCGCCGGCGCGCGGCCGGCCCGGCGTTACAATGCCGGGCTGCCCGCGCCGCGCGTGCCCGCCCGAAAGGCGCCACCACGCGCCGCCCGCCACGACGACCACCGACACCGACCGCCATGTTCTCCATCATCATTCCGACCTGGAACAACCTGCCGTACCTCAAGCTCGTCGTCGACAGCCTGCGCCGCCATTCCGCATACGACCACCAGATCATCGTGCACGTGAACGACGGCTCGGACGGCACGCTCGACTGGGTGCGCAGCGAGGGCATCGAACACACCGCGTCGCCGGCCAACATCGGCATCTGCCACGCGGTGAACCTGGCCGCCGCGCGCGCGACGCGCGACTACGTCGTCTACATGAACGACGACATGTTCTGCTGCCCCGGCTGGGACAAGGCGCTCGTGCGCCGTATCGAGCAGATGCCGACCGACCTCTTCATGCTGTCGGGCACGATGGTCGAGCCGGTCGACACGCGCAACCCGTGCGTCGTCGTCAGCAATTTCGGCCGCGACGCCGAGCAGTTCGACGCGGCCGGCCTCGTCGCGGCGACGCCGAAGCTCGCGCGCGCGGACTGGCTCGGGTCGACCTGGCCGCCGACGCTCGTGCACCGCGACTGGTGGAACCGCATCGGCGGCTACAGCAGCGAGCTGTCGCCCGGCATGAGCAGCGACAACGACTTCTCGATGAAATTCTGGGACGCCGGCTGCCGGATCTTCCTCGGCGTCGGCGACAGCCTCGTCTACCACTTCCAGCAGAAGAGCACGGGCAAGATCGTCAAGAACGACGGCCGCCGCCAGTTTCTCAACAAATGGGGCATGACCCAGGCGACGTTCGACCGCTACTACCTGCATCGCGGCCAGCCAGCCGGCACGCAAATCGCGCTCGAAACGCCTGCGGTGGAAGGCCGCCTGAAGCGCGCGCTGCTGCGTTCGCGGATCAAGCGCGCCTTCAGCTGATCGAACCCCGAAAACGGCACGGAATCCTGTCCTGCTTCGCGTATACTTCGCGGTTCGTCCCGAATCTCCCGCCGGGACGCGCGGTGGCCGCATGATGCCGGCGCGCCGCATTCGTCCATTCGACAGGTTCCGATGCTTTCGTTTTCCGCTCCCGCCTCGCGGCGCCTGACCGCCGCCCGTGCATTCGCCGTCGCCGCGCTCTGCATGGTGCCGGTCTCGACCGCGCTGACCAACGTGTTCTGCGGGCTGTTCGCCGCCGCGCTCGTGATCTCCCCCGAATTCTGGCGCGACCTGCGCTCGTTCGTCACCGATCAGGCTTCGCTCGCGGCGCTGTTGATCCTCGCGGCGCTGGCCATCAGCGTCACGTACACGGTCGCACCGCACAACAAGGCGTGGAACTGGGTCGCGAAGTACGACAAGCTGCTGCTACTGCCGTTTGCCGTGCTCGCGTTTCGTCACTCGAACTGGGCGCCGATCGTGCGGCGTTGCTGGTTCGGCACGCTGTGCGTGATCCTGTTGCTGTCGACGACCAACTATCTCGGACTGACCGCGATCGGGCCCGCGCATGCGACCCAGCTGCCGCTATCGCGCGCGTGGGTGTTCAAAAATCATATCGCCGCCGGCATGTTCGGCGCGCTGCTGTTCTACCAGGCCGCCGATCTCGCGCTGACGGCCCGCACGGCGCTGTCGCGCGTCGCGTACGCGGGCATCGCCGCGTGGTCGCTCGTCAACGTGTTCGTGATGCTGCAAGGACGCACGGGGCAGGTCATCGCATTGCTGCTGATCCTCGTGGTCGCGGTGCGTTTCGTGCTGCTGCTGCGCCGGCAGTCGGCGCTGCGCGCCGCGCTTGCCGCAGGCGTATTCGCGCTCGCCGGCGTCGCACTGGTGGTCGCCGCGTGCACGGTTCACAACGGCCGGCTCGTGAAGGTCGTGACGGAAGTGCAGCAGTATCGGCAAAGCGATGCGGCCACGTCCACGGGGCTGCGTCTCGAGTGGTACAAGAAGGGGCTCGAACTGTATCGCCAGCGCCCCGTGGTCGGCTACGGCGCGGGCGGCCTCGAATCCGAATTCGAGCGACTCACGGCCGGCAAGACAGCGGCCGAAGGCCAGCTCACATCGAACCCGCATAACGAATACCTGCTGATGGCCGTGCAACTCGGCACGGTCGGCCTGCTGCTGTTCATCAACCTGATCGTGCAGATCGCGCGCGGCAGCCGCGCGCTCGATCCGCGTTCGCGGCATTTGCTGCTCGCGTGGCTCACGATCTTCGCGATCGGCAGTCTCGCGAACTCGCTGCTCCTCGATTTCGCCGAAGGGCACCTGATCGTGCTGCTGGCCGGCATCCTGCTCGGTTGCGGCGAACGCAGCGAAGCGCTGCCGCGTGAAACGTCGGCGATCCGGCGCAGCGCGTAACGTACGACGGCATACGCCCCCGCTGCCGGCCGCTCCCGCGGCAGCGGTTGCCGCCGTCAAGGCGATCGGGCTGCGCGTCCTCGGCGCGGTTCGACTCCCCCTCAAATGCAGCGATACGCGCGTCTCCCGCGCGTCAGTCGGACCCGGCCCGATGCAGTCGCGACGTGTCGACGACGACATCCGCCGCACCCGGCGGATTCAGCCCGAGCATGTCGGCCGCCGCGGCCTTCACGCGCTGCGTTCCGAGATTGACGAGGCAATCGCTGCGGCTGTCGACCTTGCGCTCGCAGCCTTCGTGCCGGCACGGCACGCAATCGCCCTCCCCCTGCAGCAGCCACACGTTCCCGTGCCGCCCCGAGCCACGCAATGGCCAGGGATTCTCGGTCGCGGGCCAGTGCTGCGGCCACGGCCCCCAGCGCACGGGGTCGGACGGGCCGAACAGCGCGATCGTGTCGGTGCCCGTCGCGGCCGCGACGTGCGTCGCGCCGGTGTCGGGCCCGATGAAGAGCCGTGCGCGCCGCACGAGCTCCGCGCTCTCGCCAAACGTCAGCCGGCCGACCAGGTTCAGCACGTCGCCGCCCGCTTCGGCCGCGACCTGCTCCGCATACTCGCGCTCGTTGTCGGCCGGACCGCCCGACAGCGCGACCGCGAAGCCGTGCTCGCGCAGCCAGCCGATCATCTCGACCCAGCCGTCGAGCCGCCATTGCTTGTAGCGGAACATCGGATACGGATGCAGGACGACCAGCGGCTTGCCATCGCGGATCGCCGGCGACTCGGCGAGCCACGCGTCGAAGCGCGCGCGCCGCGCGGGATCGTCGCCGATGCCGGGCGCAACGACCTCGGACACCGGCTCGATGCCGATCACCGGCGCAAGTGCGAGCGTGCTGACGACCGTATGCGCGGATTCGTGATGATTGATCGCGATCCCGTTCAGCATCATTCGTGTGAGCCACGTAACGCGATTCGGATCGACGAGGCCGACCCGCTTGCGGCCGGCGAACCAGCTGTAGAAACGCGGCCGGTCGGAACTCAGCGCCGCGCACGCGAGATCGTAGCGGCGCCACATCGACAACGCATCGCGCAGCCGCTCGCGAAATCCCGCACGTTGCGCGACGACGATCACGCGGCGCACGTCGGGATTGTGCTCGAGCACGCCCTCGGTGCCGCGAAACACCAGCATGTCGATCTGTGCCTCCGGCCAGCGGGCCTTCAGCGAACGCACGAGCGGCGTCGTCAGCAACACGTCGCCGATCCGGCGCGGCGCGGCAACGAGGATGGTTCTGGGCGGGCGGGCAGAAGAAAACAGGGCCACGGCGATCGATCTGTCTAGCTGGCTGAACAAGGCTGGCAATGTACAGGATTTTGCCGCAGCCGGCGCGACGTGGCGCACCGGCCGTGCATGCTGCCCTGAAGCGGCCCTGATGCGGCCCCGCCAGCGGGCCGCGCCGTGCGGGGTGCTCCCGCTACGAGGCGATCGTCCCGATCGCGGGTGCGGCGGCAGCCGGCTGCACATGCCCCGCGGCGGCCAGCGGCTCGTCGCGACGGCCGGCCTGCGGCAGCAGATGGCGCACCGCCCGGTCGACCGCGTCGACGCCGATCGCGTCGACGGTCGCGCCGGCGCGCAGGATCACGTGCGGCACGCCGAGCGGGTGCCAGCGCAGGTACTTCTCGGGGCGGTCCTCGAACAGCGCGGCGACCGGCACGCCGAGCGCCGACGCGAGATGCACGGGCGCGCTGTCGGCCGACACGATCACGTCGAGCAGGCTCGCGGCGGCGACCAGGTCGGCGACCGACGACGGCGCCACATGCCGCGCATTCACGTCGCGCCACGTGTCGTCCTCGGCACACTTGCCGATCGCCGGGTCGCGAAACACGATCACGTCGGCGAACGGCGCAAGCCGCACGCCGAGGTCGCGCCAGCGGTCTGCGGGCCAGCGGCGCTCGACCGCCTTGTTCGACACGAACAGCCCGACACGCGGCTTCGCGTGCGCGCCGAGCAGGCGATACCACGTGTCCTGTAGCGCGCGATCGGGATGAACCGACAGTTCGAGACGGTCGAGATCCGCACGGCCGAGTTCCGGCACGAGCCGGAAACCCGACAGCGCCTCGTGGCACATCTGCCGCTGCGCGACATGCTCGGGCTTGCGATCGTCGAATTCGGTGTCGGCATCGTGCCAGCGGCAATCCTTCGCGCGGAGCTGACGCGCGAACTGCATGCTGCTGCGATGCATGCCGCCGTTCGGTACGATCACGAGGTCGAACCGCATGCGACGCAGGCGGCGCACGAGCCGCAGCCGGTCGAAGAATGCGCGCATCCTGCCGGGACGGTCATTGCGCTCGCACTGACGGCTGTACACATAGGTGTGGATTGCGTGCACGTCCGGGTTGCCGGCCAGCGCGGCCGCGTTGTAGCGGTTTGCGACCACATGGAGCTCCGCGCCGGGCCAGCGTTCCTTCAGCGCACCGAGAAACGCCGTCGTACACAGCATGTCGCCCAGAAAATCAATCCGGATCACGAGGATCCGCTGCGTCGGGTTCCCATTGGCCATGGTCATGTGGTGACAGTCAGTTTTTTTATCGTCGCGACGGGCCGATCCACGGCATCCTGATCCAGGGCGATCGTGTCGCGCGCCACGTCGATCCGCCCCCGTTTATGTGCACGACCGCGGCGCCAGCCGAGCGAACCCGCGGCTGGCACCGCTTCCATGCGGCTAGCGGCGGATTGTATAGCGTCCGGATGACCAGCCCAAGACCCGAATACCCTCAGATGTAAAAACGGCCCGCCGCACCGCACGATGGCGATGCGACGGGCCGCCTGTCGCGACAGCCGCCGAAACGGGGCGCGATCAGTACGTGATTTCGACGACGCTGCCGTCGAACGCCGCGCGCAGTTCCGCGAGCAGCACGTCGCTCGGCTTCACGCGCCACGCGTCGCCCAGGCGCATTTCGCCTTGCGCCCGCGCATTGCTGTAGTGGACCTGGACCGCGAGCCCGTTCGGCAACGGCGCCTGCGGACGCCGGCCGCCATCGCGCCCGCCGCCGCGCGGCGCCGGCGCTTCGACCGCGCTCGCGGCCGCCGGATCGTCCTTCGACACGTGCGGCTCGAGCACGCGGCGCAACGCGAGCGCGTCGGCGTTGCCGTTCATCGTCAGCCGCACGGCTTGCGCATAACGACTGCGTGCGCGCTCGAGATCCATCACGGTATCGGTCGTGAAGCGAATGCCGCCCGTGAACGCATCGTTGCGCGCCTGCCCCTGCACGATCAGCAGCTCGTCTTCCTTGAACAGCGCCTTGTTGGCCTCGAACTGCTCGTTGAAGATCGTGATCTCGCACTGGCCCGACCCGTCGTCGAGCAGCGCGATGAGCATCTTGCCGCGCTGGGTCATCTGCGTGCGCAGCGACGCGATGATGCCCGCGACAAGCTTGTCGCGCCCTTCCTTCAGGTCGCCGACCTTCTGCCGCACGAAGCGGCGCACTTCATCGCGATAGGCGTCGAACAGGTGGCCGGACAGGTAGAAACCGAGCGCGCCCTTTTCTTCCTGCAGGCGGCGCTTGTCGTCCCATGCGGGTTCGTCGACGAGCGCATGGGCGTGCGGCGACTCGGCGCCCATGTCGAACAGGCCGGCCTGCATCGCGTTCGCCTCGGCCTGGTCGGCCGCTTCCATCGCGAGCGGCACCGACGCGATCAACTGTGCACGGTTCGCGTTCAGCGAGTCGAACGCGCCGGCGCGAATCAGCGCCTCGACCGTGCGGCGGTTGACGACGCGGCGGTCGATCCGTTCGCAGAAGTCGAACAGGTCGGTGAACGCCTTTTCCTCGCGGGCGCGCAGGATTTCCTCGATCGCGTTCTGGCCGCTGCCCTTCACCGCGCCGAGGCCGTAGCGGATCGTGCGCGAGCGCTTGCCGTCGGCTTCGGCGACCGGCTCGAAGCGGTAGTGCGACTGGTTGATGTCGGGCGGCAGCACGGCGAGGTTGTTCACGACACAATCGTCGTACAGGATCTTCACCTTGTCGGTGTCGTCCATCGCGAGCGTCATGTTGGCCGCCATGAATTCGGCCGGATGGTGCGCCTTCAGCCACGCGGTGTGATACGCGAGCAGTGCGTAGGCGGCCGCGTGCGACTTGTTGAAGCCATAGCCCGCGAACTTCTCCATCAGGTCGAAGATCTCGTCGGACTTCTCGCGCGTGAGGCCGTTCTTCGCCGCGCCCTCGGCGAAGATCTCGCGGTGCTTGGCCATCTCCTCGGGCTTCTTCTTGCCCATCGCGCGACGCAGCAAGTCCGCGCCGCCGAGCGAGTAGCCGCCGATGATCTGCGCCATCTGCATCACCTGCTCCTGATAGACCATGATGCCGTAGGTCTCTTTCAGGACGGGTTCGACGCGCGGATCCGGATAGTCGACCTTCTCACGGCCATGCTTGCGTGCGCAGAAGCTCGGGATCAGGTCCATCGGGCCCGGACGGTACAACGACACGAGCGCGATGATGTCCTCGAAGCGGTCGGGCTGCGCATCCTTCAGCATGCCCTGCATCCCGCGGCTTTCCAGCTGGAACACCGCAACCGTGTTGGCTTTCTTCAGGATCTGGAACGACGCCGGATCGTCGAGCGGCACCTGCGCGAGCGACCAGTCGGCCTTCGACGGATCGAGGCGGCGAATGTAGCGCTCGGCCCAGTCGAGGATCGTCAGCGTGGTCAGCCCCAGAAAGTCGAACTTCACGAGGCCGACGGCTTCGACGTCGTCCTTGTCGTACTGGCTGACGACACCGCCTTCGTCGCCCTGCGTGTACAGCGGGCAGAAATCGGTCAGCTTGCCGGGCGCGATCAGCACGCCGCCCGCGTGCATCCCGACGTTACGCGTGAGGCCCTCGACGCGCTGCGCGAGATCGAGCAGCTGGTGCACTTCGTCCTCGTGGTCGTAGCGCTCCTGAAGCTGCGGCTCTTCCTTCATCGCGTCGGCGATCGTCACGTGCTTGCCCGGCTTGAACGGGATCAGCTTCGCGATGCCGTCGGTGAACATGTAACCGACGTCGAGCACGCGGCCGATGTCGCGCACGGCAGCCTTCGCGGCCATCGTGCCGAAGGTGGCGATCTGCGACACGGCGTCCGCGCCGTATTTTTCCTTCACGTACTGGATCACGCGATCGCGGCCGTGCTGGCAGAAGTCGATGTCGAAGTCGGGCATCGACACGCGTTCCGGGTTCAGGAAGCGCTCGAACAGCAGGTTGTAGCGCAGCGGATCGAGATCGGTAATGCCGAGCGCGTACGCGACCAGCGAACCGGCGCCCGAGCCGCGGCCCGGGCCGACCGGCACGCCGTTGTTCTTCGCCCAGTTGATGAAGTCCGCGACGATCAGGAAGTAGCCGGGGAAGCCCATCTTCGTGATGGTCCCGCACTCGAATTCGAGGCGCTTGTAGTACGTGTCGCGCTGCGCGTCGCGTTCGGCTTCGGCCGGATACAGCTGCGCGAGCCGGGTCTCGAGCCCTTCCTTCGACAACTGGACCAGGTAGTCGTCGAGCGACATGCCGTCCGGCGTCGGGAACAGCGGCAGTTTCGGCTTGCCGAGCTCAAGCTTCAGGTTGCAGCGCTTCGCGATCTCGACCGTGTTCGCGATCGCCGACGGCAGGTCGGCGAACAGCGCGGCCATGTCGTCCTGCGTGCGGAAATACTGGTCGGTCGTGAAACGCTTCTGGCGCCGCGGATTCGCGAGGATGTCGCCTTCCGAGATACACACGCGCGCCTCGTGCGCGGTGAAATCGTCGTCGGTCATGAACTGCGTCGGGTGCGTCGCGACGACCGGCAGCTTCAGCGACGCGGCGAGCGTCGCGGCCTGCTGGATGTACGCCTCGGCGCCCGGCTGGCCGTAACGCTGCAGCTCGATGTAGAAGCCGCCCGGAAACACCTTCGCCCAGCGCTCGGCGTGACGGCGCGCGGCTTCCTCGTTGCCCGCGGCCAGCGCGAGCCCGATATCGCCCTGCTGCGCGCCCGACAGCGCGAGCAGCCCCTGCGAGAGCTCGCCGTCGAGCCAGCTCGCATCGAGCTCCGCGCGGCCGCGGTACTGGTTCGTGAGCCATGCCTTCGACAGCAGCTCGCAGAGATTCAGGTAACCGACCTTGTCCTTGACGAGCAGCAGCAGCCGCGACGGCTTGTCGCGGTCGTCGGGATTGGCGATCCAGACATCGCAGCCGGCGATCGGCTTGACGCCCTTGCCGCGGGCTTCCTGGTAGAAACGGACGAGGCCGAATGCGTTGCCGAGATCGGTGAGCGCGAGCGCGCCCTGACCGTCAGCGGCCGCCGCCTTGACGATGTCGTCAATGCGCACGATGCCGTCGGCAATCGAGAATTCGGAGTGAACGCGAAGATGGACGAAGCGGGGATCTGACATGGGCGCTATTGTAGCCGCCTCGCCGCGCAGGCTGCCCAAAAAATGCCCGCGCCGGCCGTTCGGCCGATGCACGCGGCGACGCGTCGCGCGGCTGGCCAAACGGCCGGATGCCGATGCGCGCGCCGTTTGCGGGATAATACGGTTTTTCGAATCAACGCCCCGGCTTCGCACCCTTTTTTGCGGGCCGCCGTGCGGCCGTTTTCCCGTCGGACCATCATGACCATCGTCAACCTCGCCGCCTACCATTTCGTGTCGCTCGACGCGAACGAGCAATGGCGCCCGCTCGTCACCGCCCGCTGCAACGAACTCGACCTGCGCGGCACGATCCTGCTCGCACCGGAAGGCATCAACCTGTTCATCGCCGGCACGCGCGAAGCCGCCGACGCGTTCATCGCGTACCTCCGCCACGACCCGCTGTTCGAAGGCAAGTTCGCGACGCTGCAGTTCAAGGAGAGCCTGTCCGACTCGCAGCCGTTCCGCCGCATGCTCGTGCGCCTGAAGCGCGAGATCATCACGATGAAGAAGCCCGCGATCAAGCCGGAACTCGGCCGCGCGCCGTTCGTCGACGCCCGCACACTGAAGACATGGCTCGACCGCGGGCACGACGACACGGGCCGCCCGGTCGTGATGCTCGACACGCGCAACGCGTTCGAAGTCGACGTCGGCACGTTCGACGACGCGCTCGACTACCGGATCGACAAGTTCAGCGAATTCCCGGAAGTGATCGACGCGAACCGCGCCGACCTCGAAGGCAAGACGGTCGTGTCGTTCTGCACGGGCGGCATCCGCTGCGAGAAGGCCGCGATCCACATGAAGGAAATCGGCATCGAGAACGTGTACCAGCTCGAAGGCGGGATCCTGAAGTACTTCGAGGAAGTCGGCGGCGCGCACTACCACGGCGACTGCTTCGTGTTCGACTACCGCACCGCGCTGAACCCGCAACTCCAGCCCACCGAGAACGTCACGTGCTTCGCGTGCCGCGCGGTCGTCACGCCGGAAGCTCAACAATCGCCGAGCTACGTGCCCGGCAAGTCGTGCCCCGCCTGCGCGCAGGCAGCCAGCGCCGCGTAAGCGCGCGCCCCGCGCCCCGATGAACGGCTATCGCGGCCGCTTCGCGCCGTCACCCACCGGTCCGCTGCACTTCGGCTCGCTGGTCGGCGCACTCGCGAGCTGGCTCGACGCGCGTGCGCACGGCGGTACGTGGCTCGTGCGCATCGAGGATCTCGACGGCCCGCGCACGGTACCCGGCGCGGCCGACGACATCCTCGCGACGCTCGCGCATTTCGGCATGACGCCCGATGAACCGCCCGTGTGGCAAAGCACGCGCGATGCGGCCTACACGGCCGCGCTCGAGCGGCTCGTCGCGGCGGGGCTCGTCTATCCGTGCGGCTGCACGCGCAAGGAAATCGCCGATTCGCTGCGCGCCGCGCATGAGCGCCACACGACGCTCGCGTATCCGGGCACGTGCCGCACCGGCCTGCACGGCAAGCCCGCGCGCGCGTGGCGGCTGCGCGTGCCCGACGGCGGCGATGCGATCGTCACGTTCGACGACCGCTGGCAGCACACGCAATCGCAGAACCTCGCGACCGATGTCGGCGATTTCGTGCTGAAGCGCGCGGACGGCCAATGGGCCTATCAGCTCGCGGTCGTCGTCGACGACGCCGATGCACGCATCACGCATGTCGTGCGCGGCGCAGACCTGCTCGATTCGACCGCCCGCCAGATCCATCTGCAACACTGTCTCGGCGTGCCGACGCCACGGTATCTGCACGTGCCGGTCGTCGTCGATGCCAACGGCGAGAAACTCAGCAAGCAGACCGGTGCGATGGCGCTCGAACGCGATGATCCGCTGCCGGCGCTGCAGGCCGCCGCCGCGCATCTGGGCCTCGCGCACGACGGCACGCTGCCCGGCGCGACGCTGGATGCGTTCTACGCGGCCGCGACGGCAGCGTGGGCGCGCCGCTTCGGCCCGCAAGCCGGCTGACGCGCGCAGCGAGCCGGTTTCGCGGCAATTGCGGCAATCGCGACCGAGCCCGCGCCGGTTGCATCGCTCACCGCATCACGCCCCCCCCCTTTCCCCGACTCCAAATGAAAAACGGGCACATGCTCATCGCATGTACCCGCTTGTCCGGCAGCGCTCGCACGCCGCCCTTGCCGCTCCGCCCGCCTTACACCGACGGCTTGCGCGGCATCCCGAACCCGCCGAGCAGCGCCGCAACCTGACGCTTCGGCCCTTTCTTTTCGGGCTGCTGCGCGTGCTGTGCGTCGTCCGCCTGCTTCGCCGGCGCCGACGGCTCGTACGGCTTCAGGAAGAAATCGTCGACCGGCGCTTCGTGGCGACGGGGACGACCACCACGCTCGGCACCGGCCGACCGGTGTCCCGACGCACCGCGATGCTCGTCGCGTTCGCGACGGCCGCCTCGTTCGCCACCGCGGTCACCACCGCGTTCGCCGTGGCGATCGCCGCCACGGTCACCACCGCGCTCGCCGCCACGGTCGTCGTGACGCTGGCGTGCCGGCTTGTCGAGCTTGAGCGTCTGCATTTCGAGCGGACGCTTGATCAGCTTTTCGATATCGGCAAGCTGCTTGCGCTCGTTCGGGCTGCACAGCGACAGCGCGTCGCCCGTCGCCCCCGCGCGGCCGGTACGGCCGATCCGGTGCACATAATCTTCCGCGCTGAACGGCAGGTCGAAGTTGATCACGGCCGGCAGCTCGGCGATGTCGAGGCCGCGCGCGGCCACGTCGGTCGCGACCAGCGCCTCGATCTCGCCGCGCTTGAACGCGTCGAGGGCCTGCATCCGCTCGATCTGCGTCTTGTCACCGTGAATCGCCGACGCGACGACACCGTCGCGCTCGAGATTGCGCGCCAGGCGGCTCGCGCCGATCTTGCTGTTGCAGAACACGATCACCTGCTTCAGGCCGCGATCGCGGAGCAACTGCACGACGGCCGCCTGCTTGTCGCCTTCGGCGACGTCATAGACGATCTGTGTGACGTTCGCGTTCGTCGAGTTGCTGCGGGCGACCTCGATCGTCTGCGGATTGCGCAGATAGGTCGATGCGAGCTTCTTGATTTCGCCCGAGAACGTGGCCGAAAACAGCAGCGTCTGACGGTCCTTCGGCAGCAGGTTCAGGATGCGCTGCAGATCGGGCAGGAAGCCCATGTCGAGCATCCGGTCGGCTTCGTCGAGCACGAGGATCTGCACCTGGCCGAGGTTCGCGGTCTTTTGCTGCACGTGGTCGAGCAGGCGGCCCGGCGTCGCGATCAGGATCTCGACGCCGCGGCGCAGCTCCGCCGACTGCGGGTTCATGTCGACGCCGCCGAACACGACCGCACTGCGCAGCGGCGTGTGCTTCGCATACGCGTGCACGTTCGCGGCGACCTGGTCGGCGAGTTCGCGGGTCGGCGTGAGAATCAGCGCGCGCACGGGGTGGCGCGCCGGTGACGCGCTCGTGTTGGCCTGAGGCAGCAGGCGCTGGATGATCGGCAGCGAGAAGCTCGCGGTCTTGCCGGTACCCGTTTGCGCGGCGCCCATGACGTCGCGGCCGGCGAGCACGACCGGAATGGCCTGCGCCTGAATCGGCGTCGGCGTCGTATAGCCCTGCTCCACAATGGCTTTCAGGATATCGGCGGCAAGGCCGAATTGGTCGAAGGTTGCGTCGACGGGCTTGGCGACAGAATCGGACATGGTGGCGTTTCGCTCAAAAGGCGCGGCGGGGACATCGTGCGTCAGGCCAGCCGGGCCTGCGCTCATCACAATTCGGAAATAGACGGAGCCGCGGCGCGCCGCGCGGCGCCGCTCTGGCGCTTGGGACCGGTTCAATATGAACGCTGGACGCCAGGCCGTGCGGACTCCGTTCGGCGCGAATGCCGGCGGAAAGGGCCGTATTGTAGCACTGCGCGGCCATCTGTCCGTGACAACGCCGCGAACGGCCGCACCGGCGGTTCGCGCGTCGGGCCGGTACAGGCGCGTGCGGGCGATTGACGGCCCGATCGGGCTATCCCGATCGGCCGGCAATCAATATCAGGGGTCCGATCGCGGACGATCGAATCCAGACGCCCGCCGCCTGCCCGCGTACCGGGCGGTCAGGCCCGGCAACCGGTCAATACGCGCGCGTGCGATCCGCGATCGTGCCTGGCGCTCAGCCCTTCTTCTTTTTCTTCTCGACCTGCACGCAGTCGCCCAGCAGCGGCGGCGCCTTCTGGTCGGCGATCTCGTCGCGCAGCGTCGCTTCCTTGCCCTTCGTCCACCACGTATAGCGGCCGGCCTGATAGCGCGCGCCCGACCCCGATATGGTGTCGACGAACAGCATCTGCTTCCCGTTGACCGGCACGAGCGCGAAGCTCTGGCCGTTGCCCGCGAGCCAGTACGACACGCGCACGGGCTGCTTCTGGTTCGCGCACTGGTAGACGGCCTGCTGGCGCGAATCGGCGTCGATCTCTTCGACGGTCAGTTGCGCGGCGTGCGCGACGGAAACGGCAGTGCCGGCAAGCGCGAGTGCGGCGAAGGTTTGGCGAATCATGCAGGTCCTCTCACGAGACGGGTGGAAACGCGCCCTCGCGGGGCGCGCAATTATTGTTGGCAGGCAATCGAGCCGGTCGTCGGGATCAGGGATCGATGACGTCGGCGCATGCGTCGGTCGGCGCGGCCGCGAGATGGCCGACGAGCGGCACGATCTTGAGCCCGGCCGATGCGACCCGGCACGGCGCGGCCGCGACGCCGCAACCCGCGAGACTCGCGACAAGCGCCAGCGCGGCGCCCAGCTTTCCGATACGCAACCACCTCGACGCCATCGTCCTCTCCTCGTTCCGTCAGCGGGCCGACACGGGCCGGACGGCCGCGGCGGCGCGCTTCGCGCGTTCACGGGCTTCGTCGACGGTCGCGCCGGTCGCCAGCGCGACGCCCATGCGCCGCTTCGCAAAACTTTCCGGCTTGCCGAACAGGCGCAGGTCGGCGCCCGGCACGGCAAGCGCGTCGCGCACGCCTTCGAATGCGATCCCGCGCTCGTCGAGCCCACCGTAGATCACGGCCGACGCGGCCGGCGTCCCGAGCGCCGGATCGACCGGCAGCCCGAGAATCGCGCGCGCGTGCAGCTCGAACTCCGACTGGCGCTGCGACGCGAGCGTGACGAGGCCCGTATCGTGCGGCCGCGGGCTCACTTCCGAGAACCACACGTCGTCGCCGCGCACGAACAGCTCGACGCCGAACAGCCCGCGCCCGCCGAGCGCCTCGGTCACCTTGTGCGCGATCTCGCGCGACTTCTCGAGCGCCGCGGCGCTCATCGGCTGCGGCTGCCACGATTCGACGTAGTCGCCCGCGACCTGCACATGGCCGACCGGCTCGCAGAAGTAGGTGCGCGTGGCGAGCGTCGCCGGATCGATCGCGCGCACGGTCAGCTGCGTGATCTCGTAGTCGAAATCGATGAAGCCCTCGACGATCACGCGGCCGTGGTTCACGCGTCCGCCCGCCATCGCGTAGTCCCACGCGGCCTTCACGTCGGCGTCGGTCTTCACGACCGACTGTCCCTTGCCCGACGACGACATCACCGGTTTCACGACGCACGGCATGCCGATCTTCGCGACCGCCGCGCTGAAAGCCTCGAACGAATCCGCGAACGCATACGGCGACGTCGGCAGGCCGAGCTCCTCGGCCGCGAGCCGGCGGATGCCTTCGCGGTTCATCGTGAGCTGGGTCGCACGCGCGGTCGGGATCACCTCGGCAAGACCGGCCGCCTCGATCGCCGCGAGCGCGTCGGTGGCGATCGCCTCGATCTCCGGCACGATCAGGTGCGGACGCTCGGCCTCGACGATCGCGCGCAGCGCGGCGGCATCCGTCATGTCGATCACGTGCGCGCGATGCGCGACCTGATGGCCCGGCGCGTCCGGATAGCGGTCGACCGCGATGACTTCGACACCGAGACGCTGCAACGCGATGATGACTTCCTTGCCGAGCTCGCCGGCGCCGAGCAGCATGACGCGCGTGGCCGAGGGTGAGAGCGGCGTACCGAGCCGCTGACCGATCTGCATGTGATTTCCCGCTTCAGGTGGAGGACGAAAACGGCTCCGATGTTAACACGCGCGATGACGCCGGTTTTGGGCGTTTCGACGCGCCGGTGCCCGACCGCGCACGGTGGGTAGGCGGGCTGCGAACGTTTTCATGCGCGAAGTGTCGGCTCGCCTGCCGCGGGGCGGGTGCGTTACTCTTACGCCTTGATCAGAATCCGATGAGGAACGAGGCTCATGTCCCACCTGTCCGCCGCCGCACGCGCACGCACCGGCCTGCTTCGCCCGTTGCGCGCGCCGCTCTGCGCGTTGACGCTTGCCACGCTTCTCGCCGCCTGTGCGATGCCGACCCATCCCGATTCCGCCGCCGCCGCACCCGACCCGTACAACCCGGCCGCCGTCCAGTTGCTCGACGACACGAGCTGGGAACTCACCAGCTGGACGAATGCCGACGGCACGCAGCGCGCGATCCCGCACGGCGACAACGGCGAGCCGATCAAGCTCGCGCTGTCGACCGAATCGGGCATCCGGCGCGCCAGCGGGTTCTCGGGCTGCAATCGCTACATGGGCACCTACGCCATCAAGAACGGCCTGCTGAGCTTCGGGCCGCTTGCCGGCACGCGGATGGCCTGCCCGAATTCGCTCGGCGGCCAGCTCGAGCACGCGTACCTCGACGCGCTCGCGCACGTCGACAAGACCGGCGTGCAGATGCGCGAGCCGCAGCAATTGCAGATCGTGACCAACGCCGGCGCAACGCTCACCTTCACGCACCGGAGCCCCTGATGCATCACGCACGCGAAGGCCGGCCGACCGCCTTCGCGCCGCGTGTCGCGCGCGTGTGCCGAACGCACATGCCGCACGGCGTGAAACGAATTCACGCCGCTCGAGAATCTTGTTCGCCGGCCGGTTAAACTCGGCGGGTCGCGCCTCGCGCGCCCCTCCCCACTCCTGTTTCAAAGCATGCACACGGTTGTCTTCGGCTGGTTCGGCATCTCCGCCGTCTGGTTCCTCCTTCTCTTCTGGCGTCTCGTGCAGGCGATGCTGCCCGGCGGCGGCGGGCTCGCCGGCCGCGGCTCGATCCGCCTGTGGCTCGGCTTCGCCGCGGTATTCGTCGCAAGCTGCACGCTGACGAGCCCGCTGTCGGGCCCCGACACGAACGCGCTCGGCCATGCGTTCTCGGCGGGCTTCGCGCACGTACTCGGTCCGATCGGCACGCCGGTCGCGATGGTCGTCCTGTTCTTCGCCGGGTTGCCCTGGCTGACCGGCATCGGCTGGCGGCAGTTCGCCGCGTGGGTCGACACGTCGTTCGGCGTCAAGCTGTCGCGCGACGGCGGCGACGACGACGCGCGCGGAATCGCCGACCTGCCGCGCAGCGCGCTGCATCGTGACGACGACATCGTGCAGCCGACCACCGCGCATACCGTCAACTCGATGGCGCCACGCCAGAACGGCCGGTATTCGCGTCCGACGCTGTGGAAACCCGACCCGCAGGCGCGGCCGAAGCCGCGCAGCAAGACGCCGCCGCGGCCGCATACGGAACCCGTCGCGCCGTCGGGCTGGCTGAAGCCGACCGCGCCGCAGCGCACGCCGGTGGCGCCCTCCGCGCCGATCCCGACCAGCGCGATGCCGCCACCCACGACCGGCAGCACCGCGAGCCTCGCGCGCGCGGCGGCAAACTCGCAAATGCCGCGCCCCGATCCGGCCCCGCTTCCTGTCGGCTTCGAACCCGTCCGGCCGCGGCCGACTGCCGCGCGTCCGGCCACCGCTGCACTGAAGCAGACGCCGCCGCGTGCCACGGTCACGCCGCGCCCGGCCGGCGCGCAGCCGCAGCGCCCGCCAGTACGCCCGGTCACGGCAACGACCGCCGCCGGCGTGTCGCCGGACGCGGCACGACGCCGTCCGGCGCCGCCAACGCCGGCGCGTGCGCCGCTCTATGCGTGGACGGAAAAGCCCGCCACGCCGATCACGCCGGCGCCGAGCGTTCACGACACGCTGCGTTCGATCGAGGCCAGCACCGCCCAATGGGCAACGCTGGGTGGTGCGGAGTCGGCCGATGCAACGCAGGCAATGACGGCTGCCGCAGCCGCAGCCGTGGCCGGGATGGCCGCGACGGCAGGCAGCGTCGCCGCGCCGGCAGCCGCGGCCGTGTCGAACGCGTTCGTCTCCACGGCTCACGGCATCGCAGCCCACGACGCCGGTGTTCCTGTCGAACACGTTGCCGCGCCCGCATTCGACGACAGCGCGCCGATCGTGCTGGATGCGTTCATGCCGGCTGAGCCCGGCCTCCACGCGACAGTTGCCGACTGGGCCGCCCCGGCGTTCGACAACGCGGCACCGCACGCACTGTCGAATGCCGGCACCGGCATCGACGGCGCCGCGTTTTCGCATCAAGCCGACGACGATATCCGCCACGTCGGCGATGCGCCCGCCGCATCCGCACACGGGATCACGCCCGCGCCGTCGTTCGGCGCCCCCGTCGATCTCGCGCCGTGGGAAGACCTTGGCAGCCCGTCGGTTTCCGCGTTCGACGTATCCGCCGGAAACCCGATCGTGGAATCGCCGGCAGACGCAACGGTATCGGAGCCGGCCCACGCCACCTTCGCGCAACAGGCCGGCGAAGCAGCGGTCGACGAGGCTCCCGCACGCCATCCGGCAGCGTTCGTCGATTCCGGCGCACCGGCAATCGATCGCCCTGCATCGGCCTACCTGCCACAGGGTGTCGATGGCGCGCACGCCGACGTAAAACCTGCCGGTGGCATCGCTCCGTTCGCTGCCCTCCCCTCTTCGTCGATCGCCGGAACATCGGCGCACGCCGTTTTCGAGGCAAAGCCGGTTGCGGCGACGTCGGCACTGCCCGCATCGAGCCCCGCGCCGGAGGCCGCCAAGCCGGCCGCGGCGGAGCGTTGGGCACCGCTGTCGGACATCGCTGAACGCAGCACGCCCGTCACGCATTGGACTCCGGCGGCGCAACCTGCAACGACACCGGTGGCCGCTTCTGCGGAATTGCCGAAATCGCCGGAGATTCAACCGTTTGCCGCAGCGCCGGCGGCTTCGGCCGCTGCTGTGTCGCCGGTCGTCGGCACGGCCCTCGGGGCGACTGCACAGGCACCTGCTTTCGCTTCGAGTGTTGCGCCCGTCACCGCCGCAACGTCACCGGCCGGCGTGACCGGCACGGTATCGGCCTCGCCGTCGCAACCGGCCGCATCGACATCGACAGTTGCATCCGTCGCACCGGCAGCGCCGATCGGCGTCACGGGCATGACTGACGGTTCGCTCGCCCACGCGGCGACGCCTGAGACAACCGCGGCACCCGCCGCGATACCGCCGACGACCAGCGCGTCGGCATTGACCACGCAAGCGCCCGCAGCACCGGCATTCGTGAATTTCACGTCCGCCCCGCTCGCGACGCAACCTTCCGCGCCGGCACCGACGCACCAGGCCAACACGGCAACTTCGTCGACCAGCGCGGCATTCGGCGCAATCGCACCGCAGCCAGTAACCAACCCGCCCGTGCCGCCCGCCGCTTCCGCTGCGATCGGATCGTTGGCATCCTTCGGCGCAACGACCGCGACGCAGGCTCCGTCGATCGTTTCCACGCCGGCCGCAGAAACCATCACGACGTTCACGACACCGCCCGCCCCTGCCGCATCGTCGGCAAGCTGGTCCATGTCGAGCGACGTGCCCGCGGCGCCGGCTACGGCCTCGACCACCACGGCACCGCAGCCGGCCGCCACCGTCCCTGGCACGATCCTGTCGATGCCGGCGGCGTTCGTTACGCCGCCGACGCCCCCGGCAGCCCCGCTGCCCGGCGCAACCGCCGCCGTGACGGCCGAACCGGCCGCAGCCGACACCGTGGCCCCCGACACGCCGGTGCGCCAGCCGCGCCCGAACGCGTTCGAATTCCACGCGCCCGCGTCGTTCAGCGTCGAACTGCCGACGCTCGACCTGCTCGAGCCCGCGTCCGGCGACGTCGAAACCATCACCGAGGAACACCTCGCGCAGACGGCCCAGGTGATCGAGCAGCGCCTGCAGGAATTCAAGGTGCCGGTCACGGTCGTCGGCGCATCGGCCGGCCCCGTGATCACGCGCTTCGAGATCGAGCCCGCGCTCGGCGTGCGCGGCAGCCAGATCGTCGGGCTGATGAAGGACCTGTCGCGCGGCCTCGGCCTCACGTCGGTCCGCGTCGTCGAGACGATTCCCGGCAAGACCTGCATGGGCCTCGAATTGCCGAACGCGAAGCGCCAGATGATCCGCCTGTCGGAAATCCTCGCGTCACGCGAGTACGAGCATTCGCAATCGCAACTGACCATCGCGATGGGCAAGGACATCACGGGCCACCCGATCGTCACCGATCTCGCGAAGGCGCCGCACATGCTCGTCGCCGGCACGACGGGCTCGGGCAAGTCGGTCGCGATCAACGCAATGATCCTGTCGCTGCTGTACAAGGCGACGCCGGAAGACGTGCGGCTCATCATGATCGACCCGAAGATGCTGGAGCTGTCGGTCTACGAAGGCATCCCGCACCTGCTCGCGCCGGTCGTCACCGACATGAAGCTCGCGGCGAACGCGCTGAACTGGTGCGTCGGCGAAATGGAGAAGCGCTACCGGCTGATGTCGGCCGTCGGCGTGCGCAACCTTGCGGGCTTCAACCAGAAGATCCGCGACGCGGAAGCGAAGGAAAAGAAGATCGGCAACCCGTTCTCGCTGACGCCCGAGGATCCCGAGCCGCTGTCGAAGCTGCCGCTGATCGTCGTCGTGATCGACGAGCTGGCCGACCTGATGATGGTCGCCGGCAAGAAGATCGAAGAACTGATCGCGCGCCTCGCGCAGAAGGCGCGCGCGGCCGGCATCCACCTGATCCTCGCGACGCAGCGTCCGTCCGTCGACGTGATCACGGGCCTGATCAAGGCGAACATCCCGACGCGTGCCGCGTTCCAGGTGTCGTCGAAGATCGACTCGCGCACGATCCTCGACCAGATGGGCGCCGAGTCGCTGCTCGGGATGGGCGACATGCTGTTCCTGCCGCCGGGCACCGGTTATCCGCAGCGCGTGCACGGCGCGTTTGTCGCCGACGAGGAAGTGCACCGGATCGTCGAGTACCTGAAGCAGTTCGGCGAGCCGCAGTACGAGGAAGGCATCCTCGACGGCCCGGCCGCCGACGGCGCGACGCAGGACCTGTTCGGCGAAGCGCCGGACGCGGAAGCCGATCCGCTGTACGACGAAGCCGTCGCGTTCGTCGTGCGCACGCGGCGCGCGTCGATCTCGTCGGTGCAGCGGCAACTGCGCATCGGCTACAACCGCGCGGCACGCCTCGTCGAGCAGATGGAAGCAGCCGGGCTCGTGTCGGCGATGGGCATCAACGGCAGCCGCGAGGTGCTCGTGCCGGCCGCGGCCGACTGAACGCGGTGGCCGGACGGCCGCCGTCGATCGATACGGGCGCGCCGGGAAACCGGCCGCCCCGAAAAAAAGGGCGCTGCATCGGCAGCGCCCTTTTCATTTACGGCTGGCGCATTTACTGCACCGGCACCAGCTTGAAATCGACCGGCTTGCCGACCGCGACCTTCTGCGGATTCGCGCCGAGCTGCCCCGTTTCGACATCGCGGCTGAACACGTAGAACGCGTCGCTGTCCTGGTTGCCGACGATCAACCACTTGCCGGTCGGATCGATCAGGAACTCGCGCGGCGTCTTGCCGAGGCTCGACTGGCGGCCGACCTGCTTCAGCCGGCCGTCGGCCTTGTTGACCGCGTAGATCACGAGATCGTTCGCGTCGCCGCGGTTGCTCACGTACAGGAAGCGGCCGTCCGGCGACAGGTGGATCGCGCCGCCGCCGACCTTGCCCTTGAAGCCCGACGCCGTCATCGACACCGTCTCGACCGGCGTCAGCTTGCCGTCGTGATAGCCGAACACCTCGACCGACGCGTTGAGCTCGCTCGTCACGTACGCGAACCGGCCGTCGGCGCTAAACACCATGTGGCGCGGGCCCGAGCCGGCCTTCACCGGCGTGTAGCGGGTGTCGGTCGGGCTGATCAGCCCGCGGCTGCCGTCCACCGTGTAGCGGTAGCCGTAGATCTTGTCCGCGCCGAGATCCTGCACGAACAGGTAGCGGCCGTCCGGCGAAAACACCGTCGAGTGCACGTGCGCGCCGTCCTGGCGGCCCTTCACGGGCCCCGTGCCTTCGTGGTGCACGGTCAGCACGGACTGGCCGACCGCACCGTCGTCGCGCAGCGGAAACACCGCGAAGCTGCCGCCCGGATCCTTCGCAACCGAGTAATTGGCCGTCACGAGGTACTTGCCGTCCGGCGACAGCGCGAGATAGCAAGGATCGTTCCCTTCCGACGACACGCGGTCGATGAAGCTCAGCGCGCCCGTCTTCGCGTCGAAGCGGAACGCGCTGACGCCGCCGCGCTGCGACGCGGGCCCGTCGTCGCCGGGCAGTTCGTTGACCGCGTAGACGGTGCGACCGTCGCGGCTCGGCAACAGGTACGACGGGTTCACGGTCTTTGCCGACGATACGGGTGCGACGCTGCCATTTTTAGTATCGAAGCGGTAAACATAAATGCCGTCGCTGCCGCCGCCCGTGTAGGTGCCGACCAGCAGGTTGTAGACGCCGTCGGCCGGTGCGGGCGATTGTTGCGCAAATGCGTGGGTCGCGGACAAGGAGAGCACGATTGCGAAACCTTTCATCCAGTGAGCGAGCCTAAGCGGGAACCCTCGTGTCGAAGCGCGTGCGTCACGCTCGCGTAAACGGTTGGGCATTGAATCCTCCTTGCATCGAGTCGCTTCAAGTGTTGAGATAGGACGAAACGCCGGCCGTTCATGCGCTCCGCCGCCCGGCCGAGTATACGGGGCGCGACGCCCGGGCGTGAAGCCCGGCTGCCGCCGTCCGCATTGTGAACTCGAATACCCAAGGACCGCCTGCCCATGCCCGCCCTGATCGAAGACTACGCCCTCGTCGGCGACGGCCACACGGCCGCGCTGATCTCGAAAGACGGCTCCGTCGACTGGCTGTGCTGGCCCCGCTTCGATTCGGGCGCCTGCTTCGCGGCGCTTCTCGGCACGCCCGAGCACGGCCGCTGGCTGCTTGCTCCTGCCGACGACGCCGCGATCACGCACACCACACGCCGCTATCGCGGCGACACCCTCATCCTCGAAACCGATTACGAAAGCGCCGACGGCGCCGTCACCGTGATCGACTTCATGCCGCCCGGCAACGGCTGGTCCGAACTGGTGCGGATCGTCGTCGGCCGCCACGGCACGATGAAGATGCGCATGGAGCTCGTGTTGCGCTTCGACTACGGTTTCTCGATCCCGTGGGTCACGCAACTGACCCGCGAGGACGGCATGAAGGCGATTGCGGGCCCCGACACCGTCGTGCTGCGCACGCCGGTGCCGCTCACCGGCAAGAATCTCCATACGCTCGCGGAATTCACGGTCGGCGCCGACGAGCGCGTGCCGTTCTCGCTCAGCTATGCGGCGTCGCACATGCGGCTGCCGCCCGCGCGCGATCCGCTGTCGATGCTCGCACGCACCGAGAACTACTGGCTCGAATGGTCGGGCCGCTGCCAGGTGCAAGGCCGCTATGCGGCGGCCGTGCGCCGCTCGCTGATCACGCTGAAGGCGCTCGCGTACGAGCCGACCGGCGGCATCGTCGCGGCGCCGACCACGTCGCTGCCCGAGAAGATCGGCGGCAATCGCAACTGGGACTACCGCTACTGCTGGCTGCGCGACGCGACGATCACGCTGCTCGCGCTGATGCGCGGCGGCTACTACGACGAGGCGCGCGCGTGGCGTACGTGGCTCGGCCGCGTGATGGCCGGTTCGCCCGAGCAGATCCAGATCATGTACGGGATCGCCGGCGAGCGCCGCCTGCCGGAAATGGAGCTCGACTGGCTGCCCGGCTATCAGGATTCGAAGCCGGTGCGCGTCGGCAACGGCGCCGCGAACCAGCTCCAGCTCGACGTGTTCGGCGAGGTGATGGCCGCGCTGCACCTCGCGCGCGTGGGTGGCCTGCAGGCCGACGACACGGTCTGGTCCGTGCAGTGCGCGCTGCTCGACCATCTCGAGAAGATCTGGCAGGAACCCGACGAAGGGATCTGGGAAACGCGCGGCGGCCGCCTCCATTTCACGTTCTCGAAGGTGATGGCGTGGGTCGCGTTCGACCGCGCGATCAAGTCGGCGGAAATGTTCCGGCTGCCCGGCTCGCTCGACCGCTGGCGCGCGCTGCGCGAGCAGATCCATGCGGATGTCTGCGCCAACGCGTGGCACGAAGGCAAGCAGGCGTTCGCGCAAAGCTACGGCAGCGACGAACTCGACGCGAGCGTGCTGCTGATGCCGCTGCTCGGCTTCCTGCCGCCGGAAGACCCGCGTATCGTCGGCACGGTCGAGGCGATCGAGCGCGAATTGCTGCACGACGGGCTCGTGATGCGCTACCGCACGACCGATTACGACGACGGCCTGCCGCCTGGCGAAGGCACGTTTCTCGCGTGCAGCTTCTGGCTGGTCGACAACTACGCGCTGCTCGGCCGGATCGACGACGCGCACCGGCTGTTCAGCCGGCTGCTCGCGCTGTCGAACGACCTCGGGCTGCTCGCGGAGGAATACGATCCGGTCGCCGGGCGGCTCGTCGGGAATTTCCCGCAGGCGTTCTCCCACGTGGCGCTCGTGCATACCGCGATGAACCTGATGCACCACGAGGAGGCGATGGCGCGGGCAGCCGGCCAGCCCGCGCCGGCCGTGGCGACGGGGCGTTGACGGGAGGCCGGACGGGCGCGCGGGCGGCTTGGTCAGAGATCGTCAAATCGCAAAAGTTTGATGAAAAATCGGGGAAATGTTGCATTGCACCACCCATCGTTGTCCGATATGATCGACGCGATTGTCCGGCCGCAGTGCAACATGGCCGGCCGCTGACCCCCACGGCACGCCGCGACGCCCCACGCCGCCCTTGCGCACCGTCCCCCACGCGGGAGTAGTCTGCATGCTTTACCAACTGCATGAATTCCAGCGCGCCATGCTGAGCCCGCTGACGGCCTGGGCCCAGGCCGCGTCCAAATCGTTCGCCAACCCGTCCAGCCCGTTCTCGCTGATGCCCGGCGCAACGCGGATGGCCGCCGCGTACGAACTGATGTACCGGCTCGGCAAGGATTACGAGAAGCCCGAATTCAACATTCATCAGATCGTCAAGGACGGCCACAACATCCCGATCGTCGAGCAGACGATCATCGAGAAGCCGTTCTGCCGGCTGCTGCGCTTCAAGCGCTATTCGGACGATGCCGATGCCGTCACGCAACTGAAGGACGAGCCGGTCGTGCTGGTCTGCGCGCCGCTGTCGGGCCACCACTCGACGCTGCTGCGCGACACGGTGCGCACGCTGCTGCAGGATCACAAGGTCTACATCACCGACTGGATCGACGCGCGGATGGTGCCGATCGAGACGGGCCCGTTCCACCTGCACGACTACATCGCGTACATCCAGGAATTCATCCGTCACATCGGCGCGCGCAACCTGCACGTGATTTCGGTGTGCCAGCCGACGGTGCCGGTACTGGCGGCGATCTCGCTGATGGCGAGCCGCGGCGAGGATACGCCGCTCACGATGACGATGATGGGCGGCCCGATCGACGCCCGCCGCAGTCCGACGTCGGTGAACTCGCTCGCCACGCAGCACTCGACCGCGTGGTTCGAGAACAACGTGATCCACACGGTGCCCGCGAACTATCCGGGCGAAGGCCGCCAGGTGTATCCGGGCTTCCTGCAGCATACGGGCTTCGTCGCGATGAACCCGGAACGGCACGCGCAATCGCACTGGGATTTCTACCAGAGCCTGCTGCGCGGTGACGAGGAAGACGCCGAAGCGCACCGCCGCTTCTATGACGAGTACAACGCAGTGCTCGACATGGCCGCCGAGTACTACCTCGAGACGATCCGCGTCGTGTTCCAGGAATTCCGGCTCGCGGAAGGCACGTGGGATGTCGAAGGCGAGCGCGTGCGGCCGCAGGACATCAAGCACACCGCGCTGATGACGATCGAAGGCGAACTCGACGACATCTCGGGCAGCGGCCAGACGCACGTCGCGCACGAGCTGTGCACGGGCATCCCGCAAGACGATCGCCGCAGCCTGACCGCCGAGAAGTGCGGCCACTACGGGATCTTCTCGGGCCGCCGCTGGCGCACGATCATCTACCCGCAGCTGCGCGACTTCATCCGCGAGCATGCCCCCGAGCCGAAGCACGGCGCGACGAAGGATCATCCGGATACGCCGGTCGCCACGACGCTCGCGGCCGTGCCGGCCGCCAACGCTCCGACCGAAGCGACGCGCGCCACGGCAGCGAAGCGCACGCGTGCGAAAGCGCCGGCCAAGGCCGCAGCAGCAGCCCCCGCAAAGGCCGCTCCGGCCGCGAAGCGCGCCGCCAGCACCCCGCGCGCAAAACCCGTTCGCACGCGCAAGGCCGCCTGACGCTCGTCGTTCCGACGAAAAAACGCCGCCGTTGCCTGCGCACGGCGGCGTTTCTACATCCGGCGGCCACGCGTCAACGCCGCAGCAGATACGCGAGCAGCACCTCGGTGTTCATCCGGACCATCTCCGCGCGCTCGTCGGTGTCGGTGAAGTCGCGGCCGAGCGTCGCGGCGAGCGTGAAGCGGTTCGACACGATGTAGTAGCCGAGCCCCGACAGCGTCACGTAGAAGCGCAGCGGATCGACGTCGCTGCGGAACAGCCCGGCCTTCTGGCCGCGCATCAGCACGTTGCCGAGCTTCGCGACGATCGGCGACATCATCTCGCGGATCCGCGTCGACTTGTGCAGGTAGCGCGCTTCGTGCAGGTTCTCGTTGTTGATGAGCCTGAGCAGTTCCGGATGGTCGCGGTAGTAGTCCCAAACGAAATGCGCGAGCCGTGTGACGGCTTCGACCGGCGCGACGCCGTCGAGATCGAGCACACGCTCGGCCTCGGTCAGCGCGGAGAACGCGTGTTCGAGCACGGCCGTGAACAACTGCTCCTTGCTGCCGAAGTAGTAGTAGAGCATGCGCTCGTTGGTTTCGGCCCGGCGCGCAATCTGGTCGACGCGTGCGCCGAACAGCCCTCCACTCGCGAACTCTTCGGCTGCCGCCATCAGGATGCGGCGGCGCGTACCTTCAGGATCTCTTTTGATTTTTGGCTGATTCATGGTGGCGTTTTGCTATGTGAGCCGCTTGATCCGGACCGGCACCCCCACCGCCTTGGCGCCGGCCGCCCTGGAACGGGCGCGCCGCGTGCGGCCGCCCTCCTGCTGAGCCCCTGCAAAAAAGCGGTTCGATTATGCGCACAGACGGCGTCCAGCGCAATGCGGGAAATCGGCGATAATCGAGCTTTGGCAAACCTTTCCGGCTGCGTTCGACGCGGCCGAGAGCCATTCGGCGCCGCTGCGCCCGCTGTCACCGTGACCGACTCCAAAACACTCGCGGATCGCATCGAAGATCTGCTTCCCCAGACGCAATGCACGAAGTGCGGCTATAACGGCTGCCGTCCGTACGCCGAGGCGATTGCCGCCGGCGACGCGAACTACAACCAGTGCCCGCCCGGCGGCGCCGAAGGCATCGCGCGTCTCGCGGGCCTGCTCGGCAAGCCGGTGATTCCGCTGAATCCCGTCAATGGCAGCGAGCATCCGCGCGCGGTCGCCTTCATCGACGAAAGCCTGTGCATCGGCTGCACGCTGTGCATGCAGGCGTGCCCGGTCGACGCGATCGTCGGCGCGCCGAAGCAGATGCACACGATCATCGAAGCACAATGCACCGGCTGCGATCTGTGCGTGCCGCCCTGCCCGGTCGACTGCATCGCGATGCTGCCGGTGACCGGCGATCGTACGGGCTGGGATGCGTGGTCGCAGGAGCAGGCCGACGCCGCGCGCGAACGCCACGACCTCCGGCTCGCGCGCCAGCGTCGCGAACGCGAAGCCGCCGAAGCACGCGCCGCCGCCCGCCGCGCGGCCAGTGCCGCGAAACCGGCCGCGGGACAGCAACCTGCGGCACAGCCGGACGCCCCCGCTGCCGCACCGGTCGCTGACGACGCCGAAGCGAAGAAACGCGCGATCATTGCCGCCGCGCTCGAACGCGCGCGCAAGAAGAAGGAAGAACAGTCCGGGGAAGGCGCCGGGCCGAAGAACACAGAAGGCGTGAGCGCGGCCGTCCAGGCGCAGATCGACGCGGCCGAGGCGCGCCGCAAACGGCTCGCCGAGCAGCAGGCACAACGCGACGCCGACGCCGCGGCCGCGGGCGGCAACGATCAAGAGCACGACACAGGCAACGACGACCCAGGCAGCCCATCCGCGCCGCCCGACCAGAACGCTCCATGAACGCCAGCAAACGACGCGCGATCTACGAAACGCTGCAGAGCCTCAATCCGCATCCGACCACCGAGCTCGAATACTCGACGCCGTTCGAGTTGCTGATCGCCGTGATGTTGTCCGCGCAGGCGACAGACGTGTCGGTCAACAAGGCGATGCGGAAGATGTTCCCGGTCGCGAACACCCCGCGACAAATCGTCGCGCTTGGCGAGGAAGGCGTCACCGAGTACATCAAGACGATCGGTCTGTACCGCACCAAGGCCAAGAACGTGGTCGCGACGTGCCGGATCCTGCTCGACCGCTACGACGGCGAAGTGCCGGCCGATCGTGAAGCGCTCGAAGGCTTGCCGGGCGTCGGCCGCAAGACCGCGAACGTCGTGCTGAACACTGCGTTCGGCCAGCCGACGATCGCGGTCGACACGCATATCTTCCGCGTCGCGAACCGCACGGGGCTCGCGCCGGGCAAGGACGTGCGGGCCGTCGAGGCCGCACTCGAGAAATTCACGCCGAAGGAATTCCTGCAGGACGCGCATCACTGGCTGATCCTGCACGGGCGCTACGTGTGCAAGGCGCGCAAGCCCGAATGCTGGCACTGCGCGATCGAGCCGCTGTGCGAATTCCGGCCGAAGACGCCGCCGCCCAACGAGTAAGCGTCAGGCGCGGGGACACGCGCGGCGCCGGCCGATCGAAGCGCGTCGGCACGGCCCGGAACCGTAGGCGCCGTCGCGGCGCGCGCGGCTCGCCCGCTTCCGGCTACGCATTGGACGTCGCCGTCGCATCGTCGGCCGCGGCGCCACCCGCCCGCACGAGCGCCAGCACCGCAGCCAGAATCGCGACACCGCCCGCCCACTGCAGCGGCGACAACGCTTCCCCGAACAGCAACGCCGCGAGCGCAACCGTCACGACCGGTTCGAGCGTCGACAGCATCGACGTCCGCGCGGCCCCGAGCCGCTCCAGCCCGGCGAAAAACGCGAGCATGGCCGCAACCGTCGACACGAGCGCGATCGCGAGCATCGACGCCCAGCCGCCGCCCGTCGCGGGCCAGCGCGGCGGCGCGCCGAACGCGGCCGTCCGCACGACGGCGATCGCCACGAGCGTGGCGGTCGCCGACAGGCAGATGATCGCCGTCGTCGCGAGCGGATCGACGCCACGCGTCGCCTTCGTGCCGCCGACGATGTACAGCGAATAGATCACCGCGGCCGCCAGGGCGAGCGCGATCCCGAGCGGCTCGCCATGCCCGCCGCCGACCATGAGTGCGGAACCCGCGACGCACAGCACGAGCGCGACGGCTTTCGCGCGCGTCAGGCGCTCGCCGAGCCACCACGCGGCCAGCAGCGTGACGAACGCCGGATACAGGTACAGCAGCAGCGCGACGAGGCTCGCCTGCGCGTGCTGCAGCGCGCTGAAATAGCAGAACGACTGACCGACGTAGCCGACCGCGCCCATTGCCACGAGCGGCGCGAGCGCGCGTCCGCGCGGCCACGCGACGCGACGGTGCCGCGCGATCGCGGCGAGCACCGCGCCGCCGATCGCGAAGCGCACGATCAGCAGCCCGAGCACGTCGACGCCGGCCGCGTACGCGTAGCGGCCGAAGATCGCCATCGCGCCGAACGCGGCGGCAGACAGCGCGACGTAGAGCGTGCCCTGCAGGGCGGCGGACGATGGGCGGGCGGTGGCGGTCATGATGAAACGGGCGAGCGAGGCGCCGGAGCGGGAATCGTCGGAGTGTAGCGGCGCGACGGCCGCCGGCCTAGCCCGCGCTTACCCGTTGCGCCGCCCTGCGCGGGGCAGTCGCGACCGGCCTGCGCGGCGCCGCCCGCCCCGACCCGCCGCCAGCGCCGTCCGCCGACCCGGCGTACAATGCCCGACGCGGCATGAGGCCGCCCGAATCACGACGCTTCCCCACCATGTTCAATCCAAGCCGCGACGAAGTGCGTCGCTTTTTCACCGAGACCTGGCGCAAGCAGCGCGCAGGCGAGATCCTGACGCCGCTGGAGGCGATGGCAGCCGACTGGATCGTCGAGCATCCCGAATACCACGACGAACTCGCCGATGCGGATGGCGCGGCCGCGCGCGACTACACGCCCGAGGAAGGCCGCACGAACCCGTTCCTGCACCTGTCGATGCACCTCGCGATCAGCGAGCAGCTGTCGATCGACCAGCCGCCCGGCATCCGCGCCGCGCACGACAAGCTGGCCGCAAAGCTCGATTCGACCCACGACGCGCAGCACGCGATCATGGAATGCCTCGGCGAGACGATCTGGGAAGCGCAGCGCACGAACACGCCGCCCGATACCGACGCGTACCTGCAGCGCATCCTGCGCCGCGCGTCGCGCGACTGAGCGCGCGGGCCCGGCACACCGGCGCCCGGGCAGGCCCGATCGCGGACAAAAAAATACCCCGCCGAGGCGGGGTATTTTTGCTGCACGGGCCCGAGAGGCCCGGCACGCTTACTTCTTGAACACGAGATCGGTTTCCTTCAGCGACTCGATGTAGGACGCGATGTCCTTCATGTCGCTGACCGACAGGCTCTGCACCTGTGCCTGCATGATCGCGTTGTTGCGACCGAGCAGCGGGTTCGTCAGGCCCATCTGGTACTGGCGCATCGCCCACACGAGGTAGTCGGCATGCTGGCCGGCGAGGCGCGGATATTCGGCGTTGATCGGCTTGTTCATCTGCGCGCCGTGGCAGGCGGCACAGTTGTGCGACTCGACCAGTTCCTTGCCCTTCGTGATGTCCGCTGCGTGCGCGGTACCGATCGCGAGGCCGGCCACCAGTGCCACCGCCGCCGTCTTGAATGCGTTGTTCATGAATGCTCCTGTCCCGCCGGAGAGACCGGCGGCGCGCGCTTACTTGTAGGGATTGTCCTTCGAGTCGGCCTTCTGGACGGCATAGTAGGCCGCCAGATCCGCGATGTCCTGGTCCGTCAGCGAACCGGCGATCGCATTCATCGACGGGAAGTGACGATCCTTCTTGCGGTAGGCCTTCAGCGCGTTCTCGAGGTATTGCTGGTTCTGGCCGCCGAGGACAGGCACCCGGTAGACCTCCGGATACGCCGCGCGGTAGTCCTGGATGCCGTGGCAACCGATGCACATGGCGGCCTTGCTCGCCCCGTCCTTCGGGTTGCCGACCACACCGGCCGCCTGCGCGCTGCCCGCGAGCGCCACGAGCGCTGCGACAACGACGTGTTTGCCGACGAATTTGTTCATAGCTCTTGTAACCTAGCTTGAGGGGAAACTGGCGCCAAAGCGGCAACGGCCCGCGCCGTTTTGCTTGTTGGATCGCCACGCAGGCCAAAAAAAACGGCCAGATTGTACCGCGTCGGCAGGGAACGCGTCCATACGGCGCCCCCGTTCGCCCCGCCACAGCCCCGCAACGATACGCGGGCGCGGCCCAACCGGCCAGCCCTTCTGACTTATACTGGGTTTTTTTCCCGATGAAGAAGAGCGCCGCCATGCGTTTCGAAGGGTCCTCACAGTACGTCGCCACCGACGATCTGAAGCTCGCGGTCAACGCCGCACTGACGCTGCAACGCCCGCTGCTGATCAAGGGCGAACCCGGCACCGGCAAGACCATGCTCGCCGAGGAAGTGGCCGCCGCGCTCGACATGCCGCTGCTGCAGTGGCACATCAAGTCGACCACCAAGGCGCAGCAGGGCCTGTACGAATACGACGCGGTATCGCGGCTGCGCGACTCCCAGCTCGGCGACGAGCGCGTGAAGGACATCTCGAACTACATCGTCAAGGGCGTGCTGTGGCAGGCGTTCGACGCCGAGCACCCGAGCGTGCTGCTGATCGACGAGATCGACAAGGCCGACATCGAATTCCCGAACGACCTGCTGCGCGAGCTCGACCGGATGGAGTTCCACGTGTACGAGACACGCGAAACGGTGCGTGCGAAGCACCGCCCGCTCGTGATCATCACGTCGAACAACGAGAAGGAGCTGCCCGACGCGTTCCTGCGCCGCTGCTTCTTCCACTACATCCAGTTTCCCGACCCGTCGACGATGCAGAAGATCGTCGCGGTGCACTTCCCCGACATCCGCGAGGAGCTGCTGCGCGCGGCGCTCGAGAGTTTCTTCGAATTGCGCGGCGTGTCGGGTCTGAAGAAGAAGCCGTCGACGTCCGAGCTGCTCGACTGGCTGAAGCTGCTGCTCGCCGAGAACATCCCGGCCGACGCGCTGCGCAGCGCGGACGCGAAGCAGATCGTGCCGCCGCTCGCGGGCGCGCTGCTGAAGAACGAGCAGGACCTGAGCCTGCTCGAACGGCTCGTCTACATGAACCGGCACAACCGGTAATCCTCCCTCACCCGCGAAGGCCCGGCCATGCTGCTCAATTTCTTCTACGCGCTGCGCGCAGCCAAGCTGCCCGTCTCGGTGAAGGAATACCTGACGCTGCTCGAATCGCTGAAGGCCGGGCTGATCTCGCCGTCGATCGACGCGTTCTACTTCCTCGCGCGGATGACGCTCGTCAAGGACGAGCAGTACTTCGACAAGTTCGACCAGGCGTTCGGCGCGTATTTCCACGGCGTGTCCACGTTGCCGTCCGAAGCGTTCGACATTCCGCTCGACTGGCTCGAGAAGCGTCTCGAGCGCGAACTGTCGCCGGAGGAAAAGGCGCAGATCGAGGCGATGGGCGGGCTCGACAAGCTGATGGAGCGCCTGAAGGCGCTGCTCGACGAGCAGAAGGAACGCCACGAAGGCGGCAACAAGTGGATCGGCACGGGCGGCACGTCGCCGTTCGGGCACGGCGGCTACAACCCCGAAGGCGTACGCATCGGCGGCCCGTCGAACGGCAACCGCACCGCGGTGAAGGTGTGGGAAGCACGCGCCTATCGCGACTACGACGATTCGGTCGAGATCGGCACGCGCAACATCAAGGTCGCGCTGCGGCGGCTGCGCCGTTTCGCGCGCGAAGGCGCGGCGGAAGAGCTCGACCTGCCCGGCACGATCCGCAGCACGGCCGCGAACGCAGGCTGGCTCGACCTGCGGATGGTGCCCGAGCGCCACAACAACGTGAAAGTGCTGATGCTGCTCGACGTCGGCGGCTCGATGGACGACCACATCAAGCGCACCGAAGAGCTGTTCTCGGCCGCGAAAGCCGAATTCAAGCATCTCGAATTCTTCTACTTCCACAATTGCGTGTACGACCACCTGTGGAAGAACAATCGCCGCCGCCACTCGGAGCGCACCGCGACGTGGGACGTGCTGCACAAGTTCACGCCCGACTACAAGCTGATCTTCGTCGGTGACGCGACGATGAGCCCGTACGAAGTGCTGCAGCCCGGCGGCTCGGTCGAATACAACAACCCGGAAGCCGGCGCCGTGTGGCTGCGCCGTCTCGCCGACCAGTTCCCCCATCATGCATGGCTGAACCCCGAGCCCGAGCGGCTATGGGAGTACCGGCAGTCGGTCGCGGTGATCCGCGACCTGCTCGGCCATCGCATGTATCCGCTCACGCTGGCGGGCCTCGAAACCGCGATGCGCGCACTCAGCAAGTAACGCAACCCACTCGCAGATACAAAGGCCGCGTCAGAGCGGCCTCCCCCGGAGATAGCATGAACCCCTCGCCCACCGCGAGCGCCAGCCGCGCCGGCGGCCGCCGCTTTTTCGCCGATACGTCCGTGTCGGCGCTCGTCGCCGGTTTCGTCGCGATGATGACCGGCTACACGAGTTCGCTCGTGCTGATGTTCCAGGCCGGCCGCGCCGCCCACCTCACCGATGCGCAGATCTCGTCGTGGATCTGGGCGCTGTCGATCGGCATGGCGCTGACGACGATCGGCCTGTCGCTGCGCTTTCGCGCGCCCGTCGTCGTCGCGTGGTCGACACCCGGCGCCGCGCTGCTGATCGCGTCGCTGCCCGGTGTGCCCTACGCCGAGGCGATCGGCGCGTTCGTCGTGTGCGCGCTGCTGCTGACGGCCGTCGGCGTCAGCGGGCTGTTCGACACACTGATGCGCAAGATTCCGGCCGGCATCGCCGCCGCGCTGCTCGCGGGCATCCTGTTCGAGATCGGCATCGAGATCTTCCGCGCCGCGCAGTTCCAGACCGCGCTCGTGCTCGCGATGTTCTTTACCTACCTGATCGTCAAGCGGCTCGCGCCGCGTTATGCGATCGTCACGACGCTGATCGTCGGCACGGCGGTGGCCGGCGGCCTCGGCCTGCTCGACTTCAGCCATTTCCATATCGCGCTCGCGCAGCCCGTGTTCACGATGCCCGCGTTCTCGATCGCGTCGATCGTCAGCATCGGCATTCCGCTGTTCGTCGTCGCGATGGCGTCGCAGAACGTGCCGGGTATCGCGGTGCTGCGTGCGGACGGCTATCAGACGCCGTCGTCGCCGCTGATCGCGACGACCGGCCTCGCGTCGCTGCTGCTCGCGCCGTTCGGCTCGCACGGCGTGAACCTCGCGGCGATCACGGCCGCGATCTGCACGGGCCCCGAAGCGCACGAGGATCACGCGAAGCGCTACACGGCCGCCGTGTGGTGCGGCACGTTCTACCTGGTCGCCGGCATCTTCGGCGCGACGATCGCCGCGCTGTTCGCCGCGCTGCCGAAGGCACTCGTGGTATCGGTCGCCGCGCTCGCGCTGTTCGGCTCGATCATGAGCGGGCTCGCGAACGCGATGCAGGACGTGAAACAGCGCGAAGCCGCGCTCGTCACGTTCATGGTCACCGCGTCGGGCCTCACGCTGCTGTCGATCGGCTCGGCGTTCTGGGGGCTCGTCGCGGGAATCGTCACGCAGGTGATCCTGAACGCGCGACGCCCCGCGTGACGCGGCTCGCCGCCCGCCGCGGCACGCGTCGGGCACGCTAAAACGTGCTCGACACGAATCGGGCCTAAAATGATGGATCGGAAGCGGCGCCCGGCGCCGCTTCGCTTCGCCGCCGCGCTCGCGCGGCCCGTGAGAACCCGGCGCCCCGCGCCCTTCTTCCGAATCGCCATGACTACCGCACTCGACCAGCTGAAGCAGTACACGACCGTCGTCGCCGACACGGGCGACTTCCAGCAGCTTGCGCAATACAAGCCGCAGGACGCGACCACGAACCCGTCGCTGATCCTGAAGGCCGTCCAGAAGGATGCGTACAAGCCGATCCTCGAGAAAACCGTCCGCGATCATCGCAACGAAAGCACCGATTTCATCATCGACCGCCTGCTGATCGCGTTCGGCACCGAGATCCTGAAGCTGATCCCGGGCCGCGTGTCGACCGAAGTCGACGCGCGCCTGTCGTTCGACACGCAACGCTCGATCGACAAGGGCCGCGAGCTCATCAAGCTGTACGAAGCCGCCGGCATCGGTCGCGAGCGCATCCTGATCAAGCTCGCGTCGACGTGGGAAGGCATCCGCGCGGCCGAAGTGCTGCAGAAGGAAGGGATCAAGTGCAACATGACCCTGCTTTTCTCGCTCATTCAGGCCGCCGCATGCGCGGAAGCCGGTGCGCAACTGATCTCGCCGTTCGTCGGCCGTATCTACGACTGGTACAAGAAGCAGGCCGGCGCGGAGTGGAATGAAGAGAAGGACGGCGGCGCGAACGATCCGGGCGTGCAGTCGGTGCGCCGCATCTACACGTACTACAAGACGTTCGGCTACCACACCGAAGTGATGGGCGCGAGCTTCCGCACGACCAGCCAGATCACCGAACTCGCCGGCTGCGACCTGCTGACAATCAGTCCCGATTTGCTGCAGAAGCTGCAGGACAGCAACGAAACCGTTGCACGCAAGCTGTCGCCGGAATCGCTTCAGGACAAGCCGTCCGGGCGCGTGGCGATCGACGAGGCATCGTTCCGCTTCCAGCTGAACGACGAAGCGATGGCGACCGAAAAGCTCGCCGAAGGCATCCGCGTATTCGCCGCCGATGCGGTGAAGCTCGAGAAGCTGATCGACGCGCTGCGCTGAGTCGCAACGGGCGTCAGCGGCTGTCAGCAACACTGACAACAGCCGTCAGCAGCACGCCGCACACGGCCGCGAACATGATGTTCGCGGCCGTTTTTATTTTTCATTCCATCGTCAAGCGCGCGCACTACAATCCACGTCACGGGTGCGCCGGCCGCCTCCCGATGCGCCCTTTCCCAGTCAATCTTGCACGACGCCGAACCCGCGCCGACACGCGGGCCCGGCCCATCACAGGAGACAACGATGCAAGTTCAACCGTACCTGACGTTCTACGGTCGTGCCGACGAAGCCCTTCAGTTCTACGAAAAGGCACTCGGTGCGAAGACGATGTTCAAGATGCACTTCAAGGATGCGCCGCCGAACCCCGACTACCCGATGACGCCGGAGATGGCCGACAAGGTGATGCACGCGAGCTTCACGATCGGCGACTCGATGATCATGTGCTCGGACGGCGACTGCAGCCAGCCGGCAGGCGCCGCGCATGCCGGCTATTCGCTGTCGCTGAACCCGGCGACGGTCGAGGAAGGTCAGAAGCTGTTCAATGCGCTCGCCGACGGCGGCGAAGTGACGATGCCGTTCGGCAAGACGTTCTGGGCACTCGGCTTCGGGATGGCGAAGGATCGGTTCGGCGTGCACTGGATGGTCAACGTCGAGGATCTGTCGCAGCGCGAGGATCTCGCGCAACGCGCGCAGGGCTGACGCAAGAAAACGCCCGCCACCTTACGGTGGCGGGCGTTTTCGTTACCCGCGCGTCGTCCGTCTCAGCCTTCGACGACGTCGAGATAATCCTCCGGCCGCGTGCGGTCTTCCGCATGCGCCATCCCCATCACGCGCACCAGCACGCTCACCGCCACCGACACCACCAGGTTGACGATCAGCGACCACACGGCCGCGTAGCCGGGAATCGCGAGGCCGAACAGGTGGATCGTGAAGATCGATCCGGCCAGCTTCAGTGAAATCGCCATCCATGTACCGCACACGATGCCGGCAGCCCAGCCAGCCAGCAGGCCGCGATGGTCGAGCACGCGCGTGTACAGGCCGAGCACGATCGCGGGCAGCGTCTGGATGATCCAGATCCCGCCGAGCAGCTGCAGCTGGATCGCATAGGTCAGCGGCAGCCCGAGGATGAACGCCACCGCGCCGACCTTCACGATCAGCGACACGAGCTTCGCGACGTGCGTCTCCTGCTCGTGCGACATGTTGCGGTTCACGAACTCGCGGTGGATGTTGCGCGTGTAGAGGTTCGCGGCCGCGATCGACATGATGGCCGCCGGCACCAGCGCACCGATGCCGATTGCCGCGAACGCGACGCCGACGAACCACGACGGGAAGTACTCGAGGAACAGCGCGGGCACCGCGAAGTTCGGGCCGAACGCCTTGAAGTACGGCGCGTACTGCGGCATGTCCTTCACGCCCGACGCGAGCGCCATGTAGCCGAGCAGCGCAAGCAGGCCGAGCACGAACGAGTACGCGGGCAGCATCGCCATGTTGCGGCGGATCGAGTTGCCCGACGACGACGACAGGATCGCCGTGACCGAGTGCGGATACAGGAACAGGGCCAGCGCCGAGCCGATCGCGAGCGTCGCGTACGCGCTGTAGCCGTTCAGGCTCATCGCGTCGGGCGCCTTCAGCAGCAGCTTCGCGGGCGGCACGCTTGCGAAGATGTGCCCGAAGCCGCCGAGCTTCGCCGGAATCACGATGACGGCAGCCGCGATCGTGATGTAGATCAGGATGTCCTTCACGATCGCGATCATGGCCGGTGCGCGCAGCCCCGACGTGTACGTGTACGCGGCGAGGATCGCGAACGCGATGATCAGCGGCAGATCGCCGACGAAGCCGGTCGTGTCGAAACCGAGCGCGCCGATCACCACTTCGATGCCGACCAGCTGCAGCGCGATGTACGGCATCGTCGCGAGGATGCCCGTCACCGCGATCGCGAGCGCAAGCATCCGGCTGCCATAGCGCGCGTTGACGAAATCGGCGGCCGTCACGTAGCCGTGCCGCTTCGCGATGCTCCACAGCTTCGGGAACACGACGAACGCGAACGGATAGATCAGGATCGTGTACGGCAGCGCGAAGAAGCCCATCGCGCCGGCGCCGAACACCAGCGCGGGTACCGCGACGAACGTGTAGGCCGTGTAGAGATCGCCGCCGAGCAGGAACCACGTGACGATCGTGCCGAAGCGGCGTCCGCCGAGGCCCCATTCGTCGAGATGGGCGAGATCGCCGCGCCGCCAGTTCGCGGCCAGGAAACCGATGATCGTGACGCCGATGAACAGCAGGACGAAGACGAAGGTTGCGCCGAGATTCATTGCCCA
Organism: Burkholderia sp. BCC1999; assembly: GCF_905339975.1. Taxonomy (NCBI): domain Bacteria; kingdom Pseudomonadati; phylum Pseudomonadota; class Betaproteobacteria; order Burkholderiales; family Burkholderiaceae; genus Burkholderia; species Burkholderia sp. BCC1999. The sequence goes on along the minus strand of NZ_CAJPHP010000004.1, from coordinate 280,877 downwards.
CCTCCCTGCGGGCCGCTCGCCTTCCACGCGTTCTTGGTCTTGAAATAGACGAACGCGGTGATCACCGCGCTGATGAAGACCCACAACAGCTGGTACCAGTAGAAAAACGGAAAATCGAACAGCTGCGGTTCGATCTTGCTGTAGGACGGTACCCAGACCATCGCAATCAGCGGCAGTACCAGCAGCCAGAGCCAGCGCTTGGCGGCCCGGTTGGCGTCGGCATCGTGAGCCATGACGTCTCCTCTTCTTTCCCGGTTATCGATCTTGTTGAGCGGGTACGGCGCCGAGAGGAGCGGCGAAACGGGTAGGCTGCGGCTCCCCTGGCTTCGCGCCAGTATAGGAGCCGCGAGCACGCGGTCAAGCAGGGGCGAACCCGAGGTGATCCGCCCCTTGTCGCGTGGTTGCACCGGCCTGCCGCCGGTGCATGAAGCGTCAGATCGCGAACGAGGTATCGCGTGCGCCGGTCGTTTCTTTCAAAGCTTTCACCCACTTGCGTGCGGGCAGCTTCAGCGTGTCCTCGATCAGCTTCGCGCGTGCGTCGAGCTGCGCGAACGGCACGTCGAGCGCGGGGCCCGAGAACGCGATCGCGATCCGGTTGCCGTCGTGCACTTCGGGCAGCGCGATCACGCGATTTTCGAACGCCGCGTTCAGGTGCTTCATGTTGCGCAAGAAGCTCGGATGATCGCCGAACAGGTTGATCGTCGCGATGCCCGCGTCGGCGAGGCAGCCGCGCACCGCACGGTAGAACGCGACGCTGTCGAGCACGGGGCCGCGCGCGGTCGCGTCGTACAGGTCGATCTGGATCGCGCCCGTCGTGCCGCGGTTGGCCGGGTCGTTGACGAAGTCCCACGCGTCGGCTTCGTGCACGGCGAGACGTGCGTCGTCGGGCGGCAGCGCGAACATCGTGCGCGCGGCGACGATCACGGCCGGGTTCAGCTCGACGGCCTCGACCTTCGCGTTCGGCAGGAAACGGTGCGAGAACTTGGTCAGCGCGCCGGTGCCGAGCCCGAGCTGGACGATCCGCTCGGGCGTTTCGAGGAACAGCAGCCACGCCATCATCTGCTGCGCGTATTCGAGCTCGATGTGCAGCGGCTTGGAGATCCGCATGGCGCCCTGCACCCATTCGGTGCCGAAGTGCAGGAAGCGCACGCCGCCCTCTTCGGAGAACGTAACGGGCGCGAAGCGCGGCTTGCGCGGCGCTTCGAGCACCGGCACGTCGTCGTGTTCGTCGATGTCCGGGCGGCGCTTCACGCGCGGCGGCTGGAGTTTTTCGGAGCCGTTGTACGAGGACGGCTTGCCTTGCTTGAACGCACGCGCCTCGGCGGACGCGCGCTTGATCAGTCGGGTCATGATTGAATCTCGCTGGGTGATGCTGGTTTTAGCGGACGAGAGGATAGCATTGGTGGCGGCTGCGCTCCCGGACGCACGCGTCTGCCGTTTCGACCCGATCGCCGCCGCGCCGCTTCTCCGGCATCTCGCCAGTTGACGATGCGAAGGATCGGCGCACCGATCGGGCCTTCTATCAGAACAATGGGCAGATCGATGTGGGCACCGTGATCCGCGACGGCACGGCACTTGCGATCGCACCGGCGAATATGTCTCTTCCACCGACGGACGGTGACGTTCCTTGCGGTACGTCGACAGAGAGAAAGCGACTACCAGTGACGACGGGGGATCACGTGACCTCAACCGACAGAAAGATCTGGTTTCCGGCGAAACGCTACGGCTGGGGCTGGGGATTGCCGGTCGCATGGCAAGGGTGGGTCGTCCTGCTGCTCTTTGTGATCGGGGTCGTGGCGGTTGCGACGCACTTGTCACCCGCCCAATCACCGCTGGCGTTCGCGGCAAGCATCGTGGCGCTGGTGGCCGCGCTCACGGCGGTGTGCTGGCTGAAAGGCGAAAAGCCGAAGTGGCGCTGGGGCAAGGACGAATAGGCAGCGAAGCGACGATCGGTCGAGATTCGGCGGACGAATCAAGCTGGTGCTGGTGCTGAATGAAGTCCGCGGCGATCGCTTCGAGATTCTGGAGGCATCCGGCGAACGCGAGCGGGCCGAAGCCCTTGGCGCCAGCGTGATTACGCTGCGCCGCTTGCCCGATACGACGATGCAGAAGATCGATCGACAAAGCGCGAGCTTCTGGGCGGCGGTCAATCATCCCGACCGCGCCGCCACCGGGCTCGGCTTGCTGGAGCGGCAGCGCGTCAAGGTCTGGCTGCATCGCACTTATGACGAGCTGGGCACGCTCGCCTTGTAGCGAGGGGCGCCGGACGGTGCGGGGTGTGCGGTGCGTTGCTGGAATGGCGCATACTGGGAAACCTGGAGGTTTCAATGGCCGATCACGACAAACTGCATCCGCTGCGTCCGTTCCTGAAAAACTGGGTTTGGGAGCACGGCCGAATCGGGACTCGCTATCTGGACTGCGTCGATGGCGAAATCAAGTTCGATGAAGGCAAGAAATCGCATTTCGCTGCCGAGAAATACATCTACGTGCCCCTGGGCAAGAACGCTGACGACGATGCATCTGCGGATGGTCCCGCGATCCACGAGGCGGAACTTGCCCGCTTTTTGCGGGCTGCGCAGCTGGGCAAGCCAGAGGAAGCCGGTTCCGTAGCGGACATTCAGCGCGCCGTGCAGGACTGCGTGGAGATCGGCCTGTTCAGCGCGTATCAATGGGAGGCTCGAAAGGCATTCGACCGCTACTCGCAGGAACCCATGTTCGAGGACGAGATCCGCGCGGCGGTTGTCGACGACATCCGGCGAATTTACGTCGGCATGCGAGAGCAGCTGGCGCTGTACGATTTCAGCGTGCTCTACGGCTTGCCCACGCCGCTGCTGATCAGCGAGACACCCTTCATCGACTGGCGCGTAATCGCCAGTCCGGCACTTCCGTTCGTATCGCTTCCGCTGGGGCCTTACTGCCTGCTGGTAGGCGCGCCGTCGGGCAGAAGTAGCCGAATCGGCCCGGTGGTCTGGAAGGCCGCAGCCGCGATGGGCCCGTTGAAGGACCACAACCGCCGGATCGAGGAGCACGCACGTCTGTGGCTCGTAGCGACCACCGATGACCAGCTCGTCGCCGCACAAAGTCGCATTGCCGCGGCCACGGGCGCCAGGCACCTGCCCACCTGATACCGCTTATCCAACGCGCCTCAGGCGCGAAGTGCGCGCCAGAGCACCAGTTTCTGTTCGAACGACAACATCGCGTTCGCCGGGCTCGACGAAGGCAGCACGAGCGTCTCGTACCCGGCCTCGCCGATCACGCCGGCGAACCGCCCTGCCGTCTTGCCGTTGAAGCACACGCGCTTCAGCAACGGCGCATGTTCCCGCAACGAATCGAAGTCGTTCGGCTTCGCATTCCGGATCGCGGAATCGAGGCTACCCTGACGATGGCACGCATCGAGGACGTCCCAGATACCGATACCGTGTGACAGCACGCACACGAGCCGCGCATCGTACGGCAGGTCATGAAGCGCCGGCTCGCCGAGCACCGCCCCCAGCAATCGCCAGAACTGATTGCGCGGATGCGCGTAATACTGCGCGGCATCGAGCGACGCCTCGCCCGGAAAGCTGCCGAGGATCATCGTGTGCGTATCCGGCCCGACGACCGGCGGAAACCCCTGCAGCATCACGCGTCTCCACGCGGCCCGACGGATCGGGGCCCGTCGCCGTGCGCATCGAGATGACGCCACAGCGCCGGCAGCATGCACTCGGTGACCATCAGCGGCTTGCCGTGACGCTGGAACACCGAACGCCGCGCGGCGAACGCGTGCGGCGGCCGGACGCCCGCGCCAAGCGCATGGGTCGCCAGTGCATACAGCGGATGGCCGGCGATCACGCGCCGGCTGACGAGCGCCGAACGCTCGACCTGCGGATCGCTGTACAGCAGCTCCGCGAGCGGCCGCGTGCGCAGCCGCCGCATCGCCTGCCACACGCCCTTGCTGGCGGCGAGCGGTGCGATGCTGTGCGCGGCAACAAAAGGCGTGCCGTCGACCGACAAAATCACCTCGCGCACCCACATCGGCGCGCGCGGCGAACAGGCGAGCGCGTCCGGCTCGTCGAACCACGGACAGTCGACAGCCTCGCGCGTCACGCGTACGTTCACACGGCCAAGCCGCGCGAGATGCGCGGTCAGCGATCCGCCGCGCGTCAGCCAGTCGCGCTGGTCGAGCGAACAGCCAGGCCGCGGCGTTTCACGCCAGCCGGCCTGACCGCCGTCGAATCGCATGCGCGCGTTCACGCGGCGCGCGACAGCAGCAGCGCGTTGGTCCGCTTCACGAAGCTCGCCGGATCGTCGAGCATGCCGCCTTCGGCCAGCAGCGCCTGATCGAACAGCAGATGGGCCCAGTCGCCGAAATCGGCGCTATCGGCGTTCAGCTGCTTCACGAGCGCGTGCTCGGGATTGATCTCGAGGATCGGCTGCATCGCCGGCGCGTTCTGGCCGGCTGCTTTCAGCATCCGCTGCAGGTAGCCGCTCATGTCGTTGTCGTCCGCGACGAGGCACGACGGCGAATCGGTCAGGCGGAACGTGACGCGCACTTCCTTCACCTTGTCGCCGAGCGCTTCCTTCATCTTCTCGACGACCGGCTTGATCGCCTCGCCCGCCTGCTCCTGCGCCTTCTTCTCTTCGTCGTTCAACTCGCCGAGATCGAGGTCGCCACGCGCGACGCTCGCGAGCGGCTTGCCGTCGAATTCCTGCAGGAACGACAGCATCCATTCGTCGACGCGATCGGTCAGCAGCAGCACCTCGACGCCCTTCTTGCGGAACACCTCGAGATGCGGGCTGTTCTTCGCGGCCTGCCATGCGTCGGCCGTCACGTAGTAGATCTTGCTCTGCTCGGGCTTCATGCGCGACACGTAGTCGGCGAGCGACACGTCCTGCGCATCGGTGTTGCCGTGCGTCGACGCGAAGCGCAGCAGCTTCGCGATGCGCTCGCGGTTCGCGTGATCCTCGCCGAGGCCTTCCTTCAGCACCTGGCCGAATGCGCCCCAGAACGTCTTGTACTTTTCCTTGCCGGCATCGTCTTCCGCGTTCGCGAGCTCTTCGAGCATCGACAGCGCGCGCTTCGTCACGCCTTCGCGGATCGCCTTCACGTCGCGGCTTTCCTGCAGGATCTCGCGCGACACGTTCAGCGGCAGGTCCGCCGAATCGACGACGCCCTTCACGAAGCGCAGGTATTGCGGCAGCAGCTGCTCGGCGTCGTCCATGATGAACACGCGCTTCACGTACAGCTTCAGGCCGCCGCGATAGTCGCGGTTCCACATATCGAACGGCGCGTGCGACGGCACGAACAGCAGCTGCGTGTATTCGCTGCGGCCCTCGACGCGGTTATGCGTCCACGTGAGCGGATCCTGGTGGTCGTGCGCGATGTGCTGGTAGAACTGCGTGTACTGCTCGTCGGTGACGTCGCTCTTCGAACGCGTCCACAGCGCGCTCGCCTGGTTGACGGTCTCGTCCTCGTCCTTCAGGACCATCTCGCCCTTTTCCTGATCCCATTCTTCCTTCTGCATCAGGATCGGCAGCGCGATGTGGTCGGAGTACTTCTGGATGATCGACTGCAGGCGGTGCGACGACAGCAACTCGTCCTCGCCTTCGCGCAGGTGCAGCGTGATCGTCGTGCCGCGCTGTGCGCGCTCGATCGCGTCGATCGTGAAATCGCCCTCGCCCGCGCTTTCCCAACGCACGGCTTCGTTCGCCGGCAGGCCTGCGCGGCGCGTCTCGACGGTGATCTTGTCGGCAACGATGAAGCCCGAGTAGAAGCCGACGCCGAACTGGCCGATCAGCGCTGCATCCTTCTGCTGGTCGCCCGACAGCTTCGTGAAGAATTCCTTGGTGCCCGAACGCGCGATCGTGCCGAGGTTCGCGATCGCTTCGTCGCGGCTCATGCCGATGCCGTTGTCGTCGATCGTGATCGTGCGCGCGGCCTTGTCGTAGCCGATGCGGATGCGCAGGTTCGGATCGTTCTCGTACAGCGCGTTGTCCGCGAGCCCTTCGAAACGCAGCTTGTCGGCCGCGTCGGACGCGTTCGACACCAGTTCGCGCAGGAAGATTTCCTTGTTGCTGTAGAGCGAATGGATCATCAGGTGGAGGAGTTGCTTGACCTCTGCCTGAAAGCTCATCGTTTCGTGTGCCATGGATTCTGTTTCCTCTTACTTGAACTGGAATGGTGTGACGCTGGCGCCCGGTGCGCGATGCCGGCGAGTCCGTGAAGAACGGCCGCCCGGCGCCAGCGGTTTGCGCGCGTATCTGGGGACGGCGCGCGTAATTTCAAGACGCGACATGCCGCGCCGCCTCAGGACGCGCGCCGCACGGCCGAGTCGATATAGCCTGCCAGCAGCCCCGGCAGCGCCGGATCGCCGCAGTTCGCGACATTGAAGCGCATCCACGTCGACGGCGATTGCTGCGGCGAGAACAGGCTGCCCGGCGTCAGCAGGAAGCCGGCCTCGTGCGCGACCGCCGCGAGCGCGTCCGAATCGACGCCCGTGTCGGCCCACAGGAACATCCCGGCCGCCGGCATCGTGAACAGCCCGAGCCCCGTGCGCTCGAGCATCCGCGCGGTCTTGTCGCGCACGCCGTCGAGCCGCGCGCGCAGCCGCTCGACGTGGCGGCGGTAATGCCCTTCGGTCAGGATCTTGTACAGCACGCGCTCGTTGAGCTCGGGCGTCGTCATCCCGACCAGCATCTTCTGGTCGGTGACGGCCTTCGCGATCTCCGGCGCGCATGCCACGTAGCCGACCCGCAGGTTCGCCGCGAGCGTCTTCGAATAGCTGCCGAGGTAGATCACGCGCTTCAACTGGTCGAGGCTCGCAAGGCGCGTCGCCGGGTAGCTCGGCGGGCACAGGTCGCCGTACACGTCGTCCTCGACGACGAGGAAGTCGTACGCTTCCGCGAGCTTCAGGATCCGGAACGCCTGCGCGGCCGACAGCGACGTGCCGGTCGGGTTCTGCAGCACCGAGTTGATCACGAGCATCTTCGGCCGCCACATCTGCACCAGCGTCTCGAGCGCGTCGAGGTCGGGGCCGTCCGGCGTGTACGGCATCCCGACGAGCTGCGCGCCTTGCGCCGCGAAGCGGCCGAACATCTGGAACCAGGCGGGATCGCCAACGATCACCGCATCGCCCGGGCGCATGTAGATCCGCGAAATCAGGTCGATCGCCTGCGTGATCCCCGATACGAGCACGATCTGTTCGGGCTTCGCGCCGATCTCGACTTCGGCGAGGCGCGTCTGCAGTTGCTGGCGCAGCGGCAGGAAGCCCTGCGCGGTGCCGAAGCCGAGCATCTGCGCGCCCGACTGGCGCCCGAGCGCGCGCAGCGCGCCGGTGATCAGCTCGCCGTCGAGCCAGCGGCCCGGCAGGTAGCCGAGGCCGGGGCCCTTTTCCGGGCTGACGGTATGCAGCATGTTGCGCAGCAACCAGACGACGTCGATCGTGTTGTGCACGGGCGCGGCCTCGGCCACGCGCGCGACGCTGTCGGCCGGCTGCGGGCCGGCGGCCGTGCGTTCGCGCACGTAGAAGCCCGAGCCGCGCCGCGAGTCGAGGTAGCCCTGCGCGACGAGGCGCTCGTACGCCTCGACGACCGTGAAGCGCGACACGCTCTTGTCGAGCGCGAGCTTGCGGATCGACGGCATCCGCATGCCGGGACGAAACACGCGCTCGTCGATGCGCCGCCGCGCCCACTGGACCAGCTGGTCGACGAGCGTGAGCGTGGCCGTGTCGTGCGGCACGGGAATCTGGGCGAGTGGGACGGTGGACATGGGCGGCAGCTCCAACTGTACCGAAGGGTATCGCGCCGATTGTACCGTTACTGTGCCGGTAGCGACGATTACAGTTGACCGGAATGGCGATCGTGCGGCCGCCGTTCCGGCGCCGCCGCACGTGGCGCGGCGCCCGCCGGCCTGCATCGCGGCCGGTGCGCCGGCCGGGCCGGCCACCGCCCGGCGCCTCGCCCGCCTACCATGACACTTTCGCTTCCCGACCGACGTTCATGCCAGCCCGCTCCCTGACACTCGACCATCTCGTGATCGCCGCGCGCACGCTCGACGAAGGCGTTCGCCACGTCGCCGACGCACTCGGCATCGAACCGGCAGGCGGCGGCCGTCACCCGCTGATGCGGACCCACAATGCGCTGTTCGGCGCGTGGGGCGGGCTCTACCTCGAAGTGATCGCGATCGACCCCGACGCACCGGCGCCAGGCGACGGCGCAAAGCCGCCGCGCGCGCGGCTGTTCGGCCTCGACGATCCGGCGATGCACACACGGCTCGCGCAGGGCCCGTTTCTCGCGCACTGGGTCGCGCGGGTCGACCGCCCGCGCCAGCTTGCCTTGTGGCAGAGCCAGTACCCGGCCCGTATCGCGCCAGTGGTCGCGATGAGTCGCGGCGACCTGCGCTGGGGCCTCACGGTGCCCGACGACGGCAGCTTCCCCGCGTGGCAGGGCTCGGGCGACGGGCTCGCGCCGTCGCTGATCCAGTGGGACAGCCCGCGCCACCCGGCCGAATCGCTGCCGGGCGACGGTGTCGCGCTGAAGGCGCTCAAGGGCACCCACCCGCATGCCGACGTCATCCGCGAACAACTCGACTGGCTCGGCGCCGCCCACCTGCTCGATCTCGACGCGGATGAAGGCCCGCCCGCGCTCGTCGCCGAATTCGACACGCCACAGGGCGCACGCACGCTGCGCTGAACGCCCTGCCGCTTTCCTGATGACAACGAACTGCAATACGGAGACACCTGCAACATGAATTCGCGCGAAACCCGGGGCATGCTGCTCGGCCTGATCGGCGTGATGATCTTCAGCCTGACGCTGCCGATGACGCGCATCGTCGTGTCCGAACTCAACCCGCTGCTCAACGGGCTCGGCCGCGCGCTCGCCGCCGCCGTGCCGGCCGGCCTGCTGCTGTGGTGGCGCCGCGAGGCGCTGCCGACCCGCGCGCAGCTGAAAAGCCTCGCGATCACGTCGGCCGGCGTGATCATCGCGTACCCGGTGTTCTCCGCATGGGCGATGAAATCGGTACCGGCGTCGCACGGCGCGGTCGTCAACGGGCTGCAGCCGCTGTTCGTCGCACTGTACGCGGCGTGGCTGTCGCACGAGCGGCCGTCGAAGGCGTTCTGGGCCAGCGCGGTCGCGGGCAGCGCGCTCGTGATCGCGTTCGCGCTGCGCGACGGCGGCGGCACCCTGCAAGCCGGCGACGCGCTGATGCTCGTCGCGGTCGGCATCGGCGCGCTCGGCTATGCGGAAGGCGCGCGCCTCGCACGCCAGATCGGCGGCTGGCAAGTGATCTGCTGGGCGCTCGTCGTGTCGGCGCCGTTCCTCGTGCTGCCGGTCGGCTGGCTCGCGTGGATGCAGCATGCGGCGCATCCGGGCCCGCTCGCGCTGCGCACCTGGCTCGCGTTCGGCTACGTGACCCTCTTTTCGCAATTCATCGGTTTTTTCGCGTGGTACGCAGGGCTCGCGATGGGCGGCATCGCGCGCGTCGGCCAGGTGCAATTGCTGCAGATTTTCTTCACGATCGCGTTTTCCGCGCTGCTGTTCGGCGAAACGGTCACGTCGTCGACGTGGCTGTTCGCGGCCGCCGTGATCGCGACCGTGGTGCTCGGGCGCCGCTCGGCGGTCGCCACGGCCCCGCGTCCCGCTCGCGCCGGTTGATGAGGTGCGCCATAATGTTTGTTTTGCCTGATCGGTTTTGCCCACCCGGCCGCGAAGGCTCGATCGCATTCACGCCTGCCCACCCGGCAGCGTCGAAGCGATGCTGCCCGAACGACCTTTCTTGACTGACCACGATATCCGAACGAGGAGACTATGAATCCGAGCGACCTGCATCCGCCGCACTGGCAGCTTTCCGAACGCGCCCGCAAGCTGACGAGCTCTGCGATCCGCGAAATCCTGAAGGTCACGGAACGCCCCGAGGTCATCTCGTTCGCCGGCGGCCTGCCCGCCCCCTCGACGTTCCCGGCCGAGCGCATGCGCGCCGCCGCCGACCGCGTGCTGCGCGACGCGCCGGCCGCCGCGCTCCAGTACAGCGCGACCGAAGGCTACCTGCCGCTGCGCGAATGGATCGCCGAGCGCTACAGCGTGCGCACGTCGCAGGTGCTGATCACGACCGGCTCGCAGCAAGCGCTCGACCTGCTCGGCAAGGCGCTCGTCGATCCGGGCAGCCCGATTCTCGTCGAAACGCCGACCTACCTCGGCGCGCTGCAGTCGTTCTCGCTGTACGAGCCGCGCTACGTGCAGGTGCCGACCGACGAGCAGGGCCTGCTGCCGGAGGGCCTGACGCCCGAACTCACCCAAGGCGCGCGCCTGCTGTACGCGCAGCCGAACTTCCAGAACCCGACCGGCCGCCGCATGCCCGTCGAGCGCCGCCGCGCGCTCGCCGCATTCGCGCAGTCGAGCCCGTTCCCGGTGCTGGAAGACGATCCGTACGGCGCACTGAACTACCGTGGCGAACCGCTGCCGACGATGCTGTCGATGGCGCCCGACCACGTCGTGCACCTCGGCACGTTCTCGAAGGTGCTCGCACCGGGCCTGCGGATCGGCTACATCATTGCGCCCGAAGAACTCCACTTCAAGCTGGTTCAGGCCAAGCAGGCCACCGACCTGCACACGCCGACGCTCACGCAGCGCATCGCGCACGAAGTGATCAAGGACGGCTTCCTCGACGAGCACATCCCGACGATCCGCGCGCTGTACAGCGCGCAGTGCGACGCGATGCTCGGCGCGCTCGAGCGCCACATGCCGGAAGGCGTCACGTGGAACCGCCCGGAAGGCGGGATGTTCATCTGGGTGAACCTGCCCGCGCAGATCGACAGCATGAAGCTGCTCGCCGCGGCCGTCGACGATCACGTCGCCTTCGTGCCGGGCGCGCCGTTCTTCGCGGATAACGCGCAGCAGAACACGCTGCGCCTGTCGTTCGTGACGGTGCCGCCCGAGAAGATCGAGGAAGGCGTCGCGCGACTCGGCAAGCTGCTGCGCGAACGTCTCTGATCCCCTTTTTCCTGTCACGACTCTCTACGAGGAATCGAACGCATGGCTAACGTCTACGACAAACTGAAGTCGCTCGGCATCGAGCTCCCGACCGCCGGCGCCCCGGCTGCCGCCTACGTGATGAGCGCGCAAAGCGGCAACACGGTGTACCTGTCGGGCCACATCGCGAAGAAGGACGGCAAGGTCTGGGCCGGCAAGCTCGGCGCGGATCTGCAGACGGAAGACGGCAAGGCCGCCGCCCGCTCGATCGCGATCGACCTGCTCGCAACGCTGCACGCGCACACCGGCGACCTCAACAAGGTCACGCGCATCGTGAAGCTGATGAGCCTCGTCAACTCGACGCTCGACTTCACCGAACAGCACGTCGTGACGAACGGCGCGTCGGAACTGATCGCCGAAGTGTTCGGCGACGCAGGCAAGCACGCACGCTCGGCCTTCGGCGTCGCGCAGATCCCGCTCGGCGCATGCGTCGAGATCGAGCTGATCGCCGAAGTTGCGTAACGGGCGCAGCGCGATGGCCGGCCGTCTCGTCCGCTTCAAGCAGGTCGACGTGTTCTCGTCGGTGCCGTTCAAGGGCAATCCGCTTGCCGTGGTGTTCGACGCCGATTCGCTCGGCGACGACGCCATGCTCGAGATCGCCCGCTGGACGAACCTGTCGGAAACCACGTTCCTCTGCTCGCCGACCGATCCGGAAGCCGACTACCGCGTCCGGATCTTCACGACGGGCGGCGAACTGCCGTTCGCCGGCCACCCGACGCTCGGCACCGCGCATGCGTTCCTGGAAAGCGGCGCGCAGCCGCGCACGCCGGGCCGGCTGGTCCAGCAATGCGGAGTCGGCCGGGTCGCGCTGCGCGAGCAGGCCGGCGGCTGGGCATTCGCCGCGCCGCCGGCACGCGTCACGCCGCTCGACCGTTCGGACTACGCGGTGCTGGCCGCCGCGCTGCGCAGCGACGCGCTCGACCTCGATGCCGAGCCGTGCGCGGTCGACAACGGCGCGCCGTGGCTGGTCGCACGGCTGAAGTCGGCCGACGCGTGCATCGACCTGTCGCCCGATCCGGTCGCACTCGAGGCGCTTACCCGCCGCTACGGCGTGGACGGCCTCGCCGCCTACGCGCCGCACGCCGAAGGCGGCCCCGCGACGTTCGAGATCCGCTGCCTGATGACGGGCGGCAAGTTCGGCACACCCGGCGAGGATCCCGTCACCGGCAGCGCGAACGCCGCGCTGGCCGGGCTGCTGACGCGGCAGCAACGCCGCCCCGGCCCGTCGTATACGGCGCGCCAGGGCACGGCAATCGGCCGCGACGGCCGCATCTTCGTCAGCTACGACGAAGACGGCACGACCTGGATCGGCGGCGACGCCGTCACGGTCGTCGACGGCACCTTCCGGTCACCTGCCTGACAATCAGCGATGTGCGATGGCGCCGGCTCGTCCGGCGCCCCCTACGATTCGCCCAACTATCGCAAAAACGTTCCAGCCAGTAATATCGGGCCTAATCCGTTGTTTCGGACGTCTGTCCATGGTTGCGAATCCCGCGAACGAACAGACGTCGGGATAACCCCAACCCAAGCCAGCCATCCAGACGGATGGCGCACGCGAGCAGGACGCCACCCGCTTCGATGAGCTCCGCCCGGTCCAACCACACGCCGCCGAACCGGCCGCTACGCGCGCCGCGCAAATCGCGCCGGCGTGCGCTATTTGCGATCCCGTTGCTCGGGATGCTGGCGCTCGCGCTGCTGTGGGCCGTGATCATCGCGCGGCTGTCGGTGGAAAAGGACAGCGCCTACAAGGAAGCGGCCGCCTCCGCTGCGATCCTCTCTTCGGCGCTCGAGCAGCATACGGTCAAGGCGATCCACCAGGTCGACCAGATCACCCGCTTCGTCAAGTTCGAGTTCGAGAAGTCGCCCGGGCGCTTCAATCTCGCGAGCGCCGTCGAGAAAGGCGTCGTGCCGAGCGACACGCTGATCCAGGTGTCGCTGGTCAACGCGAAGGGCATCCTGTTCGCGAACACGGCCGAGTTGCATCCGCAGCCGATCAACCTGTCCGACCGCGAGCACTTCAAGGTCCACCTCGCGCACAACGACGATCGCCTCTTCATCAGCAAACCCGTACTCGGCCGCGTGTCGAGCCACTGGACGCTGCAGATGACGCGGCGCCTGAACAATCCGGACGGCAGTTTCGCGGGCATCGTCGTCGTGTCGGAAGACCCGAGCTACTTCACGAACGACTTCTACAACAACGCGGCGATCGGCAAGGAAGGCGTGATCGCGGTGGTGTCCGACACGGGCACCGTGCTCGCGCGGCGCACGGGTTCGCTGAACAACGCGCCGGGCGCGTTTTCGGCATCGGGCGTCTACCCGATCGCCGAGCGCGTGACGGGCACGATCATCGACCCGATCGACGGTGTGACGCGCATCGTGTCGTACCGCCACCTCGACGGCTACCCGCTCGCGGTGATGGTCGGGCTGTCGCAGACGGAAGAGTTCGCGGACTACTACCACACGCGCAACGTCTACCTGCTGATGACGAGCTTCATCACGCTCGCGATGCTCGCGTTCTTCGGCGTCGCGACGGGCCTGATCGGCAAGCTGCTCGGCCGCGAGCGCGAGATGACGCAGCTCGCCGAATACGACCTGCTCACCGGCCTTGCGAACCGCTATGCGACGCTGCGCGGGCTGCGCAACGACGTGTCGATGCCGACGAGCCTGTCGCGGCTCGGCCTGCTGTTCATCGATCTCGACAACTTCAAGACCGTCAACGACACGCTCGGCCACAACGCCGGCGACATCGTGCTGCAAATGACCGCGTCGCGCCTGGCCGATGCAGTCGGCGACGAAGGATCGCTCGCGCGCATCGGCGGCGACGAGTTCGTCGTCGTGATGAAGGGCGACGACGTCGAGCGACGCGCGGTGCGGCTCGCGGAAGCAATCATCCGGATGTTCGGCGAGCCGTTCGACGTGCGCGGCAGTTCGTTCGTGCTGCATGCGAGCATCGGCATCGCGCTGCACACCGTCGCGAACGAAAGCGAGATCGACCTGCTGAAGAAAGCCGACCTCGCGATGTACAGCGCGAAGGACGCCGGCAAGAACTGCTACCAGTTCTATGCGCCGCACCTGTCGCACCGAGCCGATCACCTGATGCGCTGGGAGCAGCAATTGCGCGTTGCGCTCGCCGAGGGGCAACTGTTCCTCGCATACCAGCCGAAGATCGACCTCACGCATCGCTACATCACCGGCTTCGAAGCACTCGCGCGCTGGGATCATCCCGAGCACGGGATCATCTCCGCGAACGAATTCATTTCGATCGCCGAATCGACGGGCCTGATCGTGCCGATCGGCGACTTCGTGATCCGCACCGCATGCGAGCAGATCGCGCGTTGGCGCGACGAGGGCCACGACACGCTGACGCTCGCGGTCAACATCTCGCCCGTGCAGTTCTGGCGCGGCGACCTGATCGAGACGATCTCGCGCACGCTGCTGGAAACCGGCATCGACGCGAACCGGCTCGAACTCGAGATCACCGAAACCGCGATGATGGAATATCCGGAACTCGTGTCCGAGAAGATCGTCGCGTTGAAGAAGCTCGGCATCCGCATCGCGCTCGACGATTTCGGCACCGGCTATTCGTCGCTGTCGTACCTGCACCGCTTCTCGGTCGACACGCTGAAGGTCGACCGCTCGTTCGTGCAGGCCATCCCGAACGATCGCAGCGTGTGCGTGATGGTGTCGTCGATCGTGCATCTCGCCCGCTCGCTCGGCCTGACCGTCGTCGTAGAAGGCACGGAAACCGAAGAGCAGATCACGTGGCTGTCCGCGCTCGGCGAGATCGAGGCGCAGGGCTTCCTGTTCTCGCGCCCGGTGCCGGCCGATGCGATTCCCGCGCTGATCGCGCGCTTCGGCGTGCGCGGCCACCATCCGAATGTCATCGCGCATCGCGCGACGGGCAGCACGGGCGCCTGAGCAGCACCGCGGCTGTGTCTGCAACCTTGATGTGCGTTGCGCGCTGCCGCAATTGTTGCGTTTTCCGATTCGATTGTTTAGTTCATTAACTAGCGTTTTCGCGCATGGCAGTGTCACGGTGCGCGGCGGACAATCGGGAGGGCCAACGTATCGGCGGGCCGCCGGTACGGTCACACGCGCGAGATCTGGCCCTGCGCCAATACCACAGCCATGACAACCGTCGAAGTCGAAGCGACCGCTCGTGTCGAAGAGGCACAGGCATCCCTATGGGCCTTATTCAAGGTCGTCGCCGGCATTTCTGCGATCTCGTGGGGCGGGCTTTCGATGATGGCGCAACTCGAACGCCACTACGTTGAACGGCTGCAGCGCATCGAACCGCACGTATTCGGCGATCTCGTCGCGCTCGCCTGGCTCGTGCCGGGCCCCGTCGGCTGCAATGTGGCGGTGCAGGTCGGCCAGACGCTGCACGGCCGCGCCGGCGCATGGGTCGCCGGTATCGCGAGCGTGCTGCCGTTCTCGATCCTGATGACGCTGTTCGCGATCTTTTATCAGACGCCGCTCGTGCGCTCGCTGGCGGCGCCGATGCTGATCAACCACTTCGGGATGGTGCTCGCCGCACTGATCGGCGTTACGTGGGTCAAGCAGTTGCGCTCGCTCGCGCGCACACGGCTCGAACAGTTGATCGCCGCGCTGTCGACGATTCTGCTCGCTTTCGCACATAGTCCCGCCGCTTTCGTCGGAATTCTCTTCGCTGCGTTTGCAGCGGGCTGGCTGACGGGGCCGACCCAACGCGACGCGGTCGATTTCACGCTGTCAAAGCGCGACCGCAACCTGCTCGTGCTGCTGGGCGTGCTCGTCGTGCTGTTCGCGGTGCCGCTGCCGGGCGATTACCAGGCGCAGCTGCTGTGGCCGCGCCTCGCGGGTGCCGGCATGACGCTGTTCGGCGGCGGTTTCTCCGCCCTGCCGGTGCTCAAGACGCTGTTCGTGTCGCCCGCAGCGGGCATCTCCGATCACGACTTCACGCTGGCGTTCGCGCTGTCGCCGGTAGCGCCGGGGCCGCTGCTGAACGTCGTGCCGTTTCTCGGCTACCTGACGGACGGCTGGGTCGGCGCGCTGCTCGCGACGGCCGCGCTGTTCATTCCATCGGGGTGCCTCGTCGTGTTTGCGCAGAACCACTTGTTCCGGCTCAAACGCCACGCGCGCTTCGAACACGGGATGCGCCTGCTGCGCGCGGCGACGACGGGCTTTCTCGTCGTCGCCGTCGTGAAGATCCTGCACCGCGAGCCGGCCGACCCCGTTTACTGGCTGACGGGCGCCTTCGCGACGCTGTGCTTCACGCGCTTCAAGGTGCCCGTCTATGCCGTCTACGGCGCGGTCGCCGCGGCGTGCAGCGTGTGGTTGTGGGCCGCCGCGCGCTGACAGGCGGCGGCCATCGCCCTGCTCTGCCGGCTTCCACCGGCATCGACGAACCTCAACCGGCCTGCACCGCGACCCGGCGCGCCATCCAGCGGGCCCGCAGCGCGTCGTACGCGAGGTTGAAGCAGAACGTATAAGGCAGGAAGAACAGCACGATGCCGAGGTCGAGCAGCAGTGCCTCGACGAGGCTCACGTTCAGCCACCACGCGGCCACCGGCACCACCATCGCGACGAGGCCGAGCTCGAACATGACTGCGTGCGCGATCCGCATGCCGAGCGTGCGCTTCAATCCCGCGCGCCGCTCGAAGCGGTCGAACAGCGTGTTGAACGCCATGTTCCACGCCATCGCGATCAGCGACACCATCAGGGTCAGCACGCCGACGTGCGACACCGGCATATCCAGCAGCCACGCGCCGATCGGCGCACACAGCGCGATCGCGACCAGTTCGAACGTCAGCGCGTGCAGCAGCCGTTCCGTTACCGTTTTGTTCATCTGTTTCATGATGTTCTCCAATCCGTTACGTCATTCATGCGAGCCATTTTGATCGGCGATACCGGTTGAATCCAGTTTGTTATCATCGGTTTTACCGATATAACGAAGTCTGGAGCGCCGCATGCATCACGCCCCCGAAGCCCTGCTCGCGTTCGCCGAAGCCGCGCTGCTCGGCTCGTTCACGGCGGCTGCGCGCAAGCTCGGCAAGCGCCAGTCGACCATCTCGGAAGCCATCGCGAACCTCGAAATCGATCTCGGCGTGCAGCTGTTCGACCGCTCGACACGCGCACCGACACTGACCGACGCCGGCCGCGCGCTACTGCCGCAGGTGCAGCGCGCGCTCGAAGCCAGTGCGGCGATCGACCGCACGGCCGCACGGCTCGCGCACGGCGAGGAAGCGCGCCTGACACTCGTCGTGTCCGACACGTACCAGTCGAAACGCTATGAGGAAACGCTGATGGCGCTCGAACGGCGCTTTCCGGCGCTCGAGCTCGAATGCCAGATCGCCGAACACGAGGACGTGCTCGACCTGATCCAGCAGGGCCGCGCGCAACTCGGGCTGATGGCCGCGCGGGCGGCCTACCCGGCCGATATCGGCGCGGCGACGGTGGCGGAAGAATCGGAGATCGGGCTGTTCGTCGGGCACACGCACGCGCTCGCCGAATTCGGCGACGCCGAGGTCCCGCACGGGGCGCTGCGCGACGTGCGCGAACTGCGCCTCAACACCTATGTGAAAACGGAAGGCCGCGGCGCCGACGACCGGATCGTCGTCGGCACGCAGCACTGGCTGGCGCCGAGCTACCTGATGCTGCTGGAGATGGCCGTGCTGGGGTTCGGCTGGGCGGAACTGCCGCGCTGGATGGTCGAGCACTTCGCACGGGATCGCCTGTGCGAGCTGCGCTCACGCGGCTGGCCGCGCCGTGTGCGCGTGGATGCGGTCTGGTCGCGCAACCGGCCGCTCGGCCCGGCCGGCGCCTGGCTGCTCGATGCGATGCTGGCCGCGTAGCGGCGCAGGCCGCCGGGACGGCGGCCGAGCCCGAACGATCAGAAACCGCGCGACAGCACGGCCGCGCCGATCGTGACGACGCCGAGCACGAGATTCACGACGACGAGCAGGCGCACCGCGTTCACCGCGCGCGCGCCGTCCGGCCAGTTCTGCGCCTGCACCGCGCGGCGGATGCGCGGGAACAGCGCGAAGCGGATATGGCCGAAGATCAGCATCATCACGACGCCGAGCCCGGCCATCGCGTGCAGCGACCACGTCGCGTGCGCGCCACCGAATTCCACCAGCAGGAAGCCGCCGGACAGCAGGATCACGATCACGGAGCCCGCCACCCAGTTGAAGAAGCGACCGAACACGCCTTCGATCAGCGGCAGCCGGAGCTGCGGCGACAGGTCGGACAGCGCCGGACGCAGGCAGAAGTGCGCGAAGACCATCCCGCCCACCCACACGGCAACGGCCAGCAGGTGAAGAAACAGCGCGACGGCAACAGCGTGGGACATGGCGAATCCTGTGATGAGTGGGGTACAGCGAACGGCCGCGTCGCGCGCGGCATCAAGCGACGTTCGACCGGCCAGTCGCCTCTCGGTTCAGACCCCCGGCGCGATTTCACAATATTTTGCAAGTTCCACGTGACAGCGCCACGCTTGCTTACCCGAATCCCCACGCCAAAAGAAAAGGCCGCACACCCGCCGAAGCGGACGTGCGGCCTGCGATCGCGGCCGAACCGGCCCGACGTCAGCCGAGCAGCGGACGCAGCTCGTTGACGACCTTGAGCTTCGTCTCCGGCGCGCGGCCCTTGCGGGCGCGCTTGCCGATGTGCGGCGCGAGCCCTGCGTACGACAGCGTGTCGTCCTGCGCCTTGCCGCCGCGGCCGGTGCCGATCAGCACGACGCCGGCCGGATCGATCGCGAGCGCCTGGACCAGCGTTTCCTTGTCGTCGAGCGCCATCAGGATCACGCCGCGGCCACCGCCGGACAGCGTCTTCATCTCGTCCATCCCGAACACGAGGAGCCGACCGCCGCTCGACAGGCACGCGACCTGCGTCGCATTCGGCAGCACGGGCATCGGCGCGAGCGGCACCGCGCCCGTATCGATCGTCATGAACGCCTTGCCGGCCTTCACGCGGCTCACCATATCGCCGACCTTCGCGAGGAAGCCGAAGCCGTTGCTCGACGCGAGCAGCAGTTGCTGGTCGGCCGGCGCCGCGTAGTAGTGCATCAGGTGCGAGCCCGATTCGAGCTCGATCAGCGACGTGACCGGCACACCGTCACCGCGCCCGCCCGGCAGTACCGACACGTCGACCGAGTACACGCGGCCGCTGCTGCCCCACGCGATCAGGCGATCCGGCGTGCGGCACTGGAACGCCGCGTACAGGTGGTCGCCGGCCTTGAACGAGAAGCTGGCCGGGTCGAGCCCGTGGCCCTTCAGCGCCCGCACCCAGCCCTTCTGCGACACGACGACCGTCACCGGCTCGTCGACCACCTTCGCCTCGAACGTCGCGCGCTTTTCCTGCTGGATCAGCGTGCGGCGATCGTCGCCGTACTGCTTCGCGTCGGCCTCGATCTCCTTGATCATCAGCCGCTTCATCGCGCTTTCGTTCGCGAGCAGCTCCTCGAGCTTCGCCTTCTCGTCGCGCAGCGCTTCGAGTTCCTTCTCGATCTTGATCTTCTCGAGCCGCGCGAGCTGGCGCAGGCGGATTTCGAGAATGTCTTCGGCCTGACGGTCGCTGAGGCCGAACGCGCTCATCAGCGCGGCCTTCGGCTCGTCCGACTCGCGGATGATGCGGATCACCTCGTCGATGTTCAGGAAGACGATCATCCGCCCTTCGAGGATGTGGATGCGGTCGTCGACCTTCGCGAGGCGATGGCGGCAACGGCGCGTCATCGTCAGTTGGCGGAACTTCACCCACTCGTCGAGGATCGTCAGCAGACCCTTCTGGCCCGGCCGGCCGTCGGCGCCGATCATCACGAGGTTCAGCGTCGCGTTCGATTCGAGGCTCGTGTACGCGAGCAGCGTATTCACGAATTCCGTCTGGTCGATCGTGCGCGACTTCGGCTCGAACACGAGCCGCACCGCTGCTTCCTTGCCCGACTCGTCGCGCACCGCGTCGAGCAGGTCGAGCATCGCCTTCTTCGTGTTGAGCTGCTCGGGCGTCAGCGTCTTCTTGCCGAGCTTGAGTTTCGGGTTGGTCAGTTCCTCGATTTCCTCGAGCACCTTCTGGCCCGACGTGCTCGGCGGCAGCTCGGTGACGACGAGCTGCCACTGGCCGCGCGCGAGATCTTCGATCTTCCATTTCGCACGCACCTTCAGGCTGCCGCGGCCGGTTTCATACGCCGCGGCGATTTCGGTGTCGCTCGAGATGATCTGGCCGCCGCCCGGGAAATCCGGGCCGGGGATCAGGTTCATCAGCTCCGCGTGCGTCAGCTTCGGATTGCGGATCAGCGCGACTGCCGCGCCCGCGACTTCGCGCAGGTTGTGCGACGGGATTTCGGTGGCGAGGCCGACCGCGATGCCCGACGCGCCGTTCAGCAGCACGAACGGCATGCGGCTCGGCAGCGTCTTCGGTTCCTCGAACGAGCCGTCGTAGTTCGGCATGAAGTCGACCGTGCCCTGATCGATCTCGTCGAGCAGCAGCTTCGCGATCGGCGTGAGGCGCGCTTCCGTGTAACGCATCGCCGCCGCGCCGTCGCCGTCGCGCGAGCCGAAGTTGCCCTGCCCGTCGATCAGCGGGTAGCGCAGCGAGAAATCCTGCGCGAGACGCACGAGCGCGTCGTACGCCGACTGGTCGCCGTGCGGGTGGTATTTACCGAGCACGTCGCCTACCACACGCGCCGACTTCACCGGCTTCGCGTCCGGGCCGAGGCCCATTTCGTTCATCGCGAACAGGATCCGGCGCTGCACCGGCTTCTGGCCGTCGCACACGTCGGGCAGCGCGCGGCTCTTCACGACGCTGACCGCGTAGCTGAGATATGCCTGCTCCGCGTAGTTGCCGAGCGTCAGCGCATCGCTCTCGGGCGCGTCGGAGTCGGCAAAGAGATCGGAGGTGTTGTCGTCCATCTGAATTCCGTATTCGTAAGTGGCGTGAGGCCGGGCCGGGCGTCATGCCCGGCCGCGCGGATTTCCGGCTTAAATGTCCGCTTCGACGTCGTTGCCCTTTTCCTCGAGCCAGCCGCGTCGTGCGGCTGCCTCGCCCTTGCCCATCAGCATCGTCATGCGCGCGACGGTCGCCTCGTAATCGAGCTCGCCGAGCTTCACCGGCATCAGGCGGCGCGTATCGGGGTTCATCGTGGTATCCCACAGCTGCTCGGCGCTCATTTCGCCGAGACCCTTGAAGCGGCTGATGCTCCATTGCGTCTCGCGCACGCCGTCCTTGCGCAGCTTGTCGAGGATCGCTTCGAGTTCGCCGTCATCGAGCGCATAGAGCTTCTGCGCAGCCTTCTTGCCGCGCGCCGGCGCATCGACGCGGAACAGCGGCGGCCGTGCGACGCACACGTGGCCGCGCTCGATCAGTTGCGGGAAATGCTTGAAGAACAGCGTGAGCAGCAGCACCTGGATGTGCGAGCCGTCGACGTCCGCGTCCGACAGGATGCAGATCTTGCCGTAGCGCAGGTTCGACAGGTCGACGGTGTCGTCGGGGCTGTGCGGATCGACACCGATCGCCACCGAGATGTCGTGCACCTCGTTGTTCGCGAACAGGCGGTCGCGCTCGGTTTCCCACGTGTTCAGCACCTTGCCGCGCAGCGGCAGGATGGCCTGGTATTCCTTGTCGCGGCCCATCTTCGCGGAGCCGCCCGCCGAGTCGCCCTCGACGAGAAACAACTCGTTGCGCGCGATATCCTCGGTCTCGCAGTCGGTCAGCTTGCCCGGCAGCACCGCGACGCCCGAGCTCTTGCGCTTCTCGACCTTCTGGCCCGCACGCGTACGCGCCTGGGCCTGCTTGATCACGAGTTCGGCGAGCTTCTTGCCGTGCTCGACGTGCTGGTTCAGCCACAATTCGAGCGCCGGACGCGAGAACGACGACACGAGCTTCACCGCGTCGCGGCTGTTCAGGCGCTCCTTGATCTGCCCCTGGAACTGCGGATCGAGCACCTTCGCGGACAGCACGAACGACACGCGTGCGAACACGTCTTCCGCGAGCAGCTTCACGCCCTTCGGCTGCAGGTTGTGCAGTTCGACGAAGCTCTTCACGGCCTGGTACAGGCCGTCGCGCAGGCCGGATTCGTGCGTGCCGCCGGCCGGCGTCGGGATCAGGTTCACGTACGACTCGCGCACGAGCGAACCTTCCTCGCTCCATGCGACGACCCACGATGCGCCCTCGCCTTCGGCGAACGTATCGTCGCCCGAACGCGAATCGGCGAAACGCTCGCCTTCGAACAGCGGAATCAGCAGCTCGCTGCCGTTCATTTCGTCGAGCAGGTAGCCGCGCAGGCCGTCTTCATATTTCCACGTCTGGCGCTCGCCGCTCTTTTCGTTGACGAGCACGACCTCGACGCCCGGCAGCAGCACGGCCTTCGAGCGCAGCAGGCGCTGCAGTTCGCCGAGCGGCAGGTTCGGCGAATCGAAGTACTTCGTGTTCGGCCACACCTGCACGCGCGTGCCGGATTTCTTCTCGCCGCGGCCCGCGCCCTGCGTCGTGAGCGGCTTGACCACGTCGCCTTCCGCAAAACCGAGCTCGGCGATCTTGCCGTCGCGCCACACCGTGACGTCGAGGCGCGTCGCGAGCGCGTTCGTCACCGATACGCCGACGCCGTGCAGGCCGCCCGAGAACGTATAGGCGCCGCCGGCAGCCTTGTCGAACTTGCCACCTGCGTGCAGGCGCGTGAACACGATCTCGACGACCGGCACGCCCTCTTCGGGGTGCATGCCGAACGGGATGCCGCGGCCGTCGTCTTCGACCGAGACCGACTGGTCGGCATGCAGCGTGACCGTGATCTGCTTGCCGTAGCCGCCGAGCGCCTCGTCGGACGCGTTGTCGATGACTTCCTGGATGATGTGCAGCGGATTCTCGGTACGGGTGTACATGCCGGGGCGCTGCTTGACCGGCTCGAGACCCTTGAGCACCTTGATCGATGCTTCGCTATAGGCCGCGCTGGGTTTCTTCGTAGACATAGGCGCTGAATTTCGTCATTCATCGGGACGTTGTCCACACCTCGTGTGGATAACGTCGTGGACAAAACGTTGAGTTCCGTAAAAAAGCGAATCGAAACAACGGTGTGCTTGGACTGCTCCGAAAGCGGGCGCGCGGCGTGCGCGGCGCGCCCCTGAACGCGCGGTATTTTACTGGTTCCGCGTGGCGCGCCAATCACGAGATCGGCGCGCACCGCACGCGTCACGCCGGCTTGCGCTTCGCCTCGAGCGTTTCCCACCGTTCGAGCGCGGTGAGCAGTTCGTCGTCGATCGCCGCGAAGCGCTCAGTCAGGCGCGTACCTTCCTGCGGATCCTTCGCGAAAATCGAGCCGTCCTCGAGCCGCGCATTGATCGTCTTCTGCTCCTCTTCGAGCGCGGCGATCTTCTCCGGCAGCGAATCGAGTTCGCGCTGCTCGTTGAACGACAGCTTCACCGTGCGCTGCGCATTGCGGCCCGCGGCACTTTTCGCCGCGTCTTCCTTGACGGGTGCCGCCTCGCTGACCGCGCGCTTCGCGGCTTCCTGCTGCGCGAGCTGATCCGCGCGCGCGCTCTGGATCTGCCAGTCGCTGAAGCCGCCGACATATTCGCGCCACTTGCCGTCGCCCTCGGCCGCGATCACCGACGTCACGACGTTGTCGAGGAACGCGCGATCGTGGCTGACGAGCAGCACCGTGCCGTCGTAGTCGGCCAGCAGTTCCTCGAGCAGTTCGAGCGTCTGGATGTCGAGGTCGTTGGTCGGTTCGTCGAGCACCAGCACGTTGGCCGGACGCGCGAACAGGCGCGCGAGCAGCAACCGGTTGCGCTCGCCGCCCGACAGCGACTTCACCGGCGAACGCGCGCGTTCCGGCGCGAACAGGAAATCGCCGAGATAGCTCATCACGTGCTTGCGCACGCCGCCGATCTCGACCCATTCACTGCCGGGGCTGATCGTATCCGCGAGGCTCTTTTCCTGGTCGAGCTGCGCACGCATCTGGTCGAAATAGGCGACCTGCAGGTTGGTGCCGATGCGCACCGTGCCTTCGTCGGGCTTCAGTTCGCCGAGAATCAGCTTGAGCAGCGTCGTCTTGCCAGCGCCGTTCGGGCCGATGAAGCCGATCTTGTCGCCGCGCATCACCGTCGTCGAGAAGCGATCGACGACCGCGCGGCCGCCGTAGCGCTTCGTCACGTCGGTCAGCTCCGCGACGATCTTGCCGGACTTCTCGCCCTGTGCGACATCCAGCTTCACATTGCCCAGCGTATTGCGGCGCTCCGCGCGCTCGTTGCGCATCTGCACGAGCCGCGCGATGCGGCCGACGCTGCGCGTGCGGCGCGCTTCGACGCCCTTGCGGATCCACACTTCTTCCTGCGCGAGCAGCTTGTCGAACTTCTCGTTTTCCACGCGCTCGATTTCGAGCTGCTGTGCCTTGCGCGTCTGGTACGCGGAGAAATTGCCCGGGTACGACAGCAGCCGACCGCGATCGAGGTCGACGATGCGCGTCGCGACGCGGTCGAGGAACGCGCGATCGTGCGTGATGAACAGCAGCCCCGCGCGCTGCGCGACCAGCAATTCTTCCAGCCAGCGGATGCCGTCGAAGTCGAGGTGGTTGGTCGGTTCGTCGAGCAGCAGCACGTCGGGCTGCAACACCAGCGCGCGCGCCAGCGCGACACGCTTCTGCATCCCGCCCGACAAGGCATCGACGGGTGCATCGACGTCCGCCAGGCCGATCTGCGCAAGCGTCATCGATACGCGCGTGCGCCAGCTCCACGCGTCGTGCGCGTCGAGCGACGACTGCAGTGTGTTCATCCGCGCGAGCAGCGCATCGTGTTCGGCGCCTTCGGGTATATCCGCGAGGCGGTGCGCGATCGAATCGTATTCCTCGAGCAATTCGCGCGTGTGCGCGAGCCCCGACGCGACCGCGTCGAACACCGTCGCGCCCGGCTCGAATTCGGGCTCCTGCGGCACATAGACGGTCACGAGTTCCTGCTGGCGCGTGATCAGGCCGTCATCGGGCTTCGCGAGACCGGCGACGATCTTCAGCAGCGACGACTTGCCCGCGCCGTTGCGGCCGATCAGGCCGACGCGCTCGCCGGCTTCCAGCGAGAAATCCGCGTGATCGAGCAACGCGACGTGACCGAACGCGAGTTGCGCGCCGGTAATGGAATAGAGCGACATGGGGAGACGGCGAAGAGAGAAATCGGAAGCGCCCATTGTACCGGTCGCGGAGGCCGGCACCGGCATGGCCGGATGGACGAGCTGCAAGGGGCACACAAAACGCGCCGGCGCGGTGCGATGGACGGCTGGCCGCCGGTTACCAGACAGATGCCGCCCGTGCGGGTTGCATGCCCGCACAAACGGGCAAAAGCCGGCCCGATGCCCGCGGCCGGCCGATCGGCAATCCCGCGCGCGGCGCACCGGGCGCCCGCGCGGAGGTGCGATTACTTCACGTTGACGGTGATCGTCGAGCTCATTTCGGGACCGTACGAACGGTGCGCGCCGTCGCCGAGCTGCAGCGTCAGCGTGTGCTGGCCGGGCGCCAGCTTCACGTCGGTTTCGGTCTGGCCCTTGCCGAAATGCAGCGAATGGTCGCTCGCCGGGATCACGTCACCCTTCGGCACCGGCTGGCCGTCGATCAGCAGGTGATGGTGACCGGTATTCGGCGTCATGTCGCCGGCCGGCTTGAGATCCATGCCTTCGAGACCGAACTTCACGTGCACGGGACTCGACACCGTCGCGCCGTCCTGCGGCGCGACGAAGAACACACGCGCTTCGGCGCGCGCGAGCGTCGACACGGCCAGCGCCGCGACACACACCGCACCCGCGATCCACTTTCTGTTGAGCATCGTTTCCTCCTTCAGATTGACAGGCTCACGAAGCATACACTGCATGCCCGCCCCACGCGACGACGCCGGTTGTTCGCGATGCGTACGTTTAAAACGACGTTGCGGAGGCGTTCGACGAAATTCCGGTACCATTGCGCCTTTCGTCCGCCGGCCAGGCCGCGGACGGCATCACCGAGTTTCCATTTTCCCGAGCGCCACATGAGCGAAGTAACCGAATACCAGAGCTGGGTCTGCCTGATTTGCGGGTGGGTCTACAACGAAGCGGAAGGGCTGCCCGACGAGGGTATCGCGGCCGGCACCCGTTTCGCCGACATTCCCGCCGACTGGCGCTGCCCGCTGTGCGACGTGGGCAAGGAAGATTTCGTCGTCGTCGATTTCTGATTTTTCGTTCCCGTCTCGGCTGATCCCGCGATACGCGCGTCGGCACGCATTCCGCCCCGCCGACGCGCCGCGCGTTTGCTATACTCTGCGCGCTGTCCACACCGCCGTCCGGTTCGCGTTTTTCGCGCGATTGCCTGGACATGGCTCTCCCCGTAGTTCAGGGGATGGAATGATAAGCGCAAGGCTTATCCAGCAAGGCACCCACCCCTTGCTGTAGCAAATTTGTAGCGCACGCAATGACGCGGACCACGCACTTCGCTACTCATCCGCGACATCGCTCAAATCCAAGCGTCCGAGTCTCGACGCTAACAAAAACCGTGCGCTGCGCCAGTCGGCCAGCGACTGCACTCGTCGCTGCTCGGCCATTGCCAAAGCTGCTTGGGTATTCAACAGTTCCAGAATATTGCCCACCCCCATCCGATAACGATGCTGCGCCGCATCAAATGCGCGGCGCGCAATGGCCAACAATTTCTCGCTCTGCGCGGCGCTAGCGGTCGCCGTATGCAATGCATGCCACGCCGACCATACATTCAGCGCAACCTGCTCGCGCGCTCCGTCTAGCATGCCCTGCTGCCGCTCCGCCTCTGCCCTCGCCTGATCAATCTGATAGTGTCGACTGAATCCCTCGAAAATCGGGATGCTAACCTGAACGCCGATAAACGCATCGCGCCCGGTAGCAGGGAATGTCGGGATTCCAAGTCCAAGGCTGGCCGGCTGATTGTTACGACTGTACTTGCCCACAAGACTCACACTCGGCAACCCTTCTGCGCGGGTTTGTGCCACCTTGGCCTGCGCGGCTTCGAATTGGGCCTGCGCAGCCTGCACCGTCGGATGTGTGCGTTTGACTTCTTCGATTAACTTCGCGACCGGCTCGTCCCAATCCCGTCCTGGCAACGCCATGGCAGTGATCGGCGGCACTTTCATCGGCACTGTCGGGTCGAGCCCCATGTCGGCCGCAAGCGCCCCCAACGCAGCCTGTAAATCACCCTCTGCCCTAATCCGATCGTTCGCAGCCTGCTCGTGCTGCGTCTGGGCCTGAAGTGCATCCGAGATCGGCGCAACGCCCCGGTCAACCCGCGTCTGCGCCGCTGTCGCACTGTCTGCTGTCGTCTGTTCGACCTCGCGCGCCACATCAAGCGCGCCTTGTGCGGCTTCGGCCGAGTCGTAGTCTTTCGCCACCGTCCCAAATTGGTCCTGCAGCGCGGCATCTTGCGTTGCCCTCGCGGCTGCAAGCAGATCGGACGCGTTACGCACAGCTGCCGTGCGCCCCCCAAAGTCGAACAGCAGCCAATTCAATGTCAGGCTTTCCGAGCGAATCGCGGCGGTTGACCGCGAACTCAGTTGTGGATGGTCATTCACGTCCGTGTGCGAACTGTCGCGCACGCCCTGCCAGTCGCCGGAAATCGTCGGTAGGAATGCTGCTCGGGCCACCCCGACTGCAGCCGCGCGTGATTTGACGTCAGCCCAAGCCACACGGGTTTTCGGGTTATGGCAAAGCGATCTCGCAACCGCCTCTTCCAATGTGAGCGGCGACCCGAGCGGGCCAAACTGGCAGGCTTGCGGAGTGGCGATGATTCCGGCAGCAGGCGTTTCCGGCACGTTGCGCTCGGCGAAAAGCGGATCGAACGCCCAAACCGGAACACTAGCCAGCACAAGCCCCGCGCCGGCCAACCACACTCTTTTCTTACCGCTCATGGAGGCTCTCTTGCGCACCCTCAACAAGCGGGCTGAGGAAATATTGTGCAACGGTCTGTTTGCCAGTATTGATGTCGGCCGTTACCGCCATGCCGGGTGTCAACGCGATCCAGCGATCATCAACTCGAATCCGGTTAGCTTTGAGGCGAATGCGCGCTGTGAATACAAGACCCTGCTTCTTGTCTTGCGCAGCGTCATTCGCAACCGACACCACCTCACCTTCGAGTAGTCCATAGCGCGTGTAAGGAAAAGCTTCTACTTTAACGGCCGCGCGTTGCCCGACCTTGACAAACCCGATGTCGCGATTGTCAATCGTAGCCTCAACCTCCAGCGCGTCGTCCGGCACGATCTCCATGACAGCCTGAGCAGTCGTCACAACTCCACCGAGTGTGTGCACTGCCAATTGCTGAACCGTTCCCGCCACTGGCGAATTCAGACTCATCAATCCGGCCCGCGTGTGTGCTTTCGTTTCGTCATTACGACTTTGTGCAAGCTGTTCATTGGCCTTCTCCAATGCATCCAGTTGCTCGCGCCGAAACTGCGAAATTGTCGCTTCGATATCTGCGCGCTGCTCGGTAATACCGGCGGAAAGTTCCCGTGCGTGATCGCGCTGCGCAGTCAACTCATGCTCCTGATTGAGCGCCGTTTGCTCCTTTTCTAAATAATCGTGTTTGGCGACGTATTGATCGACCGCCAGCGCCTTGTAGTCGTCTGCTTGCTTACGAGCAAGAGGCGAAGTTGATGCCAATTTTGCGACTTCCGCACGCGTGCTATCCAGTTCGGCATCGCGCTTCGCTAGCTCAGCTTTCGCCGATGTCAACTTGTCGCGAAACTCGCGCCACGCGCCTTCGGCGAGTCGCTGCGTTTCGCGCTGTCGATCGTCCGACACACCATCGACCAAAGCAACTTTGGGCGGCTCGTTTGTCTGCAATGAGTCGAGCAGCGCTTGCGCACGAACCGCGGCCAATGCAGCATCCTGTCGCGACGCCTTCGCCTTGTCTTCGTCCGCCGCCGCCTGCGTCGTGTCCAATCTCAGCAACGCTTGCCCCGTGACGACCCGCTGACCGTCATGTACTGCGATCTCCCGGACAACTCCCGTCAAGGCCGGCTGGATGATCTTGACCTGCGCATTGGGCACCAGCTTGCCCTTTGCGGTCACAACGATATCCAGCCGCGCAATCAAGCAAATCAAAACCGCAACAACCACCAGCGCTGAGATCATGCGCGCGGTCCATCGCGGCGCCGGATGCATCGGCGTTTCAACAAGCTCCAGGTGCGCCGGTTGAAATGCCAGCTCGTAATCACGCTTTGGCACTGCCTCAAGGTCTGCGCGGACCGCCCACGCCGCACGCCATACAGCGGCATATCGACGGAACAAGTCACGGAATGCATCATAACGAAGCGACATGGTTATGCTCCGTTTTGCAAGGACACAAGGTGAGCGTAGTAGCTCCCCTTTGCGAGCAGTTCATCGTGCACACCGCGCTCAACGATGCGGCCTCGATCCATCGCAACGATTTGATCTGCATGACGTACTGCCGTCAGACGATGCGCAACGATAATAACGGTCCGGCCCGCACAGATCGCCCGCATGTTCTGCTGGATAGCGCGCTCGGTTTCAAAGTCGAGTGCGCTCGTAGCCTCGTCGAAAATCAGGATGCGCGGATTTGTCAGCAACGCTCTTGCGATCGCGATCCGTTGACGCTGACCGCCAGAGAGATTACCGCCGTGCTCCTCAATCAGGGTGTCGTAGGCTTGCGGCAGTTCGCAAATGAATTCGTGAGCGCCGGCCAACTGGGCCGCGCGCATCACAGCTTCAAGGGGCGCGCCCGGATCTGCCAGCGCGATGTTTTCTCGAATCGTCCGCCGGAACAGAAGGTTTTCTTGCAGCACTACGCCGATCTGTCGACGCAGCCACGCCGGATCGGCCAACGCCAGGTCGACACCATCGATACGAATCGTCCCTGCCTCGGGCAAGTACAAGCGTTGCAACAATTTCGTCAGCGTGCTTTTGCCTGACCCAGACCGCCCTACGATACCCAAGACCTGACCTGCACGAATATCAAGCGAGACGTCATTCAGTACCGGTTGGCCATCAGGGCGATAGCGGAATCGGATTTGCTCAAAACGAACGTCACCGCGGATAGCTGGCATTGCCGTCACGGTGGACGGGATCTCGGTGCGCATATTTAGGATATCGGCAAGCCGCTGCATTGAAATGCCCGTCTGCTGGAAATCTTGCCAGAGCTGCGCCAATCTAAGCACCGGTGACGCAACCCGCTGCGAGAGCATGTTGAAGGCAACAAGCCCCCCAACGGTCAGATGACCATCAATGACGAGCTTAGCCCCAAAAAACAGCGTTGCTAGCGTGACAAGCTTCCCAACGTATTGAATCAACTGCTGCCCCACATTGCTGACAGAAGTCACACGAAATCCCGCCGTCACATAGGCGGCCAGTTGAGTCTCCCATTTACGAACGAATTGCGGTTCGACAGCCATGGCTTTGACGGTCTCGACACCCGTGACTGTTTCCACCAGGAATGCCTGACTATCAGCGCCACGCGCGAACTTCGCATCGAGTCGTCGTCGCAGCACTGGTACGAGAATCGCGGAAATCCCGGCATATATCGGAAGCGACAGGGCAACGATCAACGTCAGCCACACGCTATACACGCACATCACCGCGAGATAGATGACGGAAAACGCGAGATCAATGACGGCTGTCAACGCCTGCCCCGTCAAGAAGTTCCGGATGTTCTCCAGCTCGCGCACGCGTGCGACGGTATCGCCGACGCGACGAGCAGCGAAATAGTCCAGCGGCAAGGCAACTAGATGCCGAAACAGCCGCGTGCCAAGTTCGACGTCGATCCGATTTGTCGTATGGGAAAAGATGAAATTTCGTAAGCCGGTGAGCAAGACCTCAAACGTCGAGCTGACGAATAACGCAATGCATACGACGGCTAATGTGCTGCTCGTATGGTTGATGAGCACCTTGTCCATCACTACTTGAAACATCAACGGCGATACAAGCCCGAAGACCTGCAGAACAATCGAGATGCCCAGCACCTCCAGCAGCAGTCGCCGGTATTTGACGATCGCCGGAATGAACCATGAAAAATCAAAGCGGGCGAGTTCGCCTGCAAGCGAAGCACGTGAAGCAAATAGAATCTGGTATCCCGTCGCGCGCGTCGATAGCGAGTCAGTCGCGACAACCGTCGGTGCTGCGTTGTCCGCTTCCAGCACCAGCGCTGTATCGCCGTCGCTGCGCGCGACAATAAAATGCCGGCCGTCTCGGTCAAGGGCCAGTGAGGGCAACGGGACTTTATTTAGACGCTCAGGCACAAACGGCACAACGCGCGCCTTGAGCCCCAGCGAACGCGCTGCGAGCACAAGCGAATCGGGATCGAATGGCGCGTCGCCTCGAGCGGCAACGTGACGCAGCTTGCCTGCGTCAGCGACAATTCCGTGAAAACGAGCAATCGCAACGAGACATGCGAGGCCGCAGTCGGTCGCTGGCATAGCGCCGGCACTAGCAGGATTGACAGAGGCGTTCATCGAACAAAAACGAGTACCGCCCGAAGAAATTTCGGGCGGTCGAGTAGATATTGGCTATTCACTCGCCGGCATCGCAACTGCAATGCCGGCAAGGTCAGCAGCGCTTTTAATGCAGGCTTGCTGCAAGTTCAACAATCGGACTCTGCTGGACAGGTGTCGACAATGTGCTGCTTGCCGCCGGTACGTCATAGGACGCCATCGCGGCGATGAGACTGCGCATTTGGCTGTCGACCTTATCCGCTGTAGCCCCCGGGTCGTACATCAGATTCACACCCGCGATGTCGCCCGTACTACCGTCAGCACGCGTGAACGTGCTGTTAGTCAGGATCTGATTGCCGTTATTGTTCCGGTTAGCCTGCGTGCCATCGAGGTTGAGCGACGTGATGCCGAGCTGGTCGAGGCTCTTCAACTGACCAGTCTGAAATTGCCCCGTGCCTGTCGTGTCGACCCACACCTTAAGACTATTCCAAAGGGCATCGGATGCAGTTAACGTCCCATGTGCGGTACCGTCTGCGTGTTGTGCAAGCTTTTGAAGCTCATCGAAGCCACCTACCAATTGGCTATCTTGCGTTACAACATTGGTGTTGTTCCGGTCATTTGGATCATAAACAAGATAACCTTCGTTTGCGGTGCCCCAAGCCGTCTGGACCATCCTGCCGTCGTTGAGCATATCAAAATAAGTAGAGGAACTTGCCAATGCCGTTGTTTGGACGGCTTGACCGTCAAGCGACAAAATAATTGGGTCACTCGCAGGCGGCCCTCCGATCGGTACTGGATTTAGGTCCGGGGGATTAGGCACCGGATAAACTTCGACCCCTCCATCTCCGTTAGAACTAGATCCGGGAACACCTGCACTTGGGTCAGAAAAAACGGGTAACGACGGAGGCGGCGGCGCTCCAACTGCATGAGGCGTTCCAATCAAAGCCTGATATCCGTCACCCAGCGTCCATCCTGTACCAGTGTTTCCCGATCCAATAATAATATTACTGTTATTGTTAGCAGCGGCGCCAACCATATTCACGATACTATTTTGCGCATAAACCGTAACGCCTACGCCAGTAACCGTGATAGTGTCATATTGACCGGAGGCCCAAATCGTTTGATTATTCCCCGTAATATTTATAATTGCATTGCTGCCATTCAAGGTATCTCCGGTCCCACTACTAACATTCACAACCGACCCAGCGATCATATTCACCAAATCGTTAGATCCGTTAAGCCAAACACTCCCCCCCGATCCATTGACATTGACCGTATTTCGATCACCCGCAATACCTGCTGTAGTGTTATTACCGGCATTCAAGGTAATACCATGACCACTCACGTCAATCCGTGAATTATCAACTGTACTGACAGTGCCAGAAACACCGTTCACGAAATTAACGTGGTCATCCTGCGCATCTGTAGCGTTCTGTCCATTTCCACCAATCCATACGGAACTGTTACCCCCCGTGACCGTCGCCGTATTACTCATCCCGCTCAAGCCAAACAGGACGCTGTTGCCCGCGTTCACGGTGACGCCGTTACCGTTCACATCAATCCGGGAGTTGTCAAACGCATTGACGATACCAGAGACGCCGTTCGCGAAATTGACATGATCGTCCTGCGCACCCGTTGCGTTTTGACCATTACCCCCGATCCATACGGAACTGTTACCCCCCGTGACCGTTGCCGTGTTACTCATCCCGCTCAAGCCAAACAGGACGCTGTTGCCCGCATTCACGGTGATGCCGTTACCATTTACATCGATCCGGGAGTTGTCAAACGCATTGACGATACCAGAGACGCCATTCGCGAAATTGACATGATCGTCCTGCGCACCTGTCGCGTTTTGACCGTTACCCCCGATCCATACGGAACTGTTACCCCCCGTGACCGTCGCCGTATTACTCATCCCGCTCAAGCCAAACAGGACACTGTTACCTGCGTTCACGGTGACGCTGTTACCGTTCACATCAATCCGGGAGTTGTCAAACGCACTGACGATACCAGAGACGCCATTCGCGAAATTGACATGATCGTCCTGCGCACCCGTCGCATTTTGACCATTACCCCCGATCCAAACGGAACTATTCACGCCCGTCACAGTTGCTGTGTTGCCCGCGCCGCTTAAGCCAAACAGGACACTATTGCCCGCATTAAGGGTGAGGCCATTACCACTCACATCGACCCGCGAGTTATCGTTCGCGTTGACGATACCGGAAACGCCATTTGCGAAATTGACGTGATTATCCTGAGCGCCAGTGGCGTTCTGACCATTTCCACCGACAAAAACGGTACTATTTGCCCCCGCCACATATGCCGTATCGCCCATACCGTTAAGGCCGAATAAGACGCTGTTGCCCGCGTTCAATGTGATGCCGTTACCACTTACATCAACTCTCGAATTATCAAGCGTGTTGACGATACCGGAAACGCCACTTGCAAAGTTAACGTGATCATCCTGAGCACCCGTTGCATCTCGACCATTACCACCAATCGTGATGTTACCACCCACCCCATTAACAGAAATGTTATCGGAGCTGCCAACAACCTTCAGAAATGTATTAGCGCCAACAGAAACAGCGGAATTTGATGATTGCACGCTTCCGAACGTCGCAACATTAGAACTACCCGCAATCGAATATGATCCAGGGCCGTCAATATATACTTCAGCAACGTTATTATTTTGAGAATCCTTTGAAATAAACGAGTAACTTCCATCAGCCAACAATCCTAACATAGCTGACGAAGCAGAGTTTGGATCAGGAATTGTCCAAATATTCTCCGATGAGATTGATGAATTTTGAAGCGTCCCGGAACCACCTTTCACTCCTTGCTGATAGGTAAGCCCAGAAGAAAACGTATAAAGCGCACTTCCATCCGGCTGCAACGTTACACTCGTTGGAATATCAACACGATACCCGTTAATTTGGCCAGATTGGTCGATTTGCGGCACCAACATGCCTCCACCAAGCATACCCTGGACATTAGTCACGAAGCCAGATGAAAACGTCGCCTTTAAATCAGTAGAAAGGCTACTGTAGTACGAATTAATTAAATTCTGGATCGACGAAACCGTATTCGCAAATTTACTATTATCATTGGTAGCAACACCCGCCAGAAGAAACCCAGCCGCAGCGATGCTCAATCCAATTGTAGCTGCAGCCGCACCCTCCGGCGTTTTCAACGCCGCAGCTCCCAATGCACTCCCCAAAGTAGTTAGCAAAGTATTATTTTGCACCTGGACATTGGGATCCGGGCTCGTTGCTTGATAGCCAACCAAACCTAGGTTTGCGATAAGGCTAGCATATGCAGAACCGTTGACTATTTTACTTACAATTGCTGCTGCCTCAGGAGAACTCGCGGCAAAACCTTGCAACATCTGAATCGTACTAGCACCGACTCCTGTAACACCCGCCGCACCACTAACCGCATTCAAAATTCCAGGTGTTGTCGACGCTGAATTAATCGCACCGTTAAGCGAGTTAAATGCATCGGTGGTGCCAGTCGAAGTCCCCACAGCCTGCAAGAAAAGATCCTCAAGTGCTTGCGCAACAGAAATGGTCCCAGCCATAGCTACCCCTTTAGACTCTTCCTAATCTTAATAAGATTAAGAAAAGATATTGTCGAAAAAATCACCAATAGCACACACTCACCAACAAGAAGCTGCATATTTCGTTTACG
Organism: Burkholderia sp. BCC1999; assembly: GCF_905339975.1. Lineage (NCBI taxonomy): Bacteria > Pseudomonadati > Pseudomonadota > Betaproteobacteria > Burkholderiales > Burkholderiaceae > Burkholderia > Burkholderia sp. BCC1999. Next base: position 245,796 of record NZ_CAJPHP010000004.1, on the reverse strand, counting down.
CACAGCAGCGAGAAGCCCCATCGACTGTTCGCGCGTAGAAAACAATTTCCCATCTGGCGCCTTAATCAGCATTGGCCAGAAACTGCCACGACCACTCTCCAACAAAAACCCTTCGACATAGACCAAGGGAGGCGGATTTCCGCCGGGAATCCTGCCTTGAGCACTAATCGAGGTTCCCCTCTCCATGTTGTATGAGTGGCCGTCGGTGGTTTCAAAAGCAACCCACGAGGCTTGCCCTTTGGTAACCTGCTTGAAATGGCCGGTCGAACGAATAACTGGAACATCAGGAGGAATCGCGCCCGAAGCCGACACTATCCGGCCGCCTTGGACAAACAGTATTACGAACGGCCCAATCAATGAAAACCATAAAAGACTAGATTTCCACCCTGGATATTTTCCGATTATTTTAGACCTTCCTATCAGCAGCACATTAAATGCAGAAATCCAACCAGCACGATCAACTCTGTTAAGAATCATCTTTTTCTTTCAAAAAATCTTTCAAAATCATTTAACAAATTAAATTCATTGTTTTAATTCGCGTAATCCTGCAACCCAGACGGTACTCAACAACGTATCACATATTCTACGTATCCCCTCACATATTTTACACAATTTAACTTGACAGAATGCAATTTGTAATATTTGTTAGGAAATTGTCATTAGCCCGCCCATTTGCGAACACATTCCCGAGTGTTGTGCACATTTTTGCAACTCTTAAAGCAATCTAGTAAAGTTCGTTCCTCTGTCAATCGAAGACATTCTCGATCGCAGGTAAGGCATCTGGCTGCTTTTCAAATCAGCAGCCGGATACAAGTACTTGCCATCGCGCCCGGCCCACCCTGTTTTTTCGGCGACTTACCACCGTCACGGCGTTCGGCGCTCGACCGGAACCGACGCGATCGCCCTCGGATCGATCGCCCCACCCGTCACCGTGATATCCGGCGACACGGCGAACTGCGTGATGCGGTCCGCCTGCTTGTCCGCGCGCGACGACGACCCGAAGAAATACTCCTTCGAGCCGATCACCATCGTGATCAACACTCCGAGCAGCGTGTCGAGCGTGCTCTTCACGACGTCGGGCATCTTGATCTCACCGATCGCCAGATAGAACTCCAGCCCGATCACGACGAACAACGCCAGCGTGTACATGTAGGCGAGATTCCGCGCCGTGTGGTCGTGTTCGGCCGCAGCGTACTGGCGAGCGCTCGCGCGATCGTCGGCCACGACCTTGTCGGCCTGCACCTGAATGCCCGCCATGCTTTCCGCGTGAGCGAAACCGGTCTGCCGCATCTTCAGCTCGAAGTCGGTATCGGCTTGCTTCAACGCGAGCAGTTGCTCGGGCGTCACCGACTGACCGGCCAGCGCCGCCTTCACGGCGTCCACCGACCCGTCGCCGAAGCCGAGTTTGTCCGCGATAGTCGACGCGGCCAACCGCACAACTCTGCGAAGTCCGGATGCCCTCCGTATCGGAATGGCGGCATCGAATGCGATCGATAAAGCGAAGAAGGCCGGCAAGGCGCACTCCTCTGCGGCACGGGAGGTCGCGTAATGGACGACCGCACGCAACAGTTCGACCTGACCGGGGCGATCCAAACCGGTAATACGAAGGCGGCCGCAGCCGCGGCCGGCGCAACGTCGGCGGACCTGTGGATGGTCCCGTACGAACGGCTTCACTACGACCCGTCTGACAACATCAGACCAGTCGATCCCGAATGGGTGGCGCACCTCACTGCACTGATGATGCAGAACGGGTACGACAAGGGTTCACCGCTCCATTGCTACGCGCGGAAGGTCAAGGGCAAGGATCTGTTTTTCGTATACAAAGGGCAGCACCGCTACCTTGCTGCCGGCAAGGCAATCGAAGCAGGAAAGGACATCGGCAAGATCCCGGTCGTCGTCCGTGACGCCAAGACCGTCAATCGCGCCGAAATGGTGATCGACGGCTATCTCAGCAACAACGGCAAGCAGTCGTCGCCGCTTGATCTGGCCGCTGCCGTCGCAGAGCTGCGCGACATTCAAGGCATGACGCTTGCCGCCATCTGCAAGCGCTTGAACGTCACCGATCAAACGATCCGCGACGTCGGTCTGCTAGAACGGGCTCCGGCTGAACTGCATCAGCTCGTACGGAACGGCCAATGTACCGGCACACTGGCCATCGAGCAGATCCGCCTGCACGGCGGCGACAAAGCACTGGAACGCATCGTCGTCGGGATCGCCAAAGCCGCTGAAGCCGGCAAGACGAAGGTCACGAAGAAGTACCTCGATGCAGCGCCCCTGCTCGATACGCACCCGGACCCGGAACCTTCGCCCGAGCATGCAGCTCCCGCACCCGCCGACACCGATACGGACACCGATGCCACGTCCGACGCCGCACAGCTCGCCGCATCGACGGCCGCCGAAGCCAGGATCGAAACGCAGGCGCCGATGCAGGCAACGTCTCGCCAAAGCGCCCCTGCCAAGATCAGTGAGAAACAGTCAAAGCAACTTTTGCAGGCCCTGCAGGCTGTACTCCATGACAAGAATTTCGGCCGACTGGCAAAGCCGACCATCGAAGCAGTACACACTGCGCTGCTGCCGCCCGCCGATCTTCTCGGTTGCCCTTCGTCCGGAAAGATCTGGCCGGTCTCCGAGCCGGACGCAAATGGCGGCTGCGAGCCTATCGATACGGTATGCGGACCTGACCGAACCGGGAGAATCAAGGGCCCGCTGGCCTACATTCGCGTCGCTCAACCCGCACCGGGCGCGTGGATTTACGCGATCGAATACAACACCGGGACCAGCTTCGCGAGCGACCCGCTGAAGGTATCGCACCAGACGCGCGCGGTATGGACGCGCGTTCAAGCGATTCGTTCCGGCGCAGCGCGGCTCATCGAGACGATCAAATCACCGGTCCACGGGCGAACGAAAGCCGAGCAAGCATCATTCAAGCGCATTCTCGAATGGGCGCACGGGATCATCGACATGCCCGATCCCGACATGACGGTCGAATTCTTTGCCGCCACCAACAGGGGTGAACGCCCTGATTTGTCGGATGTGTTGACGGCCATCGGCCATAAGCAGCGGATCGCGTCGAATAAGGCGCTGCTCGATACAGCATTCCCGGCGCGGAAAGCAAAGCCCGGCCTCGACCCCGCATCCGCATGGCCGTTCCCGACCGGAGCCGCAAATTGACCCCGCGCCCGGCCCTTTCTACCCCACGTCCGCTGCCGCGAAAGCGGGAACACGCGGAGAAGCGCCCGGCTATCGCACTGGCGAGCGTCAACGGCACTTCGATGCAGTCGGACTTCAGCGGGCTGACGCCCGCAAAAGCGATCCAGAAGGACGAAGCGCCGCTCGCGCGGCGCAAACCTATCCAAACGAACGAAGCCTTGGCGGAGCCCCGCCAAGGCAGGCTCTCGCGGCTCGACGCCCTACGCATCGAGATCCGCGCGTTGATCACCGACATCTCGCACGCGGCCGACGTCGAGCTGCTGGACCTCATGGCCGACGAGATCGGATCGTTCGCTCGCCACAAGGCGGCGCAGGACACGCGCACCTGGGCAGCAACCGCCGGGATCACACTCGAAACCGGCTTGATGCAACTCGCCCGCGCACTTCCACAACACAAGGCACAGTGAAATGACACGACGAAGGAGTCCATTTGAAGTGTGCGGACTCAAACCGATCAGGCAAGACAGTGAAGGCCCTCTCTTCGACCCCGCAGAAGCGGCCACGATGATTGCGAATTCCATCAACGCAGATACAAACTACTTTCAGCGAAAAACAAAAGATATGAATACCGATTTTGCAAAAGCCGAGTCCGCTACCCACGACGCAATCGCACTCTTTGAGCGCTCGCTGTCTCGCATGGTCGACGCCGAGAAGCAGGTTGCAGAGTCGACGAAGAAAGCGGCAGGTAGCGTCCGGAAGTCTGCAAACGAACTCGGCGACACGATGCAACGCCTCTTGAAAACGGCGGATATCGACCGCCTTGAACGGTACGCCACCGTCCTCGAACGCATGGCAACAGCTATGCAGGTATTGGTCACCTTGGAGATCGACGGCAAGCTCGATCGTATCGTCAGCGCCATTCGATAATCGAGGAGCATCATGGAAAACACCACTAGCAACTACGATGCCCTGCAAGCGGCCGCCGAAAAAGCCACCAAGGGGAACTGGATCAACGTCGGCGCATGGGTAGAAAACGAGCGCGACGACCTGAAGGATATTTGCGACTGCCGGCCGACCGGGAACGAGGACTATGATCAAGCGTTGCGCGATGCCACCTATATCGCCCTCGCGAACCCTGACACCATCCTTCGACTTCTACTTGAACGGCGCACCGCGTCTGCAATCGCCGGCGCGTGCGACCTGACCCCGGCTGCTGTCGACGTACTCATGGAGCGTCGCCGGCAGATCGCGGAAAAAGGCTGGACCGCCGACCGCGACGATGGATATGTATGCGGTGAGATTGCAGCGCTCGCTTCGCACTATGCGATGCCCCCGAGCGTCCGGGACTGGACTGCGGCCGATACCGGCTACGGCGCGACGTGCGGCCAAGCAATCCTACCGGAAGGCTGGAGCGCCAAGATTGACGACAATCGTCGACGCGAACTGGTGAAGGCCGGCGCACTGATCCTCGCCGAGATCGAGCGCATCGATCCAAATCCGGGTGACGAATCCCGTCATGACCACCTGAATGGGGGATCGCTGTGAGCCTTTTGACGCGCGCGTACATCCTTGAAAAGTACGGCCCACGCATGACACTGGCGCAGCTCGCCCAGCTACTGCTAATGTCGGAAGGCACGATCCGCAACCAGATTAGTGCCGAGACATTTCCGATCCCGACGTACAAGGAAGGCGGGGCGCGCTTCGCTGCATACGATGCCGTTGCCGAGTATCTGGACGACATGTCAGCACGGGCACGGCGACTAGCTGCATGAACAGCTATTTAGCCGAATCGTCGAGGTTTGCGGCAACTGCGGGGACACGTTCGCGAGCCTCCTGCGCGACTTCTTTGATCTTCCCGGCCATGGCGGGCGAGTCAAGATGTTCACGCGCAGGAGTCTGAATATGGGCATAGCAACCGCCCTTGATGGAGACGAATGTAGCAGAATGCGAAGCGGAGCCTTTCGAGACGTGCGGTTTCCCTAAAGGCTTCCGCGACCAGCCGTCAATACAACCGCCGGTCAACAAGTCGCCCTGCGCGACCATAGACGTCGTAAATACGACGTCATTCATGGGAGAAGAATATGGTTGATCGATCCACGCGCTACTGTTCATCCCAAGCTGGAACCCCCAACGCATTTGCTTTGATCCCGGATCAATGGTTGGCGGAGACGCATTGAACTTTCGCGTCTTAAGTTCGATCTTTTCCGCTTCTATCGAAGAACAAATAGCAATCGCGTGAGCCATCTCTTATTCGCCCGTTTGCTCGTGGTTCAAGTACTTCCGGTCGTCCGCTTTCAAAATATGCTCAGGCAACAAAGCACGCAGCTTCGGCTTGTCCGAACTGGCAATCGCCTCCAAAACGAGACGCGGCTCTGTTTTGAGAAACTCTGCGAGATCGGCAGTTGTGACTTCAAACGGAAGCAGTGCCGCTAACCGTTCAGCGACGTCCAGAATCCGCTGCTCGTCTGGCTGCTCCAGTACCGTAGCAAAGGAATGTGCTTCGGAAACAAATTCCTCTTCTGAAAGCGCCTCGAGCAGATAGGCAGTGTACAAACCATCATAATCCAGCTTACGCTTTTGCCAGGCGGCAAACGACTTTAGCAAGTCGATTTCACCGACTCGGTCGCATGCCCATGTAAACATCGCGCTCATGAAACTATCGGAATCAATTGAGCGCACAACATATGAACGCGTCGTATGATCGGTCGACAGCTGAATAAAATGATCGAGGTTAAGCGAGGGCGTGTTAGGGTCAAATGGAACACGCCACTCTTCCGCTCCAGTCGTCACGGGTTGAGTTAGAAACACAGGAAGGTTCGAGGTCATCATTTGTCGCTGACAATAGTCGGCAATTGCTCGCGAGTAAATCGACAAATCGTCTCAAGCAATTTGTCGGGAGTTGCTGCGTCTTTACTCCGCCCCACCTCATGTCGCGGGCGGTCATTGACATCGATCGTAAACTGCAAACCCTTCTCAATAAGCTTGCCACTGTTTAGCGCAAGCATCACGGTCGATGGATTGATGCCAGCCTGCGCGGGACTTTTCCACTCAAAATGACGAGTCTGATACACCGACGCACCCAAATTGAAATACAGATCATTAATTTTAAAGCCAATTTGAAGCTGAACACTCGCCAGTTCGCCGAGCGGCCGGAATGAAATGAAGCGATCGTACACATACTTATGCAGATCAGCCATCGACTCCGAAGACGGATAATTAATCTGCACAATTACTGCTTCATGCACGTACTGGTGCGCCGGTCGAAATTCCAGTGCCTGTCGGTAAAAGTTTTGAATTTCTTCTACAACAGTCTGCAACTGCTGATCCAAAGTCCCATGAGGTCGAGGTACAGCCCCGCGCGTATACTGGACGGAAATCTGCGAAATCGCGATCGAATTACGATCCTTCGCAAAGATAATCCGCGGCATCGACGGATCCGCCGCATCGGGCACGTTCGTTTGCTGCGACTGTCCTGCACCAAACGACCCAAACGCAACCTCCGCGTCGCCTTGGGCGAAGCGGATGTTCGTCTGAGGCTCCTTGAAGTTCAGCAGGAACGTTACCTGCCCGAGCGCTGGATTCTGGAGTCGTATCATGTCTTGACTGACGGAACTTTCCTTTGTATACGGCGCGATACTATCAAACTTGACTGTGGTGCGCCATGAATGTCGTCCCGCACGGACAGAAGCACCCGCGAACCTAACATCACCGTTTTACGAATACTCAACGCCGCTGGTGCGACCCTTTTTTGCGACTTGAGCCGGATCAAGATTCGTGTAGCGCTTCAGATTGCGCCAGTCCTTGTGCCCCGTAACCGCCGCCACCTCCGGGATCTCCCAGCCGCCCTCGAAGAGTGCGCTCGTTGCCTCATGCCGCAAGTCATGCAAACGCAGGTCAACGATACCCTTGTCAACGCATGCAAGCTTGAAATATTTGCTGGCTGTACTCTTACCAAACCGAAAGATGTACTCGTTCGGATGCGGCTCGATCCTCGGGTCCGCCTTGCGCTTCGCCTCGTATGCCGGTGGCAGCGGATATCGCGCCTGACGCAGCAACACTTCGAGCGAGTCGCCGATCAGCGGCACCCACTCGTCGTTGCCCTTCTTCTGTCGCGGATGTTTGCGATCGCGGACGAGCGCGAGCCGGCGCTCGACGTCGAGGTCCGACCAAGTCAACCGAAATAGCTCGCCACGCCGGAATGCGCTTTTCATCGCCACGCGGATAACATCCGGCACCGCCTGTTCGCGCTCCGGATGTTCAGCGAACCACTCGAAGATCTTCACGATCTCTTCGCGCGTCGGCCGCCGATCGCGATGCTTCCCCGGCCCGATGAGCTGCAGGTGATCGAGGGTCGGCCGCGCAATGCTCGGAGCGTGCGGCAACCGCAGATCGAGCAGCGAGGCCATGTGTTTGTACACCGTCCCGAGCTTGGATACGTCCATGTCGATCGTGTACTGCCCTGCCCCCTCTTTCTTTCGCTCCTGGGCAAACTTGACCAGCCGCTTGGTCGATAGCTTCGCCGCCACCTCATCGTCAAAGTGACTTTCCAGCCGTTTGAGCATGTAGTCTTCGTTCGACTTCTCGGCGACCGGTCGGCCGGAATCATTGCGAGCGTTTCGATACAAGCGCACCAGCTCGCCGACCGTGATCGTCTGCTCGTCGACGGCAGCTTGCCCCTTGTCGATACCGCCCTCGATCTCGCGCGCCCACGCTTCGGCCGCGCCCTTCGTTCGAAATGTCTTTGATATACTCTGTCCCCGCCGGCGGACCTGAGCCCGCCAGCGGTCGCCGATCTTGAGGATCGAAGCCATGAAACACCCCGTTTGTGGACTGTAGCAATGCGTCATTCACATACGCTGCTACAGGGTTGATTTGTAGCAGAATTGTAGCAGGCGGGGCGTTAAACTATGCTTCACAACCCGTCATTTCGCGTCATACGCGGAAAGACGAAAATCCCGGAAAGGCACACAGGACAAGGCAAAGAGCCTGATTCACAAGGGTTCAGCCTATCCCGCTCAAACTATCCGCTCCCCGTAGTTCAATGGATAGAACAAGCGCCTCCTAAGCGCTAGATACAGGTTCGATTCCTGTCGGGGGGACCAGCCAAGCCCCACACCTCCCCCGCTACGCGCCACCACCAGCCTCGACCTGCCGGATCCGCGCTCGCACAACGCCATCAGGCGACCACCGCCCGCACCCTCACATCAACCCCGTCCGTACCTGCGGCATCAAACTCGCATCTGCACCGGTCACGTTAAACGTCCCCGTCGCCGATGCCCCCGACGGCAGCGCCATCAAACTGCCATCGCCCAACCGGTTCGCATCGACAACAATCTGGCTCGCCGCACACCCGCTCGCCAGCAGCGACAGCGGCGCACCCGCGATCGACGAGAACGTATTCCCCGTTACGCTGAACGAACACACATTCCCGTACGCCCGAAAACCGGCATAACCGGAGCCGGACACACTGTTGCCCGTCACCGCCACGTTCGTCACCGTTCCCGTCCACGTGTCCAGTTCGATCGCTGCCTGCTGCGTCGGCTGCAGTCCGTTGTTCACGTTCGAATTCTGGATGTTGGTCACGACGTTGCCGGTAATCATGACGTTCGATGCACCATACGTGTTCCAGCTGTCCTCCTGCGCCACCAGGATACCGGCCGCCTTCTGCACGCCGTCGACCGTATTGTTCGAAATCGTCGCGGCCTGCCCGCCGACCACCGCAATGCCGCGCCCCCACGGGTTGCCGGACACCGCGTTATGGTCGATCAGCACGTTGCTGCTGAGACGGCCGTCGCCGAGATAGCTGACGACGGCGATCAGGTCGTCGCCGGTGGCCGTCACCGTATTGTTCTGCACGAGCACGTTGATCGATCCGTTGGTCGTGTGGATGCCATCGGCCAGCGTCGCATGGACGGTATTGCCGACGATCGCGACGCCATTGCCACCGAACACGAAAATCCCCGCACTCGCGCCGCCGTCGATCGTCACTTTCAGCACCTGGACGCCCGCGCCCGTCACCTCGACCTTGGTCGACGCCGGCGTCGTAAGGCGCGTTGTGCCGATACCGACCAGCGTCACGCCCACGAGCGTCGAACCGGTGCCGCTCATCACGATCGTCTGGTCCGCGGGATTCGTGGCGGCCAGCGTCGCGCCGTATCCGGAAATCACCGCCTGCGGCACGCTGACCGTGAGCGAATGCCCGACGACGTAACGCCCCGGCGCGATGACGAGGCGCTGGCCGGTCTTCAGGCTGTCGAATGCCTTTTGCAGCGCATCGGCCTGATCGCTGCCGTCTGCGGCCGGATAGACGGTTACGTCGGCGACGAGAACGGAATTTGCACCTTGCGTGGGCAAAGGCGCCGCTCCGGAGGCCGTGCCAGCCACACTGGATGCCGCGCCGGGCGTCGCTCCGGCCACACTGGATGCCGCGCCGGGCGTCGTGCCGGCCGCACTGGACGCCGGCACGGGGCTGGCGGGACTCGCCGATGAAGACGAGCTGCCGGACGCCGCGCTGGCAGGCTCGGCGGACGACGCCGGCGAAACGGGTGTGCCCGCAACGGTCTGCGCCGCATTGTTGTCGCCGCCACCGCACGCGGCGAGGCCAAGGCAAAGCAAGGCGAGCATCGCCCGATCAACTGTTCGCATAGGATTTCTGACGAGCCCGAGATGGCGCCATCCTAAGTACACGTGGCGTCTTTGTAAATGAGGCCTTCGTCCGCCGTGTCGCACTGTGCGCCGTACGCACAAGCCGTTGGCGATCCTCTGCGTTTCATCGTCGTGACATGCGACATGCGATCGCACTTCGTCCGATCCCCGCGGACACGCACTGCGCATTGCGTAGAATCCCGAACCTTCTCCCGCACCCGCACCCGCACCCGACCATGATTCGAACCATCGCGGCGCTGGCCGCGCTTTCGGCCTTGACCTGCACGGCGAACGCCACCGATACCGGCACGGCACCCACCAGGCCACGCTATGTCAGCCCGGGCATCGCCAATGTCACGGCTGCCGCAGCACCGCATCTGGAAAGCACATCGCCCCACGCCCGCTGCCGCGAACTGGCCGCAGGCGTCGACGCGGTCACGCACGCCCCCGACCGCGGTCACAAGGTCGTGCGCGGCTTCGGCCCGGACGGCAAGCCGCGCAACGAACTGCGCGCCTATGACAAACGGGCCGACCTGGAAGCCGAGCATCAGCAGCTCGGCTGCCGATAACGAACACCACGCCGCCCGGCCGAATCACGCCGGGCGTCGGACCTTACGCGTTCGCACCGCCGTCGATCGTCAGGCCGGTGCCATTGATCGATCGCCCTTCCGGCCCGACGACGAACGCCACGAGCGCCGCGACGTCGTCGGCCTTGCCGTACTGCGGAATCGCCATCCGCGATCGCTGCGCACCGGCATGTTCGCCATCGGCCGGATTCATATCGGTATCCGTCGAGCCCGGGTGCACGATATTCACCGTGATGCCGCGCGAGCCGAGATCGCGCGCGAGCCCCTGCGTCCAGCCGATCAGCGCGGCCTTGCTCGCTGCATAGAGGCTCATCCCCGCATCGGGCACGCGCGTCGCGAGGCAACTGCCGGTCGATACGATCCGCCCGCCCTCCCCGAGATGCCGCGCCGCCGCCTGCGACGCGACGATCACCGCGCGCACGTTCACGTTCAGCGTTGCGTCGATATCGTCGAGCGTGAGGTCGTCGAGCGTGCCGGCCCGGAAAATCCCCGCGTTGTTGACGAGGATGTCGAGTCCGCCGAATGCCTCCGCGGCACGGTCGACCGCGTCACGCACCGCAACCGGATCGGCGCTGTCGGCCTGGATGGCGACGGCCTGGCGGCCCAGCGCCTCGATGCTCGCGACGACCGCCTGCGCCCGCTCGGCCGATTTTTCGTAGGTGATTGCAACGTCCGCGCCATCGGCCGCCAGCCGTTTCGCGATTGCCGCGCCAATGCCGCGGCTGCCGCCCGTGATGAGTGCACGCTTGCCCTGAAGTCGGTTCATGTCGGTTCCTTTCCTCATTTATGTAACGACCGACACAGAATGTGGCAAGTTGCGCGCCACAGTCAATTGATTTATTTTATCGATCGATACAGAAATCGACGAAGGGACGGATGCAATGGCTGAACGGGGCCGACCGAGAAGCTTCGACAAGGAAGCGGCGCTGGATCGCGCGATGGAGGTGTTCTGGCGCCTCGGCTATGAGGGGGCGTCGATGACCGACCTGACGACCGCGATGGGCATCGCGTCGCCGAGCCTGTATGCGGCGTTCGGCAGCAAGGAAGCGTTGTTCCGGCAGGCGCTCGAGCACTACGGCGCAACGGAGGGACGGGAACTCTGGGGAGGCGTCGAACGGGCGGACAGCGCACACGACGCCGTGCAGAACTATCTGATGGATACGGCGCGTGTGTTCACGCGGCGCTCGAAGCCGGCCGGCTGTCTGGTCGTGTTGTCGGCGTTGCATCCGGCCGAACGGTCCGATACGGTCCGGCAAACGCTGATTGCGATGCGCGAGGGCACGGTCGAGGCGCTGCGGAAGCGCCTCCGGCAAGGCATCGCGACCGGCGAGATCGCGGCGGACGCGAACCTCGATGCGATCGCGCGGTACTACGTGACAGTCCAGCAGGGCATGTCGATCCAGGCGCGCGACGGTGCGAGCCGACGCGATCTGGAGGCCATCGCGCAAGCCGCGCTGGCCGCATGGCCGGCGCTCGTCGGCGCGCGCGGCGCCTAACCGAATAACGACGCGGCCGTGCGCGGCCGCGCCGGCGCATCGTTACTGCTTCGCCGCGTGCTGCACGTCCTTCGACGCATGCCACACGCGATAGCGCACCTCGAAACCGTCCGGCACATAGACGACGAGCGGCAGGCGGCTGTTGTAGCGCAGCAGCTGGCCGTCGCCGCGTACCTGCACGAAGCGTTGCTGCGGCGCCTGGCCCGGGCACGCCATCAGCGTCGAGGCCGGCCCCTTCACGTCGGTGAGCTGGTAGTACGTATAGCCCCAGCCCTTCACGTCCTCGGCGGTGAGCTCGCCGCCGAACCACTGCTGGTTGCAATCGGTCTGCAGCGTCTTGCCGATCATCAGCTCGACGCGCGCATCGCCTTCGTTCTCGAGCGCGGGCAGCCCGATCACGACGCGCTGCTGGCCGGCCGCCGCCTGCGGAAACATCTTGATCGACTCCGCCGGCACGGCGGGCGCCGATGCGGGGCTCGCCACACACGCGGCGGCAGTCGTGACGCAGAAAGCGGCCAGCACGGCCCGGATCGCGAATTTCATCGATGTGCTCCTGAAAAACAAATGAGCCCCGGATGCTAACACTTTCGCATCAGGCCCTTACGGAGCTGTAATTTGCAGACACAATTGCAAACAGTCGCCGGCTCCCGTGCGCGGTACTTATACGGCAACCAACGGAGAACATCATGCTGAAGCTCATTGCTGCCGCCGGCGTCGCGACCTTGCTGGCCGGCTGCGTCGTCGCCCCGGACGCCGGATACGGCTACGGGCAGCCCTACTATTCCGATCCCGGCTACGCATACGCACCGTCCCCCGTGTACGGCACGGTCAACATCTGGGGCGGTGGCGGCGGGCGCGACTGGGATCGCGGCCGGCGCGACTACCACCGTTGGGACGGCGATCGCGGCAATCGCGGCAACGGCTGGGGACGCGGCGGGCACCGCGGCGACTGGAACGATGGCGGCGGGCGCGGTGACGGCGGTGGCGGCCATCGCCACTGACGCGCAATTGCAACCGTTTGTATCCGGGCACGGCCCGTCGATGGCCGGTCGTGCGTCAAGCAGACGAACGGACGGCCGCACAAAAGCAAAGGCCCTCGCATGAAGCGAGGGCCTTTTGTCGTCCGGTCCTGCGATATGAATGTCGGCAAGTATCGGGCTGCCGGCACCCTGCCCATTCAGGTGTCACGCGCCTCCGCTTACCAGCCGGCCGGCTGCGCGTAGCCGCCCTGCACCGGCGCACCGCACACATACGCACGCTGGTAGCGGTCGTAGCAATAGTTCGGGCCTTCGTCCTGGTACTGCGCCTGCTGATAGGTCGGATACGCAGGCTGCTGGTATGCCGGCGCCTGGTAGTACGTCGGCGGCTGATAGGCCGGTGCCTGGTACACGGGCGCCTGATACGCGACGGGCGGACTCATCGCGGACGTCACGATCGCGCCCAGCACCGCGCCGCCGATCAAGGCGCCGATGACTGCGCCGCCGTCGCGGCCATGCGCGGACGCCGGCCCCGCGATGGCGAGCGAACCGGCGAGGACACACACTGCGGCAATCTTTTTCATGATGGACTCCCACGCGAAGTGGTACTGGATGCGATGCATTGTGGCTGCACGCGGCCGTAATAGATGCAGCAAGTGGTAACGCGCGATTACCGGTATCGCACCCACCGGAACGTCGCGCCGCCGTGCTACGATTTTCGGCATACAGGAGACGCCTTCATGCAGCCCGAAACCGCCCGCCGTTTCGATACCGAATTCGCGCCGCGCATCGCGCAGGCAATCGCCGCCTTCTTCGCCGAGCACGTGCTGACCGACGTCGTGCCATACGGCGGCCACGGGCATCCGACGCGCGTGCAGATCCGCAGCGCGCCGCACGAGCATGTGAGCGGCTTCGAGCATCCGCTGAACCTCGAGCTGACCTGGGATACCGACGAGATCGAGCGGTTGATGGCGCCGGACGGCCCGCAGCGCTTCGAGCACTACCTGGCCGCGCTGCCGAAAAAGCTGGGGGCGTGGCAGGGTGCGCGGGACATCGATCTCGCGTCGCGTACGCAGGCCGACCCGCTCGTGCGGCTCGGCGGTCTCGACTTCGAAGGCTGAGTGCCCGCTCCGGCCGGCAGCCGCGCGTGCCGGCGTCGCGTCACGCGGCCCGGTGATACACTCGACCGGCCCCGTTCCGGTGCAGCCGCGCCGGCCGGTCCGTTCATCGCCGCCTCCACCCTCCCGCATGGTTGCGCACGCAACCGGCAACCGGGCGTGCGGACAACCCTGCTCTAGCTCCCGTCATGAACGCCGATACCGGCCTGCCGCTTCCGCAACGTTACTGGGCGATCGTCTGCGTCGCGCTGGGCATCACGCTCGCCGTGCTCGACGGCGCGATCGCGAACGTCGCGTTGCCGACGATCGCACGCGACCTGCACGCGTCCGACGCCGCATCGATCTGGATCGTCAACGCCTACCAGCTCGCGGTCACGATCACGCTGCTGCCGCTCGCGTCGCTCGGCGAGCGCATCGGCTATCGCCGCATCTACATCGCCGGGCTCGCGCTGTTCACCGCGGCCTCGCTCGGCTGCGCGCTCGCCGGCTCGCTGCCGATGCTGGCCGTGATGCGCGTGATCCAGGGGTTCGGCGCGGCCGGCATCATGAGCGTCAACGCGGCACTCGTGCGGATGATCTACCCGTCGTCGATGCTCGGGCGCGGGCTGTCGATCAATGCGATGGTCGTCGCGCTGTCGTCGGCGATCGGGCCGACGGTCGCGTCCGCGATCCTGTCGTTCGCGTCGTGGCCCTGGCTGTTCGCGGTCAACGTGCCGATCGGCATCGCCGCGGTTCTCGGCAGCCTGCGTGCGCTGCCGTCCAACCCGCTGCACGACGCGCCGTACGATTTCCCGAGCGCGCTGATGAACGCGTGCGTGTTCGGCCTGCTGATCACGGCCGTCGACGGGCTCGGGCACGGCGAAGGCCACGCGTATGTCGCGGCCGAACTGGCGGTGGCGTTCGTCGTCGGCTACTTCTTCGTGAAGCGCCAGCTGTCGCAGCCGGCGCCGCTTTTGCCCGTCGACCTGATGCGCATCCCGATGTTCGCGCTGTCGATCTACACGTCGATGGCATCGTTCACGTCGCAGATGCTCGCCTTCGTCGCGCTGCCGTTCTGGCTGCAGAACTCGCTCGGCTTCTCGCAGGTCGAGACGGGCCTCTACATGACGCCGTGGCCACTCGTGATCGTGTTCGCCGCGCCGCTTGCAGGCGTGCTGTCGGACCGCTATTCGGCCGGTATCCTCGGCGGGATCGGGCTTGCTCTGTTCGCGGCCGGGCTGCTGTCGCTCGCAACGATCGGCGCGCATCCGGGCACCGTCGACATCGTGTGGCGGATGGCGCTGTGCGGCGCGGGCTTCGGGCTGTTCCAGTCGCCGAACAACCGCGCGATGCTGTCGTCGGCGCCGCGCGAGCGCAGCGGCGGTGCGGGCGGCATGCTGAGCACCGCGCGCCTGACCGGCCAGACACTCGGCGCCGCGCTGGTGGCGTTGATTTTCGGGCTGTCGCCGGATCGCGGGCCGACGATTGCGCTCTACGTCGCCACGGCCTTCGCGGCGGTGGCGGCCGTCGTGAGCATGCTGCGCATCACGTCGCCACGGCCGGACGCAGCGACCTGACGCCGCCGCGCGTCGGCACACGCGACGCGCGTCACGCGGCGTCGAGCGCGTCCATCACGAAACGCACGCGCGCCTTCACGCTCACGCGCGGCAACTCGATCAGCCGGTATCCATACGACGTGTAGCAGTCGACCATCGCATCGTAGGTCCGCTCGGCTTCCGCGAAATCCTGCCGGCGCTCCGTGTCCTGCGCATAGATCTCGGGCCACGGCGGGGCGATGAACACGCGCCGGTGATAGCGGAAACGGCGGGCCGCGGCTTCCGCATGCGCGGGTACCGCCAGCCCGGTCAGCCGCAGGTAGCCGACTACGTCCGGCACGCCGCGATCGAAGAACACGGGCCCGCGCGCCTGCCGCGCGAGGTGGTACGAACGCATCTCCCAACTCAGCATCAGCTCGGCGAACGCGGCCGGGTCGCGCCACGGCAGCGCGACGCCGTCGATGGCCATCTGGTCGCGGATCACGCCGCGCCCGGCCTCCTGCGAACGCGCAAAACCGGCGCGCTCGAGCGCATCGAGCAAGGTGCTCTTGCCCGAACCCGGGCCGCCCGTCACGACGAAGAAACGGCCGACGGCGTCGTCCGCCGCCTCGTCCCCGGCGCCCGCGCCCGATGCGAATTCACGCATGCGCAACCCGCCGGCCCGCACGTTGCGTGACCGACGCTACCGCCGCGACACTGCGCAAGTCCGCGACGAACGTGTCGCGCCAGACCGACAGGTCGTTTTCACGGAGCCGCGCGAGGTTCTCCTCATGACGCGCCTGCCGCTCCGCGAGCGGCATCGACAGCGCACGTTCGAGCGCCTCGGCCATCTGCGACAGGTCGTACGGATTGACGAGCAGCGCGCCGGTCAGCTCGGCCGCCGCACCGGCGAACTCCGACAGCACGAGCACGCCCGGATCGGCCGGATCCTGCGACGCGACGTACTCCTTCGCGACGAGATTCATCCCGTCGCGCAGCGGCGTCACGTAGCCGACCTGCGACATCCGGAAGAACGCCATCAGCAGGTTGCGCTCGTACTTGCGGTTCAGGTACTGGATCGGCGTCCAGTCGAGTTGCGAGAAACGGCCGTTGATGCGGCCGGCTTCGCCTTCGAGCGTTTCGCGAATGTCCTGGTAGGTCTGCACATCCGAACGCGTCGGCGGCGCGATCTGCAACAGCGACACGCGCCCCTGCCAGCCCGGCGCGTTCGCGAGCATCCGCTCGAACGACTGGAAGCGCTCGACGAGCCCCTTCGAGTAATCGAGACGATCGACACTCATCACGAGCTTGCGGCCGTCGAGCGCCTCGCGCAGCATCTTCACCGGTTTGCGCGTGCCGTACTGGACGGCCGCCTGCGCGATCGCGTCGGGATGCACGCCGATCGGATAGGCGGCGACCTTCACGACGCGACCGTGCGCGTGCAGCATCCCGTCGTCGCTTGCCGCGCCGATCCCGCGCCGTTCGATGTAGTCGGTGAATGCCTGCTTGTCGGCCTCGGTCTGAAAGCCCGCGATGTCGTACGCGCACATGAACTTCACGAGTTCCTCATGCGGCGGCACGAGGCGCAGCATGTCGGGCGACGGAAACGGGATGTGCAGGAAAAAGCCGATCGGGTTCTTCACGCCGAGCTCGCGCAGGTAATGCGCGAACGGCAGCAGATGGTAGTCGTGCACCCAGATCAGGTCGTCGGGCCGCAGCAGCGCGGCAAGCTGCTTCGCAAGCATCGCGTTCACGCGCAGATAACCGGCGTACTCCTGACGATCGAAGCGCGCGAGATCGCCGCGGTAATGGAACACCGGCCACAGCGTCGCGTTCGAGAAACCGCGATAGTACTGATCGTAGTCACGCCGGGTCAGCCCGACCGTCGCATACGTGACGTTGCCGTCCCGCTGGATCGTCGGTTCGGCGTCGGGCGTACCGCCGATCTCGCCGTTCCAGCCGAACCAGACGCCACCGCTTTCCTTCAGCGCATCCATCACGCCGACGGCCAGGCCGCCCGCGCTCGGGCGCGTGTCTTCGCCGGCGGCGACACGGTTCGATACCACGATCAATCTGCTCATGCGGCTTCCCCTCCTCGATTCGATTGGCGGGCGCGCGACGCGCACCCAAGCGGACACGGCTGCCAGAAGGCGGCCGCGCGTCGGCTCAGTTCCGAGAAATGCAATGAAATACGGCGATGGAATGCGGCGACGACGGCGTCAAGCGTCCTGCTCCTGACCGAGGTCGCGTTGATAGTCGAGCCCTTCCGGGCGAGCGCCGCCCTGGTTGTGATCACCGTCGGACGGCGTCTCGTCGGGCGCGCCGGCAGGCGGTGCCGATGGCGCGTCGGTCTGCGGACGCGGGCGATCCGCCCCCGCGTCAGGTGGCCGGTGTGACAACCGTTTTGAACGACGCATGGCTGGGTGTCTCATGTGCGGCGCGGCTCGAGGCCGTCGAAGAAACATTCCATAACAAAACAGTCTAGGTCGGTTCCTTGCACGCCGAGGTAACAATTACCTTCAATTTGTAACGTTTCGACCCCTCGTCAATCATCTATCCGACAATAGCGCCGCGCGTAGGCGCGCGAGATGCCGGCCGGCGATTTGTCAAAGCTTTGCAGTTTTCCTATGACAATTGCGAAACAATGATGCGGCATCAGGGCGTGCATGCGCCGCCGCTCACCCAGACAGGACTTGCACTCAGGGATGAACATTCGTTTCGAATCGCCGCGTCGGGCCATGCCGGCGCGCGTCGTGCTGGCCGTCATCGCCACGGCCTCACTGCTGTCAGGCTGCAACTCGCTGTACAGCGAAGGCGCGACAGCCGGCGCCGGTATCGCGGGCGCCGCGATCGCTTCCAAGGTCACGAACAACGCTGCTGTCGCGACGGGTATCGGCCTCGGCGCCGTGGCCGGCGCGCGGGCCGGCGTCCAGTACTCGCAGCGCGTCGCACACCGTTACACACAGGAACAGATCGCGAAGGCGGCCGGTCCGCTCGACGTGGGCGGCGTCGCGCCGTGGTCGACGCACCACTCGTTCCCGATCGAGGACGACGAACAGGGCCGCGTGACGGTCAGCCGGATGATCAGCGTCGGCCCGCTCGACTGCAAGGAAATCGTGTTCGCGGTCGACACGCCCGCGAAACCCGACAAGGCCGCGCAGTCGGCGTTCTACGTTGCCACCCTCTGCCGCGACGGCCCCGTGTGGAAATGGGCGTCGGCCGAGCCGGCGACCGAACGCTGGGGCGCGCTGCAATGAGCGTCGCGATCCGTCTCGCGGCCATCGGCGCACTGTGCGCGGCGACGGCCGCGCTGTCGGGCTGCGGCTCGGTCGGCGCGGCGAGCGGCGCGCTGGCCGGCGCGGCGACGGGCCTCGTCACCGCGAACCCGGCGGTCGGCGTCGGCGTCGGGATCGCCGTGCAGGCCGCGACCGACGAGGCCGTCAACCGCACGATGAAGCAGCTCCATCAGAACCAGCAGGACGCGATCGCGAAAACCGCGGGCAGCCTGGCCGTCGGCGAAGTGAAGCCGTGGAAGGTGAAGAACACGCTGCCGCTGGAGAACGGCGAAGGCGAAGTGCGCGTCACGCGTGCGTACGCGTCGGCGCTCGCGATATGCAAGGAATTCGCGTTTTCGGTGAAGGACGGCGACAAGGCCAACTGGTATTTCGCGAATGCGTGCCAGCAAGGCACCCACTGGAAGTGGGCGTCGGCGGAACCGGCGGTCGACCGGTGGGGGAATTTGCAGTAACCGTGCGATGCGCGGTGCATGCGAATGCCGGGCCGACGGCCCGGCATCGTCGATCAGGACTCGACGTCCTCGAGACTGAAGATCTCGGTCTGGTCGTTGTACGAGAAGATCTCGCCGTAACGGCCCCAGTCGATCACCGCGTCGAGCGTTTCCTCGGCCGCGCCGTCGGACAGGAAATCCTCCAGCTCCTGCTCGAAGCGCACGCGCGGCGCGCGATGGCCCGGACGCTCGTTCAGCACCTTCTTGATCCGTGCCGCGAGCGGCACGTGCTTCAGCAGGTGATCGGCGAACATCAGCTTGCGCTCCTGCGTACCGAATTCCGCAAACACGCGCCCCGGCGGCGTCAGGAACACGTCGCCTTCGCGCACGTCCGCGAAACCGAGGTACTGCAGCACTTCGGCGATCGGGAACAGGTCGTCCACTTCCAGATGCAGCGTACGCGCGATTTCCGGCATGTCCGCACGGCCATGGTACGGCGCCATCGCGAGCGTTTCGATCAGGCCGGCCATCAGGTTGGTCGACACCTGCGGCAGCCAGCTGCCGAGTTCGAGCCCCTTCTTCGTCGCCTCGTTGGTCTGGCGCGCCGTCATCTTCGCGTAGATGTCGTCGACCAGCTTGCGGAACGCCGGGTCGAGACGGTTGCGCGGATGCTTGAACGGCACCTTGATCTCGGCGATCACGCGGCCCGGGTTCGACGACAGCACGAGGATCCGGTCGCACATGAACACGGCTTCCTCGATGTTGTGCGTGACGATCAGCACCGACTTGATCGGCATGCGGCCTTGCGTCCACAGGTCGAGCAGGTCGGTACGCAGCGTCTCGGCCGTCAGCACGTCGAGTGCCGAGAACGGCTCGTCCATCAGCAGGATCGTCGGGTCGACGACGAGCGCGCGCGCAAAACCCACGCGCTGGCGCATGCCGCCCGACAGCTCGCGCGGATACGCGTTCTCGAAGCCGTCGAGACCGATCAGGTCGATCGCGGCGAGCGCACGCTCGCGCCGCTCGCGTGCGCCGACGCCCAGCGCTTCGAGGCCGGCTTCCACGTTCTGCAACACGGTCAGCCACGGGAACAGCGCGAAGGTCTGGAACACCATCGCGACGCCTTCGGCCGGGCCGCTCAGCGGCTTGCCGAGGTAGGTCACTTCCCCGCCGGTCGGCTCGATCAGGCCGGCGATGATGCGCAGCAGCGTCGACTTGCCCGAGCCGGACCGGCCGAGCAGGCCGACGATCTCGCCTTCGCGCAGCGACAGGTTCGCGTCGTCGAGCACGAGCAGCTCGCCCTGCGTCTTGTTGAAGCCGCGGCAGACGTGATCGACCCGCAGGATTTCCTCACCGAGGCGCGGCGGCTGGGACGTCTGGACGGGGGCGTTTACAGCATTCGGATTGTGCATCGCGTTTCGCTCTCAATCAGTCTCAGTCGAGCCGCAGCTTCGCTTCGGCGAAGGCATACAGCGGGCGCCACAGCAGGCGGTTGAACAGGGTGACGAACAGGGACATCACGGCGATGCCCAGGATGATCTTCGGGAAATCGCCGGCAGCCGTGGTCTGTGCGATGTACGCGCCGAGGCCGTGCGCCTCGATCTTGGTGTTGCCCCACTGGACGGCTTCCGACACGATGCTCGCGTTCCACGCGCCGCCCGACGCGGTGATCGCGCCGGTCACGTAGTACGGGAAAATGCCGGGCAGGATCGCCTGCCGCCACCACTGCCAGCCGCGGATGCGGAAATTCGTCGCCGCTTCGCGATAGTCGTTCGGGTAGGACGTTGCACCGGCAATCACGTTGAACAGGATATACCACTGCGTGCCGAGCACGATCAGCGGCGACAGCCAGATGTCCGGGTTCAGGTGAAAGCGCGCGATCACGATCACGAACACCGGGAACAGCAGGTTGGCCGGGAACGCGGCGAGGAACTGCGCGAGCGGCTGCAGCTTCTCGGCCAGCCTCGGGCGCAGCCCGACCCACACGCCGATCGGCACCCAGATCACGGATGCGATCGCGATCAGCACGACCACGCGCAGCAGCGTGATGAGCCCGAGCACGATCACGTGGCCGACCTCGGCCATCGTCACGCCGGTCGACACGAAGCTGATGACGCGCCACACGATATAGGCCGTGCCGATCAGCACGAGGATCGCCCACGTGATGTCGACGGTGCGCGACGCCTTCTTCTCGACACGCGGCAGCGAAAAACGCATCGCGCCCGACAGCGGCAGGCGCAGCGGAATCCGTGCGGCCTTCGCGAACAACCAGCCGGCCGGCACGAGCAACTGATGAATCAGGCGCGTGCGGCGCACGAGGTCGAGCAGCCAGGATTGCGGTGCATCGCCCGACGCGGTGTTCTCCATCCGGAACTTGTCGGCCCACGCGATGAGCGGGCGGAACAGCAACTGGTCGTACGCGAGGATCACGACCGTCATCGTGACGATCACCCAGCCGATCGCCCCAAGGTTCTTGTCCGAGATCGCCTGTGCGAGATACGCACCGATGCCCGGCAGCGTGATCGTCTGGTTGCCGACGGTGATCGCCTCCGACGCGACGACGAAGAACCAGCCGCCCGACATCGACATCATCATGTTCCAGATCAGGCCCGGCATCGAGAACGGTACTTCGAGCTTCCAGAAGCGCTGCCACGACGTCAGGTGGAAACCGCGCGACACTTCGTCCAGATCGCGCGGCACCGTGCGCAGCGACTGATAGAAGCTGAACGTCATGTTCCAGGCCTGCGCGGTGAAAATCGCGAAGATCGCCGCGAGCTCCGCGCCGAGCACGCGGCTCGGGAACAACGCGAGGAAGAACGTGACGGTAAACGAGATGAAGCCGAGCACCGGCACCGACTGCAGGATGTCCAGGATCGGGATCAGCACCATGCCCGCGCGACGGCTCTTGGCCGCGAGCGTGCCGTAGACGAGCGTGAACACGAGCGACGCGACCATTGCCGCGAGCATCCGCAGCGTGGTCCGCAACGCGTATTCGGGCAGGCTCGACGGATCGAGCGAGATCTTCTGCGTCTGCAGCGTCCCGATCGGCGCCATCGTTTCGTGGAAACCGACGACCGCCATCGCGATCAGGCAGATGATCAGCGGAAACGCGATGAAGTCCCACCGGTTCGGCAGAACGCGCCACGCGGACGCGTTGGCGGTCCGGTTCGGATTGAAGAATCCGACGTCCATCAGGCGCCCTCCCCGGTAAGGCCGAACGAAGCCGGCAGTCGATGTTGATTCATGGCAAAGCGCTCGGGCGCGGTAATTCGATTGACTGACGATCTCGCGCACGCGCGATGCGCCGTGCGTGCAAGCTGCACCCGCGCACCCGGGCGAGTCGGCCCGCGACCGCACGACACTACACCAACCTGTATTTCAGGTACAACCGTCCGGGGGCGGCGCACGGATCGTGCCCGACGCGCGGACGGCCGGCCGGTGCAACCCGGCCTGAGTCCTTCGGCCGGCAGCAGGCCCGAATTATGCCGTGATCCGGCCCGGCCGGGAACCCGCCAGCCGCACACGGGCGCAATCCGTGTCCGGCGTCACGAGCCGGATGTGGCGAAGCGGGTATGATCGGGGCTAGCCCCCTTGGGGATCGATCGACGAGCGGGAGGAAAGGGAATGGCAGGAAACTTGGTGATCGTCTGCCGCGATCAGGATGCCGACGCGTTCTACGAACTGATGCAGGAGTATGGGTCGTTCCAGACGCGGCTGTCGTCGACGGCATGGTACCTGAACATGAACGTCGTGCCGGAATCGCTGCAGGAGGAAATCCTGGAGCGCCTCGGCCGGTATACGACCGTCTACATCTTCGAGGCCACCACCGTGACCTACAACACCATCGACAGCAACGCGGCCGAGACGCTCGGCACGCTGTTCGGCGAATGATGCCGCGCGGCGCCCGCCCCGCCGGGCAGGCGCCGCAGCCGCTTACGCGGCCTGTGCGTGGGGTTCGTCCTTCGGCACCACTTCGAACGGGAATGTCATCGCAACGCGCAGGCCGCCTTCGGGGCGGTTGCCGATGTCGCATGCCCCGCCCAGCCTGAGCACCAGCCGCTCGACGATCGCGAGCCCGAGCCCGCTGTGGCCATTCCCGCCGCGCGCGGGGTCGAGCCGCACGAACGGCCGCGTCGCGGCCGCCAGATCGCGCGGCGCAATCCCGCCGCCGCTGTCGCTGACCGACAACACATAGCCGGTCGGCGTGCGCGCCGTCTCGACGATCACCGGCGGCGCGCCATACGCATGCGCGTTGTCCAGCAGGTTCGACAGGATCCGGTCGAGCGTGGCCGTCGGCAGCCGGAAGCCCGGATCGGCGTCGAGCTGCGTCTGGACCGTCGGCGCGTTCGGTGCGACCGCGCGATAGCTGCGTGCGATCCGCTCGCAAGCCTGGTCGACCGACACCGGTTCGCTGCGGTCGGACCCGCCGTGCGCGAACACCAGGAACTGGTCGACGATGTGCGACATCGAGTCGACATCGCGCACGACACCGTCGCGCAACCGCGCGTCGTCCATCATTTCCGCCCGCAGGCGCATCCGCGCGAGCGGCGTGCGCAGGTCGTGCGCAACGCCCGCCAGCATCACCGCGCGATCGCTCTCGGCCTGCGACACCTGCTCCACCATCTGGTTGAAGCCGTGCGTGAGCTGGCGCAGCTCGCGCGGGCCGCGCTCGCGCAGCGGCGGCACCGGCTGCCCGCGGCCGAAACGCGCAACCGCGCGCGCGAGCGAGCGCAACGGCTGCTGCAGCTGCCAGGCCGCGAACAGCGCGGCGATCACGCCGGCCGAGAAGATCGTGCCGAGCCACAGCAGCATCCGGTCGAGCGAGCGCGGCGGCCGCAGCGGCTGCACGGGCACCACGATCCAGTTACGGTCGGCCGGCTCCTTCACCCACAGCACGGGCGGATGGCCGGGTGCGCCGATCTCGACCTGCGTGCCGGGCGGCATGCGGTCGCTTACGTCGTCGCGAAAACGCTTGAGCGGCGGCGGCAGCCCCGAATCGCCGCCCTTCGGTATGTCGGCGCTGCCCGGCGCGACGAGCCGCACGCGCGACGGCAGCGGCTGGTCCGGCGTGCGCGCGACGTGCTGGCGCACCGCGTCGACGAGGAAGGTGGCCTCCTCGACCGCATAACGCGTCTGCATCTGGTTGCGCTCGAGCCGCATCGCGAAGAACCACGCGAAGTGCGACAGGAGCAGGACACCGATGACGAGCAGCGCCAGCCGCCCGAACAGTGAATCAATGGGTTTGCGCATGAGCCTCGCCGTCGGGCACGAACACGTAGCCGCGCCCGCGCACCGTCTGGATGAAGCGCGGCGTCGACGGATCCGTCTCGAGGATACGGCGCAGGCGCCACACCTGGACGTCGATGCCGCGGTCGGTACCGTCGTACTCGGGCCCGTGCAGCAGCTCGAGCAGCCGCTCGCGCGTGAGCGTGCGCAGCGCATGGTTCACGAAGATCTTCAGCAGCGCGAATTCGCTGCTCGACAGCGTGGCCGGCTTGCCGTCGACCGACAGCGTGCGCGCCTGGAAGTCGAGCAGGAAGCGGCCGAACGCGAACGGCTCGCGCTGTTCGGGCGCGGCCGCCGACGGCGTCGCACGGCGACGGCGCAGCACGGCCTGCACGCGCGCGAGCAGCTCGCGCGGGTTGAACGGCTTGCCGAGGTAGTCGTCCGCGCCGAGTTCGAGCCCGACGATGCGGTCGACGTCGTCCGCCCGCGCGGTCAGCATGATCACGGGGATGTCGTCGCCGGCCGCGCGCAACTGGCGCAGCGCGGTCAGGCCGTCCACGCCCGGCATCATCAGGTCCAGCACGATCAGGTCGGGCCGCTCGCGCTCGAGGCGCTTCTCGAGCGTCGCCGCGTCGTGCAGCACGGACACTTCCATCCCCTGGCGCACGAGATAGTCGCGCAGCAGGTCTCGGAGTTCTTGGTCGTCGTCGACGATGAGGATCTGGGTAGTCATGGCTCGAAGTTTACCGCGCGAGGGCGGAGTCGAAGAACGAAACAAAGGGACGAAAGGGTTACTGCGAGTTACCGCGCAAGGGAACTGTAATGCGCGGTAATCGGGCCGCCGCCCCACGTAACACCGGCCGGAGCCTGCATCGCTAACCTGCGTCTTACCGGATGCGGTACCCGACTTTCCCGGCACCGCATCGCCGGACCCTTTGGATACAAGGAGTTTCTGAAATGTATAAGAAGACTTCCCGCGTGGCCATCGCGGCCGCCACCGTGCTCGCTCTCGCATTCGGCGCTGCGCATGCCGCGCAGCCCAACAACATGCCGCCTCCGGGCGGCCCCGGCATGCACCAGATGCACGGCGGGCATGAAGGCGGCCCGTTCGGCGCCGTCATGAAACTGCACGACCAGCTGAAGCTCAACGCGTCGCAGGAGCAGCAATGGCAGGCTGCCGTCAACACGATGAAGCAGAACCATGACGCGATGCGCAAGAGCCACGAGCAGATGCGCGAGCAGTTCAAGGCGCAGCAGAACCAGCCGATCCTCGACCTGAGCGCGATGCATTCGGCCCGCCAGCAGGCCGAGGCGCAGAACGCGCAACTGCGCGAGCAGACTACCGCCGCATGGCTCACGTTCTACAACGGGTTGAACGACCAGCAGAAGACGATGGTCAGCACGGCGCTCAAGCAGCAGTTCGCCAAGATGGAGCAGCGCCACGAGAAGATGAAGGAGCGCTGGGAGCAGCATCGCGCCGCCAAGGGCGCATCGGCGCCGGCGCAGTAAGCCGGCTGGCCGCTCCGCGGAGCGGCGCCGAAGGGGACGCGGGCACCGGCCCGCGTCCCTTTTTTCGTTTCAGGCGACGTCGAACAACAGCACCTCGGCCGCCCGGCCGCGCGCGAACGCCACTGCGTCCACGCCGCCGATCCGCGCGCCGTCGCCGGCGGCCAGCGCGCGGCCGTTGACCTCGACGTCGCCGCGCACCACATGCACGTAGGTGCTGCGCCCGGCACGCACATCGAACGTCGCCGCCTCGTCGCCGTCGATCAGCCCCGCGAAGATGCGGGCGTCCGCACGCATCGACAGCGCGCCGTCGCCGGCATCCGGCGCCGCGACGAGCCGCAGCCGGCCGCGTTTCTCGTCGTCGGCGAAATGCCGTTCCTCGTAGCCGGGCCGCTCGCCCCGCCCGGCCGGCTGCAGCCAGATCTGCAGCAGATGCAGCGGACGGTCGCGCGACGGGTTGGTTTCGCTGTGCACGAGCCCCGTGCCGGCGCTCATCCGCTGGATGCCGCCGGCGCGGACGATCGCGCCGCAGCCAAGGCTGTCGCGGTGCGCAAGCGTGCCGTCCAGCACGTAGGTCACGATCTCCACGTCGCGTCGCTGCTGCATCCCGAACCCGCGCGTCGGCGCGATCAGGTCCTCGCTCAGCACGTGCAGTGCGCCGAGCGGCGGATACCCGTTCGCGCCGCGGCCAGCGGACGAAAAGCTGTGACTCGATTCGAGCCAGCCGTGGCGCGTGTGGCAGCGATCTTCGGCGCGGCGGATCTGGAACATGGCGCGGACACTCCGGGGGCAGGATTCTTTCTTCGTTCGGGTTTACCTCGACTGTAGGGGGACACCGAACGCGCCACAATCCGCCGCCGGCGCACCGCATCGTTGCACCTGCGAGCCCAATCGCCAGACTATTCGTTGCGAATGCCACTATTGCCGCAACAACCAAATCGAAGAATCGATCGATCGCGCCGGATTGCCGTTTTCCAGGTATCGCGTTCGGGTAAAATACCGCCCTTTTGGCGTTCGCCGTTCCGGCGGCCGCCAACGCCCAAGCGCCGTTCGGCGAATTTTGGCCGTCTAGAATACGCCGCGGCGCCCGGTACGACCGGCCGCGAGCGCCCCCGGAAAGTCAGCAACAGAAGGATGGAAATGAAGAAGGCCGCCCTGTGCGCCGCCCTCGCCCTCGTGGCGGGCAGCGCCTTCGCGAAGGAGTGGAAGACCGTGCGGATCGGTGTCGATGCCAGCTACCCGCCGTTCGAGTCGACCGCGCCGAGCGGCGAGATCGTCGGTTTCGACGTCGATCTCACCAAGGAAATCTGCAAGCGAATCAACGTGAAATGCGTGTGGGTGGCGCAGGATCTCGACGGAATCATCCCGGCGCTGAAGGCCAAGAAGTACGACGTCATCGTGTCGTCGCTGACCGTCACGGACAAGCGCCGCGAGCAGATCGACTTCTCCGACAAGGTGTACGACGCACCGGCGCGAATGATCGCGAAGACCGGCTCGCCGCTGCTGCCGACGGTCGCGTCGCTGAAGGGCAAGCGCGTCGGCGTCGAGCAGGGCTCGACGCAGGAAACCTACGCGAAGGCGTACTGGGAACCGCAGGGCGTGACGATCATTCCTTACCAGAACCAGGACCAGGTCTATGCCGATCTCGGCTCGGGCCGCCTCGATGCGACGCTGCAGGACGAGCTGCAGGCCGACTACGGCTTCCTGCGCACGCCGCGCGGCAAGGGCTTCGCGTTCGCCGGGCCGGAAGTGAAGGATCCGAAGACGATCGGCGACGGCACCGCAATCGGTCTGCGCAAGGACGATACGGACCTGAAGCTCAAGATCAACAAGGCGCTGGCCGACATGCACAAGGACGGCACGTACGACCGGCTGTCGCACAAGTACTTCTCGTTCAGCGTCTATTCGGCTTCGGCCCGCTGAGCGCCGACAAGAAGAAGCAACGGATGCGGGGGCGGCCCCGTATCCGCGCAGTACTGGCAGTCAACCACGCGCCGCCCGCCCCCTTGCCCGCCGCTCGCGCGACGGGCTCGCCCGGCACCGTTGCCGGGGCGGACGGTCATGATACGCACGGGGCGTTCCGCGCAACTTGGCGGGCGCGTCTTTCGCGGCGCACTGCGTGCGCCGTCAAGGACCACATATGTTTCTACAAGGTTACGGCCCGCTGATCCTCGCTGGCACCTGGCAAACCGTCAAACTGGCGGTGCTTTCGCTCGCGCTGTCGTTCCTGCTGGGGCTGCTCGGCGCAGGCGCGAAGCTGTCGC
Organism: Burkholderia sp. BCC1999; assembly: GCF_905339975.1. Classification (NCBI taxonomy): domain Bacteria; kingdom Pseudomonadati; phylum Pseudomonadota; class Betaproteobacteria; order Burkholderiales; family Burkholderiaceae; genus Burkholderia; species Burkholderia sp. BCC1999. Next base: position 217,586 of record NZ_CAJPHP010000004.1, on the reverse strand, counting down.
GCAACCGCTTCACGAACGGCGTCGGCACCGTCTACACGACGCTGATCCGCGGCGTACCCGACCTCGTGCTGATGCTCCTGCTGTTCTACAGCCTGCAGATCTGGCTGAACATGGCGACCGACGCACTGGGCTGGGACCAGATCGACATCGACCCGTTCCTCGCCGGCGTGCTCGTGCTCGGCTTCATCTACGGCGCGTACTTCACCGAGACCTTCCGCGGCGCATTCCTGTCGGTCCCGCGCGGCCAGCTCGAGGCCGGCAGCGCATACGGGATGACGAACTGGCAGGTGTTCACGCGGATCATGTTCCCGCAGATGATGCGCTTCGCGCTGCCGGGCATCGGCAACAACTGGCAGGTGCTCGTGAAATCGACCGCGCTCGTGTCGATCATCGGCCTGGCCGACGTCGTGAAGGCATCGCAGGACGCCGGCAAGGGCACGCTGCGGTTCTTCTTCTTCACGCTGATCGCGGGTGCGGTCTACCTCGCCATCACGACGATCTCGAACTTCGTGCTGATGTGGCTCGAAAAGCGCTACTCGACCGGTGTCCGCAAGGCTGACCTATGATCGAACTCATCCAAGAATACTGGCGCAACTATCTCTACACCGACGGCTATCGCATCACCGGTGTCGCGATCACGCTGTGGCTGCTGGTCGTGTCGATCGGCCTCGGCTTCTGCCTGTCGGTGCCGCTCGCGGTCGCGCGCGTGTCGAAGAAGAAGTGGCTGTCGAGCGCCGTGTGGCTGTACACGTACGTATTCCGCGGCACGCCGCTCTACGTGCAGCTGCTGCTCTGCTACACGGGCCTCTACAGCCTGCAGGCCGTGCGCGGCACGCCGATGCTCGACGCGTTCTTCCGCGACGGGATGCACTGCACGCTGCTCGCGTTCACGCTGAACACCTGCGCGTACACCACCGAGATTTTCGCGGGCGCGATCAAGGCGACTTCGTACGGCGAGATCGAAGCCGCGCGCGCGTACGGGATGTCCACGTTCACGATGTATCGCCGCGTGATCCTGCCGTCGGCGCTGCGCCGCGCGCTGCCGCTGTACAGCAACGAAGTGATCCTGATGCTGCATGCGACGACGGTGGCCTTCACCGCGACCGTACCGGACATCCTGAAGATCGCGCGCGACGTCAACTCGGCGACCTACATGTCGTTCCATGCGTTCGGCATCGCCGCCCTGCTCTACCTCGTGATCTCGTTCACGCTCGTGTGGCTGTTCCGCCAGGCCGAGCGTCGCTGGCTCGCGTATCTGCGCCCGCAAGGCAAGTAAGTTTTCGCAGGACTATTGATGAATTCCCAGACTCAGAAGCTTTTCGTCGACGATCTGCACAAGCGGTACGGCGACAACGAGGTGCTCAAGGGCGTATCGCTGAAGGCGAACTCGGGCGACGTGATCAGCGTGATCGGCTCGTCCGGCTCCGGCAAGAGCACGATGCTGCGCTGTATCAACTTCCTCGAGCAGCCGAATGCGGGCCGCATCTTCGTCGACGGCGAGGAAGTGCGCACCGCGCTCGACAAGACGGGCGCGCTGCGCGCGGCCGATACGAAACAGCTCCAGCGCGTGCGCACCAAGCTGTCGATGGTGTTCCAGCACTTCAATCTCTGGTCGCACATGAACGTGCTCGAGAACGTGATGGAAGCGCCCGTGAACGTGCTCGGCATCCCGAAGAAGGAAGCCGAGGACCGCGCACGCGAATATCTCGAGAAGGTCGGCCTCGCGCCGCGCGTCGAGAAGCAGTATCCGTCGCACCTGTCGGGCGGCCAGCAGCAGCGCGTCGCGATCGCGCGCGCGCTCGCGATGCATCCGGACGTGATGCTGTTCGACGAGCCGACATCGGCGCTCGACCCGGAACTCGTCGGCGAAGTGCTGAAGGTGATGCAGAAGCTCGCCGAGGAAGGCCGCACGATGATCGTCGTCACGCACGAGATGGGCTTCGCGCGCAACGTGTCGAACCACGTGATGTTCCTGCACCAGGGCCGCGTCGAGGAAGAAGGCGTGCCGTCCGAGGTGTTCGGCAACCCGAAGAGCGAACGCCTGCGCGGGTTCCTGTCGGGCAGCCTCAAGTAACACGCACGAAACGCACGACGTTCGAACGGGCGCCCCGCGGCGCCCGTTTTGCGTTTACGCGGCGCTCACCGGCGCGCTGTCGGCGAACGCGCGCAGTTCGTCGCCCGCCAGCCGGTAACGCACCCATTCGCTCTGCGGCGCCGCGCCGACGCTCTCGTAGAAGCGGATCGCCGGCTCGTTCCAGTCGAGCACGCTCCATTCGAAGCGACCGCAGCCCGACTCGACCGCGATCCGCGCGAGCCTCTTCAGCAGCCGCAGCCCGGCGCCCGCACCGCGAAAACGCGGCGATACGTACAGATCCTCGAGATACAGCCCCTGCCGCGCGAGCCAGGTCGAATACGAGAAGAAATAGATGGCGAAGCCGGCCGGCTCGCCGTCGACCTCGCAGATCAGCGCGCGCGCCGGCGCCCCTTCGCCGAACAGGCTGCGCTCGAGCGACGCGGGCGTCGCGATCACTTCGTGCTCCGCCTTCTCGTAGACGGCCAGCTCGGTAATGAAACGCAGGATCAGCGGCACATCGGCAACAGTGGCGGAACGGATATCGATTTGCACGGGTTGAGCCCTCCTCCGGCCCGGACTTGAAACGGAAAGCGGCGCCGCGCAGCCGCGCTGGCGCCGATCAAACCGTCATGCTACGTTCACGTCGTTCCTGCAGGAAGTGCAGTTTCTTCATCCGGACCTGAACATGATGCATCCCGACCTGCGCCGTCTCGACCTGAACCTGTTGCTCGTGTTCGACGCGCTGTACCGCCACCGGTCGGTCGCGGCGGCCGCGCACGAGCTTGCCTTGAGCCCGTCCGCGTTGAGCCACGCGCTCGCGCGGCTGCGCGACGCGATCGGCGACGCGCTGTTCGTGCGCCTCGGCAACGAGATGCAGCCGACCGTGCGCGCCGACGACATCGCCACGTGGGCCGGCGACGCGCTCGACGCGATGTCGAAGGGGCTCGCCCGCGCACGCCGCTTCGATCCCGCGCACAGCGACCGCACGTTCGTGTTCGCCGCGACCGACTACACGGCGTTCGCGGTGCTGCCGGCGTTCCTCGCGCGGATCCAGCACGTCGCGCCGCAGTTGCGGATCCGCGTCGTGCATTCCGACCGGAAGATTTCCGTCGACGAGCTCGCGGCCGGCCGTATCGACTTCGCGCTCGGCTATCACGAGGAATCGGCGGCCGACGCGCCGGGCATCGAGGATTTCGACTGGTTCTCCGACGACTACGTCGTGATCGCAAGCGCCGCGCATCCGGCGATCCGCCGGCGGCTGACGCTCGATCATTACCTGGCCGCCCGCCACGTGGTCGTCACGCCGTGGAACGAGTCGCGTGGCGTGGTCGACTACGTGCTCGACCGGCTCGGCCTCGCGCGGCACGTGGCCGTGCAGTTGCCGACCGTGCTGGCCGCGCCGTTCGTGATCGCGGAATCCGAATTGCTGATGACCGTGCCGAACCGCGCCGCGCAAGCGCTGCGGCACGCGGCGCCGATCCGCATCTTTCCGGCGCCGTTCGAGATTCCGCGCTACACGATAAAGGTCTACTCGCACGCGAAGCATGCGCGCACCGATGCGCACCGCTGGATTCGCGCGCAGTTGCTCGACGCACGGCCGGGCCCGGGCTAGGTTCCGCGCGATCGGGCCGCGCGCCTTGTCCGACGGGCGTTTCAGGCGCCGGCCAGCGGCTGCCGAAACCGCTCAAATCATTACGAAATACTTACCAATTTAGCGACTTTCGCGCCTACGCCCGCGCTCCGGCAGCGTCAATAGTGGCAATCCTTGACCCATGTTCGCGGAATTCATGTCTCCCTTGCGTGACAAGGGTTTTCCGTTAATTGCTAACCCTCGGTGCACCCGTTGCGCACCGTGTTGCATGGCAATTTGGCGACAGCTGTTAGTCAAACAACGATTTCCATCGCCACAAAATTGTATTTTTGCTAAATTAGTAACCAAAGTAGCAAAACGAAGTTCGTGAAATGTAGTTTAGCTTCACGACACTACAAGGAGACCCCGCAGGCCGACCCGGCTGCGCGGGACCGCTCAACGGTTTTCCGTCCGCTTGCCCGCGTGCTGCGCTTACCGGCCCTGCACGAGGTCTCCCTGGTTATCCCGCTTTTGCCCGGCGCTCGCGCTCCGGGCATCTCGTGCAGTCTGGGTTGACTTTTTGACAGGGTATGGAGGAGATGATGAAGAAAGCTTTGGTCGCGGCCGCGCTGATGGCTGCTGGGGTGGTGACGGCGCACGCGCAGAGCAGCGTCACGCTGTATGGCCGCCTGGATGCAGGCATCGAGTACATGAACGGCCTGCAAAACGGCCACCAAGTGCGCGCGGAAAGCGGCGACTGGGGCACGAGCCTGTGGGGCTTGAAGGGTAGCGAGGACATCGGTGGCGGCAACAAGGTCCTGTTCCACCTCGAAGGCGCGTTCAACACGATGACCGGCGGCTTCAGCGGCTCGATCTGGGATCGTTTTGCGACGGTCGGTATCTCGAACGATCGCTACGGTACGCTGCTGTTGGGTCGTGAACTCGCGATCGCCAACGGCGTGTGGGACTTCGATCCGTTCGGCCAGTCGGCCTGGTCGACCGCATCGCTCGTCCGCGGCCGCAACTGGAACAAGACCAGCAACAACGTGTCGTACCAGTCGCCGCAGTTCTACGGCCTCGACTTCTACGGCCAGTTCTCGTTCTCGAACTCGACCAGCTTCAACGGCAACACGACGGCCGGCCAACCGGGCCGCGCAATGGGCGCTCAGGTTACCTACACGAACTCGCTGTTCCAGTTGCGCGGTATCTACGACGAAACGCGCGACAGCAACGGCCGCTTCTCGGACGTGTTCAACTACTCGCGTGAATACTTCGCGGGCGTGAACGTGTTCCTCGGCCAGTTCAAGGTGCAGGCGGCCTACCAGGCATCGCGCGCGGACGGCAGCGGCGGCCCGGCAGTGAACGCCGGCGTGACGGGCACCCAGCAAGTCTGGGGCGGCGTGACGTGGCAAGCCACGCCGGCAGCGGCGCTGATCGCGGCCGCTTATCACGTGAACGCGAACCACGGCGGCGGCAACGCGAACATCTACACGGTCGGCGGCTCGTACAACATCTCGAAGCGCACGCTGTTCGATCTGCAGGTCGCGACGGTGCGCAACAGCAAGAACGCGAACTTCGGCCTGAACGCCAACGGCGCAGGTACGGCCGTGTCGACGGGCAACCCGAATCCGGGCGGCAGCCAGACCGGCGTCTACGCCGGCATCCAGCACCTGTTCTGATCAGGCGCCGTCAAGGAACGATTCGACAACACTTTCCACGCTGCTGCGAGAGGCGCGTATCGGTGCGGTACCCAACCGGGTATCGCACCGTTTTTTATTGGCGGGGCCTGAAACGGCCCACTGACGAATGCGGCGCTCAGACGGCCGCTTCGTTCTCTTCGCCGGTACGGATGCGAATCACGCGCTCGACGTCCGACACGAAGATCTTGCCGTCGCCGATCTTGCCGGTACGCGCCGCGCCGATCACCGCGTCGATCACCTGGTCGACCTGCGCTTCCGCGACGACCACTTCGATCTTCATCTTCGGCAGGAAATCGACGACGTATTCGGCGCCGCGATACAACTCGGTATGGCCCTTCTGGCGGCCGAAGCCCTTCACTTCCGTCACGGTCAGGCCCGTGAGACCCACTTCGGCGAGCGCTTCGCGGACTTCGTCCAGCTTGAACGGCTTGATGATGGCGGTGATGCGTTTCATGGTGGTTGTCCCCCAATGCTCGTTTGGATGAAAAATCGCGATCCCGATTGTAAGCCTGCGAGCCGCATCCGGCCCAGCACGGCTCAATCGAGACGTTCGGTAAAACGTGACGTGATCGGGTAGCGCCAGTCGCGCCCGAATGCGCGATGCGTGACGCGGATGCCGATCGGCGCCTGACGGCGCTTGTATTCGTTGATCTTGATGAGCCGCGTCACGCGTTCGACATCGGCCTGCGCATGGCCGGCCGCGACGATCTCGGCGAGCGGCCGGTCTTCTTCCATGTACATCCGCATGATCGCGTCGAGCACGTCGTACGGCGGCAGGCTGTCCTGGTCGGTCTGGTTCTCGCGCAGCTCGGCCGACGGCGCGCGCGTCAGGATCCGCTCGGGGATCACGTCGCGCAGCGCATAGTCGGTCGCTTCGTTGCGATAGCGGCAGAGCCGGTACACGAGCGTCTTCGCGATGTCCTTGATCACCGCGAAACCGCCGGCCATGTCGCCATACAACGTGCAATAGCCAACGGCCATCTCGCTCTTGTTGCCGGTCGTCAACACGATCGAGCCGAACTTGTTCGACAGCGCCATCAGCAGCGTGCCGCGGATGCGCGCCTGGATGTTCTCCTCGGTCGCGTCTTCCGCGCGGCCCGCGAACTCGCCGGCGAGCGATGCGCGGAACGCGTCGAACATCGGCGCGATCGCGATCTCGTCGTAGCGCACGCCGACGCGCCGCGCCATCTCCGCCGCGTCGGTGGTCGAGATGTCGGCCGTGAAGCGCGACGGCATCATCACCGCGCGCACGCGCTCGGGCCCGAGCGCATCGCATGCGACAGCCAGCACCAGCGCCGAATCGACGCCGCCCGACAACCCGATCAGCACGCCGGGAAAGCCGTTCTTGCCGATGTAGTCGCGCACGCCGGTCACGAGCGCGCGGTACACCTGCGCATCCGTCGACAGCTCGGGCGCGATCGCGCCGGGCAGCGGCCGCGCGCCGTCGAATTCGACGATCGCATGGCCTTCGTCGAATTGCGGCATCTTCGCGACGAGCGCGCCCTGCGCGTCGAGCACGAACGAACCGCCGTCGAACACGAGTTCGTCCTGGCCGCCGACGAGGTTCACGTACACCATCGGCAGCCCGGTCTCGCGGATCCGCGCGCGAAGGATGTCGATGCGCACCGCTTCCTTGTTCATGTGGTACGGGGAACCGTTCGGGATCAGCAGCACCTGCGCGCCGGCCGCCTTCGCGATCTGCGCGGCCGATGCATGCCATGCGTCCTCGCAGATGATCACGCCGTATTTCACGCCGTTCAGCTCGAACACGAGCGGCTCGGCGTCCGTCGCGAAGTAGCGCTTCTCGTCGAACACCTCGGCGTTCGGCAGATCCTGCTTGCGGTAGGTGCCGACGATCTCGCCGCCGACGATCAGCGACACGGCATTGAAGGTATCGGTCGGCGGCACGCCGCGCTCGATCGGGCGGTTTGCATTACCATCGACGGCTGGCGCGCGCGCATCGCTGCCCGCCCCGCTGCCCGCACCGCGCACCGGATGGCCGACCAGCACCGCGAGCCCGTCGAACGCTTTCAGCGCGTCGGCCAAGGCGTCGAGCGCAGCGGCCGCCGCCGCGTAGAACGCGGGCCGCAGCAGCAGGTCTTCCGGTGGATAACCGGACAGCGCGAGTTCGGGCGCGACCATCAGCTGCGCACCATCGTTGTGCGCGGCGCGCGCGGCCGCGACGATCCGCGCGACGTTGCCGGCGAAATCGCCGACGGTGACGTTGATCTGGGCGAGTGCGAGTCGGGTCTTCATGGCGGGATCGGCGCAGCCAGGCGGCGCGCCCTGAACGGCTGACGAAATCGACCCGGACGCGGGCCATGGCGGCACGCATCCGGCAACATCCAACGGTACGGATTCACGCTTGAAACACGAACGCATCGATTATCGCACGGGCATCCTGTCGTCCCCCGCCGAGGTGCCGGCCGACGAATGGAACGCGCTGCTCGCCCGCGACGCGCAGCCGACGCCGTTCCTGCGCCACGAATTCCTCGACGCACTGCACGTCGCGCGCTGCGCGGTGGACGATACCGGCTGGTCGCCGCACTTCGTCACGCTGACCGACGAGCGCACCGGCCGCCTGGCGGCCGCCGCGCCCGTCTACGCGAAGCAGCATTCGTACGGCGAATACGTGTTCGACTGGGCGTGGGCCGACGCGTACCAGCGCAACGACCTGCCCTACTACCCGAAGCTGCTGTGCGCGGTGCCGTTCACGCCCGTGCAGGGCACGCGGCTGCTCGCGGCCGACGACGACGCGCGCCGCCGGCTCGCGGCCACGCTGCTCGCGTTCGCCGAGCAGAGCGACGTGTCGTCGCTGCACGTGCTGTTCCCGAGCGGCGACGAAGCGCGGCTCCTCGAATCGATGGGGATGATGCTGCGCGAAGGCGTGCAGTTCCATTGGCTCAACGACGGCTACCGCCACTTCGACGATTTCCTCGGCACTCTCGAGCAGAAGAAGCGCAAGAACATCCGCGCGGAGCGGCGCAAGGTGCACGACGCAGGCGTGACGTTCCGGCGGCTGACCGGCGATCGAATCACCGACGCCGACTGGCGCTTCTTCTCGCGCTGCTACCGGCAGACCTACCGCGAGCACTATTCGAGCCCGTACCTGAACCTCGAATTCTTCCGCACGATCGGCGCGACGATGCCCGAGAACCTGCTGCTCGTGATCGCGGAAGCCGACGGCAAGCCGATCGCGAGCGCGCTCGCCGTGTACCGGCGCGGCGAGCACGGCGGCGGCACGCTGTACGGCCGCTACTGGGGGGCGATCGAGCACGTGCCCTGCCTGCATTTCGAGACGGCCTACTACCAGTTGCTCGAATTCTGCATCGAGGCCGGGCTCGATACCTTCGAAGGCGGCGCGCAGGGCGAACACAAGCTCGCCCGCGGTTTCCTGCCGACCGTCACGCACTCGGCGCACTGGCTCGCGCACCCGGCATTTTCCGATGCGGTCGCGCGCTTTCTCGAACGCGAAACCGAACATATCCACGCGTACGTCGACGAACTGCGCGAACACGATCCGTTCCGGCGCGGCAGCGCGTAGCGTCGGCCGGCACACCGGCATGCGGCGAGGCCACGACCGGCCCCGCCGCATGCCGCACGGCCGCCCCCGGTTCAGTGCGCGGCGAGCGTCACCGCCTGCGACAGCGCCTGCGGGTCACGCGACGACGCGGCCGCCGACAGCGTATAGCTGCCCGCGCCGATCCGCCATGCATGCGCACTCGCATCCCAGACCGCGAAGCGCTGCGCCGGCACCGCGACGCTGACCGTGCGCGCCTCGCCCGGCTGCAGCGCAACCTTGGTCCAGCCGACGAGCCGCTTCGGCGGCTCGCCGAGCGACGCGGGCAGCGCCGCGTAGATCTGCACCGTCTGCACACCGGCCCGCGCGCCCGTGTTCGTCACCGTCACGCCGACCGTCACGTTGCCCGACGCATCGGCCAGTGCAGACATCGCCGACAACCCATACGTCGTGTACGACAGCCCGTAGCCGAACGGGAACAGCGGCTCGATCGCCTTCGCGTCGAACCAGCGATAGCCGTACGCGAGCCCTTCCGCATAGACGGTCTGCGTGCGCGACGGATCGATCGTCGGCTGCGGCAGGTCGGCTTCCTGCTTCGGGAACGTCAGCGGCAACCGGCCCGACGGGTTCGCGTCGCCGAACAGCAGGTCGGCGATCGCCTGGCCGCCCTGCGCGCCGGGATACCACGCGTCGAGCACACCGTGCACGTTCGCGAGCCACGGCATCAGCACGGGGCTGCCGTTCTCGAGCACGACGATCACGCGCTTCGCCTTCGCGGCGACGGCCGCGATCAGCGCGTTCTGGTCGTATTGCTGGTTGTACGGATCGGTCTTCGCATCGGGCAGCGACAGGCTCGCGAGATCGAGCCCTTCCGTCTGCCACTGCGTCGCGAACACGATCGCGACATCGGCCAGCGCGGCGGCGGTCGCCGCGGCGTTCGCGTCGGTCCCGTCGAGATAGCTGACCGATGCGTTCGGCGCCTTCGCGCGGATCGCCGCGAGCGGCGCGGACTTGTACCAGGTCGCGCAACCGCCGAACAACGTGTCGGCCGGTTGCTGGCAGGTCGTCACCGCATTGCCGTCGATCGCCGGCACCGCGCCGGAGCCGCCGCCCGACAATACGCCCACGTCCGCATGACCGCCGATCACGACGACCGACTTGAGCGCACCGGCCGCGAGCGGCAGCACGGGTTGCGCATCGCCCGGTGCGGCCGCGTTCTTCAGCAGCACCGCCGACTGCCGCGCGATCGCGAGCGCATCGGCGTTGCCGGCCGCTTCGTCGATCGCGCCGCCCGGCTTCGGCGGCGCGTCCATCACGCCGATGCGGATCAGCGTGCGCAGCTTGCGCTGCACCATGTCGTTCAGCCGCGCGGCCGACACGCTGCCGGCCTGCAGCGCCGCGCGCAGCTTCGTATTGAAGAACGAGCCGAGCGGCGCGTTGCCGTCGTCGGCCGCGCCCGGCTGTTCCTCGTCGAGCCCGGCCTGCACGGCCGCGACGGTCGAATGCGTCGCGCCCCAGTCCGACTGCACGACGCCCTTGAAGCCCCATTCGTTCTTCAGCACCGTGGTCAGCAGATACGGGTTCTCGCACGCATACACGCCGTTCAGCTTGTTGTACGAACACATCACGTTGCCCGGCTGGCCGTCCTTCACGCCGATCTCGAACGCGAGCAGTTCGGCCTCGCGCATCGTCCGCTCGTCGACGACCGAATCGATCGTCATCCGGTTGGTTTCCTGATCGTTGAACGCGAAATGCTTGATCGTCGCGATCACCTTCTGCGCCTGCGTCGCCTGCGTGCGCGCGGCGCTCAGCGTGCCTGCGAGCACCGGATCCTCGCCCATGTATTCGAACGTGCGGCCGTTGCGCGGCTCGCGCGCGAGGTTCACGCCGCCGCCGAGCCCTTCCGCGAAACCGAGCGCGCGCAGTTCGAGCGCGATGCGCGTGCCGTAGGTGCCCGCGAGCGCCGGATCCCATGTCGCCGCGAGCGCGACCGGCGCCGGCAGCGCAGTCACGCGCGCGTTCTTCACGTTCACGCCGCCCGCCGAATCGGCGCTGCTGACCGCCGGAATGCCGAGCCGCGGCACCCCCGGGATGTAGCTTGCGCCGTTCAGCGCGTCGGCCGGGAACGGGCCGCCCAGATCGAGCGCCGGCAGGCCCGTGCCATGCACGAGCTGCAGCTTCTCGTCGGTCGTCAGTTGCGCGACGAGCGCGGCCGCGCGCTGGTCGGCCGTCGCATCGGGATCGGCCGGCGCGGTCGGGCCCGCGTGGATGTCGTCGCCGCCGCACGACGCGAGCAGCACCGTGAGCGCGCACGCGGACGCAATCGTCGAACACCGGAACAGCGAAGTTTTCATTGATCCTCCTGAATCGATCTGTTGTACTTGTGGCTTAACTCCAGCGTCCGAGTCTAAAAATTGACCGGTCACCACGCTTGACCGGCAGGAGCATGCGTTGACCTCTCGCAGCGGGGACAAACCCGAACGGCATGACGAAGGGGGACAGACATGGAGTTGCAACAGAAATCGGTATCCGTCCGGATCTACCGCTGGCTGTGCGAGGACGCGCGCGCGAACGGCATCGATCTCGCGCCGCTGTATGACACGCTCGGCATCGGGCCGGCCGAGCTCGCCGACGACACGCGCCGCATTGCGGGCGACCGGCACGTCGCCGCGATGCGGCTCACGAGCGGCTGGCCGCTGTCGTGGCATCGGCCGCCGCCGCAGGTCGTGCCGTGGCTCGTGCCGTTTCCGGAGCTCGCGGGCATCACGTGCAACGCGGTGACGCTGCGCGACGCGCTGCACGGCTACCTGCGCTATCGCGAGCTGATCGGCAATGTCGACTGGGTGTTCGCGCACGAGAACGGCGACGCGATCGCGCTCGAATACGTGAACGAAGGCGACGGCCGGCATGCGGGTAGCGCGTTCGCGAACCTCGCGATCCTCGCGGCGCTTGCGCGCCTTTACGATCCGCACGTACGCATCGGCGATGCCGAATTCGCCGGCCGCGCGTTCGCACCCACCGCCGCGCTGCGCGACATGCTCGGCGCACCGGTGTCGTTCGATGCCGCGCACAACCGCATCGTGCTGCGCTCCGCGCACTTCGACACGCCGTTCGAGCGCTACAACGCGCCGCTCGCCGGCATCCAGCGCCATGCGGCCGACGCCGCGCGCGATCGCATTCGCGTACGCTCGACGTTCGGCTCGTCGGTCGAGCAATGCGTACGCGACTGGCTGCGCACCGCCGACGAAACCGATGCGCCGACCGACACGCTGATGCAGCACGTGTGCACGCGCTTCGCGATGTCGCGCTGGACGCTGCGCCGGCGGCTGCATCGCGAGGCCGTGGGTTTTCATGCGCTCGTCGCGCAGGCGCGGCTCGGCGAGGCACGCGACCTGCTGCTGAATACGCAACTGCCGATCGGCGAGATCGGCGTACGCGTCGGCTTCCGTTCGACGAGCGCGTTCACGCGCTTCTTCACGCGCGAACTCGGTGCGGCACCGAGCCGTTTCCGCGACGGGCACGGCGATCGATGGCGTTGACGCACGCCTTTTCTGAGACACTGGCGGCTTCGCATCCCGCCGCCCTGCCATGTCCTGGTTTCTGTATCTGATCGAATGCGCCGACGACAGCGTCTACACGGGCATCACGACCGACGTCGCCGCGCGCTTCGACGAGCACGCGTCCGGCAAGGGCGCGCGCTACACGCGCTCGCGCAAGCCGCGCGCGGTGCTCGCGTCGTTTCCGCTGCCCGACCGGTCGATCGCATCGCGGGCCGAGTACTGGGTGAAGCGGCTCACCGCCGCGCAGAAACGCGAGCTGGCGGCCGGGATCCGGACGCTCGAATCGGTGTTGCCGGCCGGGATGTCGATCGACGGGAACGTCGATACGGCCGGGTTGAAGGCCGGTACGCGCGGGCGGAAGAAGGCGAAGGAGAACGCGCAGTCTGCCGACAGCGCAACGCAGGCCGCTGAAACGGGCAAGCCCCTCAAGAAAGCCGCGAAGGCCGGAAAAGCATCGGCGCCCGCAAAGACCGCGAAACGCGGGCGAGCCGCGCAGGCGCCCACGAAGGCAAAGACCACGCCCGCCACGAAGCGTGCGAAGAACGACGGCGCTGCCGAATTGAAAACGACCGCGTCGCGTGGCAAGCCGGTCACGAAGACCACGAAAGCCACAAGAGCCGCACCGAAGCAGAAAGCGCCGGCACCCGGCGGCAGGTCCGCCACAAAGCCGCGCACCGACGTCGCTTCCGCACCGACGCGCCGACGTGCATCGGCAACAAAGGCCACCACCGACGCAGTCGAAATCCCGGCGACTCCCGTCGTCGTCGCCCGCCGCGCAACGAGCGCGAAACGTGCGGGGAGCGCTCCGAACGCCACAGCGCTGCCTGTGCCGGCCTCCGCCCGCGCACGAAAGAAGACCGCCCCGCGCACAAAACAAAACCGCGCGGCCTCCTGAGGAGACACGCGCGGTTTGCGTTCGGTACGAACCGGCCGTCGGCCGGTACGTCGCTTACTTCTTGTAGTTCGCTGCGCCGTCGGTGATTTCCTTGTGCGCGGCTTCGATGCCGGCCCAGCCTTCGACCTTCACCCACTTGCCCTTCTCGAGCGCCTTGTATTGCTCGAAGAAGTGCTTGATCTGGTCCTTCAGGTACTCGGGCACGTCGTCGATCGACTTCAGGTTCGCCGTCATCGGGCAGACCTTGTCGTGCGGCACGGCAACCAGCTTCGCGTCGACGCCCGACTCGTCGGTCATCTGCAGCATGCCGAGCACGCGCGAACGCACGATCGAGCCGGCCAGCAGCGGGAACGGCGTGATCACCAGCACGTCGACCGGATCGCCGTCGCCCGACAGCGTCTGCGGGATGTAGCCGTAGTTCACCGGATAGCGCATGCCCGTGCCGATGAAGCGGTCGACGACGAGAAGGCCCAGTTCCTTGTCCGCCTCGTACTTCACCGGGTCGCTTTGCGCGGGAATCTCGATGATCACGTTGAAATCTTGCGGCAGGTCCTTGCCGGCCGGAACATGATTGAAGCTCATGAGCACTCTCTGTAGGTCGATGGGAATTCGGGACAGGGCGCCGCGGCCGATGCACCGGCGCGGGCGTCCCCCAAGGGAATGCGCCATTATAGCCAATCGACCGGTGGCGTCCGGATGACGATCGGCGCGATAATCGTTCCGGATGGGTCGGCTGTCGAACCACCGGCCGCGTTGCATGGAATCGGCGTCGGCGCTGAAGCGCCAACCCGGGTACACGGGAGCAGGCATGGAAGAGGCGAAGCACTTCATCGCGGGCGAATGGACGTTGCCCGCGCAACTGGAAACCATCGCGGTCGTCGATCCTTCCGACGGCCAGCCGTTCGCGACGATCGCGCGCGGCACCGCGCCCGACATCGAGCGCGCGGTCGCCGCGGCCCGCGACGCGTTCGCGGGCCCGTGGGGCGCCAAAAGCGCCGCCGAGCGCGGCCGCGTGCTGATGCGGCTGTCGGCGCGCGTAACCGATTCGATCGAGGAACTCGCCGCGATCGAGGCGCGCGACACCGGCAAGCCGCTGAAGCAGGCGCGCGCCGACGCGGCCGCGCTCGCACGCTACTTCGAGTTCTACGCGGGCGCCGCCGACAAGCTGCACGGCGAAACCCTCCCCTACCAGGCCGGCTACACGGTGCTGACGGTGCGCGAGCCACACGGCGTCACGGGCCACATCGTGCCGTGGAACTACCCGATGCAGATCTTCGGGCGCAGCGTCGGCGCGGCGCTCGCGGCCGGCAACGCCTGCGTCGTCAAGCCGGCCGAGGATGCGTGCCTGTCCGTGCTGCGCGTCGCCGAACTCGCCGCCGAAGCCGGGCTGCCGGCCGGCGCACTCAACATCGTCACCGGCTACGGCCATGAAGCCGGTGCCGCGCTCGCGCGTCATCCGGGCATCGACCACATCTCGTTTACGGGGTCACCGGCCACCGGCAAGCTGGTCACGCAGATGGCAGCCGAGAACCACGTGCCCGTCACGCTCGAACTCGGCGGCAAGTCGCCGCAGATCGTGTTCGCCGATGCCGATCTCGAAGCGGCGCTGCCCGTGCTCGTGTCGGCGATCGTGCAGAACGGCGGGCAGACCTGCTCGGCCGGCAGCCGCGTGCTGATCGAGCGCGCGGTGTACGAGCCGCTCGTCGAGCGCCTCGCCACCGCGTTCAACGGGCTGCGCGTCGGCCCGAGCCGCGCCGATCTCGACTGCGGCCCGCTGATCAACGCCAAGCAGCAGCAGCGCGTGTGGGATTTCCTGTCCGACGCGCAGCACGACGGCATTCCGATGGCCGCGCACGGTCAGGTCGTCGCCGATGCCCCCGAAAGCGGCTTCTACCAGGCGCCCGCGCTGTTGCGCGACGTGCCGCCGTCGCACCGCCTCGCGCAGGAGGAAGTGTTCGGCCCCGTGCTCGCCGCGATGCGTTTCGTCGACGAAGACGAAGCCGTCGCGCTGGCGAACGGCACGCCGTACGGCCTCGTCGCGGGCATCTGGACACGCGACGGCGCGCGCCAGATGCGGCTCGCACGACGCCTGCGTGCGGGCCAGGTGTTCATCAACAACTATGGCGCGGGCGGCGGCGTCGAGCTGCCGTTCGGCGGCGTCGGCCACTCGGGCCACGGCCGCGAAAAAGGCTTCGAGGCACTGTACGGCTTCACCGCGCTGAAGACGATCGCGATCCGCCACGGCTGAACGCGCGGCACGCGACACGCGGCCGGCAGCGCCCGGCCGCCGATCGATGCACGACGACTCTCATCACCAGCACAGGAGACACACCATGCGGTTGAGCGGCAAGACGGCCATCGTCACGGGCGGCGGCTCGGGTTTCGGCGAAGGCATCGCGAAGACGTATGCGCGCGAAGGCGCGAACGTCGTCGTCAACGATCTGAACGGTGCGGCGGCTGAGCGCGTCGCGAGCGAGATCGCGCTCGCGGGCGGCAAGGCGATCGCGGTGGCCGGCGACGTGTCGAAGCAGGAAGACTGGCATGCGCTGCTGCAGGCCACGCTCGACGATTTCCACTTGGTGCAGATCGTCGTGAACAACGCGGGCACCACGCACCGCAACAAGCCCGTACTCGACGTGACGGAAGCCGAGTTCGACCGCGTGTACGCGGTCAACATGAAGAGCCTGTTCTGGTGCGTGCAGACCTTCGTGCCGTATTTCCGCGAACAGGGCGGCGGTGTGTTCGTGAACGTCGCGTCGACGGCCGGCGTGCGGCCGCGCCCGGGCCTCGTCTGGTACAACAGTACGAAGGGCGCGATGATCACCGCGAGCAGATCGCTCGCGGCCGAGCTCGGCGCCGACCGCATCCGCGTGAACTGCATCAATCCCGTGCTCGGCGAGACGGCGCTGATGACCGAGTTCATGGGCTGCGAGGACACGCCCGAGAACCGCCGCCGCTTCCTCGCGACGATCCCGCTCGGCCGCTTCTCGACGCCGCAGGACATCGCGAACGCGGCGCTTTACCTTGCATCCGACGAAGCCGAATTCATCACCGGCGTCTGCCTCGAAGTCGACGGCGGGCGCTGCATCTAGCGGTATCCCCGTTGCCGCGACGTGCCGCGGCCGGCAACCGCAACGACACACGCGCATTGCTTCGCACGACACCGGACAAGGCACCGATACGCCTTCTCCGGCCAACTACAAGGACAGCGGTGCATGGGATCCAGGTAACCGCTAAAGCGCTCACTTCGATCGACAGGAGACAACATGGCAACATCGACGCAGTCGCTGCCGGGCTCGTCCGGCGCATTCGAGGAAGCAACCTATCGCAAGGTGTCGTGGCGGCTCGTGCCGCTTCTGCTGCTGTGCTACGTGGTCGCCTATCTCGACCGCGTGAACGTCGGGTTCGCGAAGCTGCAGATGGCGAGCGACCTGAACCTGAGCGACACCGTGTACGGGCTCGGCGCCGGGATCTTCTTCTTCGGCTATTTCCTCTTCGAAGTGCCGAGCAACATCATCCTGCACAAGGTCGGCGCGCGCGTGTGGATCGCGCGCATCATGGCGACCTGGGGCGTGATCTCGATCCTGACGATGTTCGTCACGACGCCCGCGATGTTCTACGTGATGCGCTTCCTGCTCGGCGTCGCCGAGGCAGGCTTCTTCCCCGGCGTGATCCTCTACCTCACGTACTGGTACCCCGCGCACCGGCGCGGCCGGATGACGACGTTCTTCATGACGGCCGTCGCGTTGTCCGGCGTGATCGGCGGACCGCTCTCGGGCTTCATCCTGAAGGCGTTCGACGGCAAGAGCGGGTGGCACGGCTGGCAATGGCTGTTCCTGCTCGAAGGTATCCCGTCGGTGCTGGTCGGCGTGCTCGTGTTCTTCAAGCTCGACGAGCGAATCGCGAAGGCGACGTGGCTGACCGACGAGGAAAAGGCGCTGCTCACCCGCAACGTCGACGCGGAGGAAGCAACCAAGGAAGACCTGCCGCTCGGCGCCGTGATGTCGAGCCCGCGCGTGTGGCTGATGGCGTTGATCTATTTCTCGTTCGTGATGGGGCTCTACGG
The DNA here is from genome assembly GCF_905339975.1 of Burkholderia sp. BCC1999. NCBI lineage: Bacteria > Pseudomonadati > Pseudomonadota > Betaproteobacteria > Burkholderiales > Burkholderiaceae > Burkholderia > Burkholderia sp. BCC1999. The sequence continues at coordinate 200,201 of NZ_CAJPHP010000004.1, read as the reverse complement.
CGTCGGCTTCTGGCTGCCGACGATCATCAAGGCCACCGGCGTGACCGACACGATCATGATCGGCCTGCTGTCGGCAATTCCGTATGCGGCCGCGGTGGTCGCGATGATCCTGATCGCGCGCAGCGCGGACAAGCGCCGCGAACGCCGCTGGCACCTCGCGATCCCGGCTGCGATCGGCGCGCTCGGGCTCGTGCTGTCGGTGATCTGGGCGCACCAGACCGCGCTCGCGATGCTCGGCCTCACGCTCGCGACGATCGGCATCCTGACGACGCTGCCGCTGTTCTGGAGCCTGCCGACCGCATTCCTCGGCGGCACGGCGGCCGCGGCCGGCATCGCGATGATCAACTCGATCGGCAACCTCGCCGGCTTCCTGAGCCCGTACATGATGGGCTGGCTCAAGCAGGCGACGGGCGCCAACAATGCTGGCATGGTCATGCTTGCCGCGTTCCTCGTGCTCGGCGGGCTGCTCGCGCTGTCGGTGCCGAAGCGGCTGGTCGACAAGTGACGCGCGGCGCATAGCGGCGCACCGGACACGCCGGCCGACCGCCGGCTCTCGAAACGCCCCGGCGACCGGAATCCCTCCGGTCGCCGGGGCGTTTTCAATTCCGGACAGGCGCCCCCGGATCGGGCGGATGCCACGCCGGCTGGATGATGACACCTTGTTCACCAAATTATTCCCTTATTATCCTTTACATATGGAACAATAAAGAACATTCAGGGAAGTATTTGCCAACCATGTTCCACACCGTCGAAGACACTGCCACCCGCTTGCGCGTCCACCCGAAAACTGTCTTGCGGTTCATTCGCGACGGCAAGCTGCGCGCGACGCGGGTCGGCCGCGCGTACCGCATCCTCGACGCGGACCTCGCCGCGTTCGCACAAACGGAGCCGGCCGCGCCCGTACCGCGCGCGGTGCGCGTCACCAGCATCGTCGACATTCCGGACGCGTCTCAGTCGCTGCACCAGTACCTGTCGCGCTCGCTGCATGCGATGGCGTCGGGCCGCACGTCGTATGTCGAACCGGTGCGGATCGACGTCACGTTCGACCCCGCTGCAAGCGTGGTCAAGGTCGTCGTCGCCGCGACGCCGGCCGACACGGCGGCGCTGATGTCGTCGCTCGACATGCTGCTGCAGAAAAGCGGGACATGAGCGCGATCTTCCGGTCGCCCCGCCACGCCCGCGCGATTCGCGCCGCGTACGCGGCCGCGCTGTCGCACTGGCCGGCCGGACACCGGCGCATCACGATACAAACGCGCCAGGGCGCGACGCACGTGATCGCCTGTGGCCCGGAACACGCGCCGCCGGTCGTGCTGATTCACGGCGCGCAGACGACGGCGGCAAGCTGGCAGCATTACGCGGCCGTTTGGTCGACGCACTTCCGGCTCTACGCGATCGACGTGATCGGCGAAGCAGGACTCAGCGCGCCGTCGCGGCCGCCGCTCGCAGGCGACGCGTACGCGCAGTGGCTCGACGACGTGCTGGACGGCCTGCAGGTGCCGCGCGCCGCGTTCGTCGGCATCTCGCTCGGTGCGCGAACGGCGCTCGACTTCGCGCTGCGGCGGCCCGCGCGCGTGACGCGGCTCGCGCTGCTCTGCCCGTCCGGCATCGGCCGGCAGAAGCCGTTTCTGTGGTGGGCGCTGCCGCTGTTGCTGCTCGGCGATGCCGGGCGCGCGTGCGTACGACGGCGCGTGCTCGGCCGTCTGCCGCCCGCGTCGACGCCGGCCGAGCGTGACGCGCTCGCACTGATGCGCGCTGTCGATCGCGGATTTCGCCCTCGCCTCGAACCGATTCCGGTATTCGACGACGCCACGCTCCGCACGTTGTCCATGCCCGTGCTGGCGATCGTCGGCGGCCGCGATGTGATGCTCGATTCACGCGTCACGCGCGATCGCCTGATGCGTCTCGTGCCGCACGCGCACGTCCGGTTGCTTCCCGAGCAGCCCCACTACATCCGCGGGCAGCGCGACACCATACTCGCGTTTCTCGCCTCGACGGAAACCCTCGACATGCCCCATCGAATCGTTCAGGCAGCCGGCAGCCGTGTGCTGGTCCGCGATCCTTCCGCCGGCCTCGTGCAGCGGGAAAGCGATGCGCTCGAGCTCGTCGCGCTTGCGCACGAGCACGAAGCCGACTGGATCGCGGTCCCCGCCGACACGCTGCACGACGACTTCTACCGGCTCGACAGCGGGCTGGCCGGCGCCGTGCTGCAGAAGCTCGTCAACTACGGCGTCCGGCTCGGTGTGGTCGGCGACATCGATCGCTGGCTCACGCGCAGCGAAGCGCTGCGCGCGCTCGTTCGCGAGTCCAATCGCGGGAAGTCGGTGTGGTTCGTCGCGAGCGAGGACGACCTGCTGCGCAGGCTCGGCGCGTAACGGACGAAAAAAAGCCCCGAAGGCCGCTTGGCGTTCGAGGCTTTTTGCAGCGCAGCGCAGCGTCAGACCACGGTGATCGCGAGCGCGCTTTCGCGATAGTGCTTCGCGGCCTTGTCGGTTTCGCCGAGATGCTCGAACAGGCGAGCAAGCGCGCGATGGGCCCGAACCTTCAGCGCCTCGTTGTCGGCCAGCTTCAGCGCCGATTCGAGGAACGACTGCGCCTTGCCCCACAGCTGCTGCTGCTGGCAGAGGCGGCCGAGCGCGAACAGCAGGTCGGCATCGTCCGGGTGATCCTTCTTCCACCCTTCGGCCTTCTGGATCAACGGCAGCGCATCGGCGCCGGCCGTGTCCGGGTAACGGCGCAGCAGGCGTGCATCCCAGTTGTGCGCGAGCGCGTCCTCGACGATGCGGCGCGCTTCGTTGCGACGCTCGAGCGGCACGAGCAGATCGGCCGCGAGATCGGCCAGACGCGGCGACTGGCGCTCGACCGGCGACAGCGACTGCCACACCTCGAGCAGCGCGTCCGGGTCGTGCCGGCGTTCGCGCAGCAGGTTTTCCGCCGCCTGCTGGCGCAGCCGCACGGCCGCGGCCGGATGCAACGCCTCGCGCTTCTCGAGCGCCTTCGCAAGCTTCAGCACCTCGGCCCAGTTCTTCAACTGCTGCTGCGCGCGCAGCGCAACCTGCTGCGCATGAATGCGCTTGCCGCCGGCCTGCATGTCGGCCAGCGCGGCGAGCGCGCCGTCGGCATCGCGCGCATCCGCGCGCATGTCGGCCGCCGCGAGCAGCCGTGCATCCTGCCACTCGGGCGCATCGACCTTCGACAGCCAGTCGTCGCGGCGCGTGTACTCGTGCATCCGGTGCGCGGCGGTGGCCGCGACAAGACTCGCGGCGCCGAGATTCGCATCGACCGTCAGCGCTTCACGCGCGGCCTTCTCCGCACGCGAGAAACGGCCTGCGTACAGGTTCGAAATTGCGTCGCGCAGCGACGCCTGTGCCTTCTCGTTGCGCGAGCGCGCACGATACGCGGCGACCCGCTGCGGCATGCGCCAGATGTTGCGCACGATGCGCAGCAGCGCGTACATGACGATGAACAGCACGACGATGGCGATCACGAACAGGTTCAGCGACACGTCGATCCGGTACGGCGGATAGACGAGCAGCACCTGCCCCGCGTCGAAATGGCCGACGGTGGCGAGTGCCGCGGCGATCGCGAACAGGACCGCGAGCCAGACGATTCCTCGAAGCGTCATCGTTACCCCCGGCTCTTGAACTGCTGAACGGCGTTCAGGCTCGTGTTCAGGTTCGGCACCGCGACCGTCAGCGATGCGCCGTCAACCTGCTTGAGCAGATCCTCGACGGTCTGCGTGTCCTTCGATGCCTGGTCGAAATACTTCCCGAGCGACGCTTGCGCGGCGTGCAGGTCGGCCTTCATCGCGCCGTCGTTGCGCGCGAGCAGCGACAGCCGCGCGGTGAGCAGGCGCAGCTTCACGTTCTCGCGCACGAAGTAGCCCTGGTCGGGCGACGCGAGCATCGCATCCGCGTTGTCGATCCGGCGCACCTGCACGAGACCCTTCAACTGCTGGCCGAGGCCGGCCGAGAAGTCATGCCACCACACCTTCCAGCGCGGCTCGCCGGCCACCGCCGACGATGCGGCTTCGGCCGGCGCGGCCTTCGGCGCTTCGTGAGGGACGATCGCCTCGCCGGACAGCGGCAGCGCGTCGATCTTCGCGATCGCGTCGTCGAGCTTGATCGCAAGGCCCGTGAGGTCGGCCGCCGGTGCGGCCTTCAGCTTTTCGATGTCCAGCGCGAGCGCCTTGCGCACCGTGACGGCCTGCGCGCTCTGCGAGGTCGCGAGGCGCGCGTCGGCGTTCTGCAGCGCGATCAGCGCGAGCTGCGTGTTGCCGGTCAGTTGAAGCTGCTGGCTCGCGCTCGACAGCATCTGGTCGACTTCCTCGAGCATCCACGCATCGCGGTTGCGCGACAGGTCCTGGTATTGCTGCTGCAGCGCCTGCTGCGCGCTCTGCGCGTCGGCGAGCTTGCCGTCGAGCTGCGCGAGCTGCGTGTCGACCTGGTGCGTGCTGGCAAGCGCCTGCTCGGTCTTCATGCGCGTTTCGGCCGTCTGCGCGTCGAGCGCCTTCTGGCGCGTGACGAACGTGCCGTCGAGCCGGTCGATCTTGCGGTTCAGCGCGTAGCCGCCGACACCGGCCGCGCAGCCGAGCACGACGACGACGAACCACAGCACCGCGCTGCCGCCGCGGCGCGCGGGCGGTTCGGACGCCATATAGGCGGGACGGGACGGCGGTGCGGATGCAGCGGCCGGCTGGGATGCGACGCTTTTGGAATCGTTGGTATCTGTCATGCGTTTAGTCACCGGTGCGGCTGTCGCCGGTTGGACGGCCTCGTCGGCCATCGTTCGAAACGCGCGGACGATGCGCTCATCGCCCGCGCCGGTCAGCGTAATCCTATCAAAACCCAGTGCGCGCGCGGTCTGCTCGATCCGCGGGTGCGGCGTGACGAGCGGCGCATGCTTCAGCGCATCGATCTCGGCATCGTTCAGGTGTGCCCGCGCGAGTTCGTGCAGATTGCGTACGCCTTCGGAGCTCGTGACGAGCCACGCGTGCGGCTGGCCGTCGAGCAGCGCGTGCACGCGCTCCCACGCGCCGACGCGCGGCTCCGGCACGACGCGCCGGTATGCGGCGACGAGCGTGACGTCCGCGCCGGCCTCGCGCAGCCGGTCGGCGAGCCATTCGCGCCCGCCGTCGCCGCGCACGATCAGCACGCGCTTGCCCGTCAGCGCCTGCACGCCGCCGAACGCGGTCTCGATGCACGCGAACAGGCTTTCGGAATCGTAATGGGGCACGCCGCCGTCGGCCGGCGCCTGCGGCGCGATCACACGATGCGCGGGCGCCGCGATGCCGTGACGCGCGAGCGCCGCGACGCTGCCGGGCCCGACCACGCCGACCGGCAGCGCATTCGGCCAGATCGCGCCGTACTGCGCGAGCGCGCGGTCGATCGCGTTCGGCGACACGAAAATCACGAGCGCGTAGTCGGCGAGCGCCGCGAACGCGGCGTCGAGCGGCGCCGGATCGTCGACCGGCGCAATGTCGATCAGCGGGAATTCGAGCACGTCGCAACCGGCATCGGCCAGTTGCGACGCAAGCGCGTCGGACTGACCGTCCGGACGCGTCAGGACAGCGGTGAACGCGCGCGCGCCGCCCGCCATCAGGCGTCGCCCTTGCCGGCGGCCTGCGAGCCCGCGAGCAGCGCCTGGACGATGTCGAGCGCGCCTTGCGCCTCGAGCTCGTCGGATACCGCACGGCCGAGCGCGAGCGCATCGGCGACGGTCATCACGGCGCCGCACTCCTCGGCCGTCAGCACGCGCTTGCCGTCGGTCGTCGACACGCGGCCAGTCAGATACAGTTCGCCCGCGCGCCACACCGCGTGCGCGGCGAGCGGCACCTCGCAACTGCCGCCGAGTGCACGCGACACCATCCGCTCGGCCTCGACCGCGAGCGCGGTCTTCGGGTCGTGCAGCGGCGCGAGCCACGCGGCGACGTCGTCGCGATGCGCGGCGATCTCGATGCCGAGCGCGCCCTGGCCGGCGGCCGGCGGGCTGGCTTCGACGTCGATCAGCGTGCGGATGCGCGCTTCGAGGCCGAGGCGTTTCAGGCCGGCGGCCGCGAGGATGATCGCCGCGTAGTCGCCACGGTCGAGCTTCGCGAGACGCGTGTCGAGGTTGCCGCGCAGCGGCAGGACCTCGAGGTGCGGATAGCGCGAGCGCAGCATCGCTTCGCGGCGCAGGCTCGACGTGCCGACGACCGCGCCGGCCGGCAGCGCGTCGAGCGATGCGTAGTCGTTCGACACGAATGCGTCGCGCGGGTCTTCGCGCTCCATGATCGCGGCAAGCGAGAAGCCGTCGGGCAATGCCATCGGCACGTCCTTCAGCGAATGCACGGCGAGATCGGCGCGGCCGTCGGCCAGCGCGCTCTCCAGTTCCTTCACGAACAGGCCCTTGCCGCCGACCTTCGACAGCGTGCGATCGAGAATCTGATCGCCGCGGGTCGTCATCCCGAGGATTTTCACGTCACAAGCTGGATATAATTTGCGCAGCGCATCACGCACATGTTCGGCTTGCCACATCGCCAGGCGGCTCTCGCGCGAAGCAATCGTCAACGTCGCGGGCGGTTGTGCCTGTTGCGGCCCGGCCGCAGGGGTCTCGGAATTCATTGCTGGAACATCGAAGGACGGGATTGAAGATCGAACAATGGTAGCACGCACGCCCCGGCCCGCCCGGGCCCGGAGCCTGCGCCCGGCCTGCCCCTGTGCGGGCCGCGGCGCCGATGTGCGGATGTGCCGCACGTAGCTGGTTGCTTGACCGCAGTTCCCGCAGTTTTCGCAGTTCCTTTTGACTCGAGCTTTCCCAAGGAAACCCATCGTGAAGTCTTCCGGATCGGCGCGTACGGCGCGCCGCAATGCTGCCCTGTCCTCCTCCGACGCCTCGACGGACACCGTCGCCACCGCCGCGAACGGCCGTGCGAAAACGGCAACGAAACCGAAAGACCCGATACGTCAGACAAAACGCGCAACGAAAGCCGCCGGCTCCGCTGCCCGCAAGGCCGCCGCGCCGAAGGCCGGCACGCGTACGCGCGAAGACAAGGACCGTCCGCTGTTCGAAGACATCCGCTTCCTCGGCCGCCTGCTGGGCGACGTCGTGCGCGAGCAGGAAGGCGATACGGTGTTCGACGTCGTCGAGACGATCCGCCAGACCGCGGTCAAGTTCCGCCGCGAGGACGACAACGAAGCCGCGCTGACGCTCGAGAAGAAACTGCGCAAGCTGACGCCGGAGCAGACGGTGAGCGTCGTACGCGCGTTCAGCTATTTCTCGCATCTCGCGAACATCGCGGAAGACCGCCATCACAACCGCCGCCGCCGCATCCACGCGCTGGCCGGCTCCGCGTCGCAACCGGGTACGGTCGCGTACGCGCTCGAACAGCTGAAGACGACCGGCAACGCGTCGAAGCGTCTGCTGCAGCGCTTCTTCGACGATGCGCTGATCGTGCCGGTGCTGACCGCGCACCCGACCGAAGTCCAGCGCAAGAGCATCCTCGACGCGCAGCACGACATCGCGCGCCTGCTCGCCGAGCGCGACCAGGAACTGACCGCGCGCGAGCGCCAGTACAACGAAGCAATGCTGCGCGCACGCGTCACCGCGCTGTGGCAGACCCGCATGCTGCGCGACGCGCGCCTGACGGTCGGCGACGAGATCGAGAACGCGCTGTCGTACTACCGCGCGACCTTCCTCGACGAGCTGCCGGCGCTGTACGGCGACATCGAGGCCGCGCTCGCCGAGCACGGCCTGTCCGCCCGCGTACCGGCATTCTTCCAGATGGGCAGCTGGATCGGCGGCGACCGCGACGGCAACCCGAACGTGACCGCGCCGACGCTCGAGGAGGCGATCAACCGCCAGGCCGCGGTGATCCTCGAGCACTACCTGGAACAGGTGCACAAGCTCGGCGCCGAACTGTCGGTATCGAACCTGCTCGTCGGCGCGAATGACGCGGTGAAGGCACTCGCGGCCGCATCGCCCGACCAGTCGCCGCACCGCGTCGACGAACCGTATCGCCGCGCGCTGATCGGCATCTACACGCGGCTCGCCGCGAGCGCGCGCGTGCGGCTCGGCGAAGGCACGGTGCCCGTGCGCAGCGCGGGCCGCGGCGCGCCGCCCGTGCGCGCGATCCCGTATGCGGATTCCGAAGCGTTCGCCGCCGACCTGAAGGTGCTGACGGCGTCGCTCGACGAACACCACGGCACGTCGCTCGCCGCACCGCGCCTCGCGCCGCTCGTGCGCGCGGCCGAAGTGTTCGGCTTCCATCTCGCGAGCATCGACCTGCGCCAGAGCTCCGACATCCATGAAGCGGTGGTCGCCGAGCTGTTCGCGCGCGCGGGCGTCGAGGCCGACTACGCGGCGCTCGCCGAAGAAGACAAGCTGCGCGTGCTGCTCGCCGCGCTCGCCGACCCGCGCCCGCTGCGCTCGCCGTACTTCGAATACTCGGCGCTCGCGCAGAGCGAGCTCGGCGTGTTCGAGAAGGCGCGCGAAGTCCGCGCGCAATTCGGCGCGCGCGCGGTGCGCAACTACATCATCTCGCATACGGAAACCGTCAGCGACCTCGTCGAAGTCCTGCTGCTGCAGAAAGAGACGGGCCTGCTCGAAGGCGCGCTCGGCGTGCCGGGCGGCGATGCGAGGAACAGCCTGATGGTGATCCCGCTGTTCGAGACGATTCCCGACCTGCGCGACGCCGCGCGCATCATGCGCGAATACTTCGCACTGCCGGGCATCGACGCGCTGATCGCGCACCAGGGCGCCGAGCAGGAAGTGATGCTCGGCTATTCGGACAGCAACAAGGACGGCGGCTTCCTCACGTCGAACTGGGAGCTGTATCGTGCGGAGCTCGCGCTCGTCGACCTGTTCCGCGACCGCAAGATCACGCTGCGGCTGTTCCACGGCCGTGGCGGCACGGTCGGCCGCGGCGGTGGCCCGACCTACCAGGCGATCCTGTCGCAGCCGCCCGGCACCGTGAACGGCCAGATCCGCCTGACCGAACAAGGCGAGGTGATCGCGAGCAAGTTCGCGAACCCCGAGATCGGCCGCCGCAACCTGGAGACCGTCGTCGCCGCGACGCTCGAGGCATCGCTGCTGCCGCAATCGAACGCGCCCGCGCAACTGCCCGTGTTCGAGGCTGCGATGCAGACGCTGTCCGATTCGGCGATGGCCGCGTACCGCGCGCTCGTCTATGAAACCCCCGGCTTCACCGACTACTTCTTCTCGTCGACGCCGATCACCGAGATCGCCGAGCTGAACATCGGCAGCCGCCCGGCGTCGCGCAAGCTGCAGGATCCGAAGCAGCGCAAGATCGAGGATCTGCGCGCGATTCCGTGGGGCTTCTCGTGGGGCCAGTGCCGGCTGCTGCTGACGGGCTGGTACGGCTTCGGCAGCGCGGTGAGCGCGTATCTCGACAGCGCGCAGGACGACGCCGAACGCACGAAGCGCGTCACGCTGCTGAAGAAGATGAACAAGACCTGGCCGTTCTTCTCGAACCTGATGTCGAACATGGACATGGTGCTCGCGAAAACCGATCTCGCGGTCGCGTCGCGTTACGCGCAGCTCGTGTCCGACCGCAAGCTGCGCAAGCACGTGTTCGAGCGGATCGTCGCGGAATGGGAGCGCACGTCGCAGGCGCTCGCGGAAATCACCGGGCACGAAGGCCGCCTCGCGACCAACCCGCTGCTCGCGCGCTCGATCAAGAACCGCTTCCCGTATCTCGATCCGCTGAACCACCTGCAGGTCGAGCTGATCAAGCGTCACCGCGCGGGCGACACGAACGCGCGGCTGCGCCGCGGGATTCACCTGACGATCAACGGGATCGCCGCCGGCCTGCGCAACACCGGCTGATCCGGATGCGGCGCGGGCACGCTCCGCGCCGGCCGGCATCGTGAAAGCCGCGATACGCGAACGTGCGTATCGCGGCTTTTTTCATGCCACGGCGCGCCGCGTCGTTCAATGCGCGTCGATCAGCAGCGCGTCGTGCTCGAACGATCCGTCGGGCTGCACGGCATAGTAGGCGCGCACCTCGTCGGGCGCATACGCCCACAGCGCGCGAATGCCGGTCACGCTGTCGGCCGGCGTGCGGATCCGCGCGACCCACGTATCGAAATCGATCGGCAGCCGCCAGCGGCTGTGCACCTGTGCGTCGAAACCGGCCTCGCGGAACATCGCGAGCCATTCATCGGCGCGGTAGTCGCGCACGTGCGACGCGTCGCGCAGCACTTCCGCGGCCTGCAGGTACGTGTCGAGGAGCGGGTGATCGTTGCCGGCGATATCGATCATCAGCACGCGGCCGCCCGGCTTCAGCACGCGGCGCACCTCGGCGAGCGCCGCGCGCATGTCGTGCCAGTGGTGCGCACTCATCCGGCTCACGACCCAGTCGAACGTCGCCGTGTCGAACGGCAGCCGCTCGGCCGGCCCCTGCTGCGTGCGGATGTTCGTGAGCCCGCGCTCGCGCGCGGCCGCCTCGACGGTCGCGAGCATCGGCGCGGCGAGATCGTAGGCGACCACGTCGTGCACGTGCGGCGCGACCGCGAAGCTCGCGTGGCCGGCACCGCAGCCGAGATCGAGCACCGCGGCATCGGGCGTCGCGCGCACCGCGTCGGCGAGCGTCTGCAGGTCGGCGCCCGTCGCATGAACCGTGCTCGTCAGATAGGCGGCGGCCGTCGTGCCGAATGCGTCGGCGACCTGGTCGTGGTGTTTCATCGTTCGCTCCTTTCTCTTGCGCAATCGGCCGGCGTGGATGCGTCAGCGCGCATTCCGGCCCCATGCAACACGTTTTGTGGGACGCCCGCTGCCCTGCCAGCGCGCGAGCCGCTACAATAGGCCTGCGCCTGTACCAGTACAAGTTAAGCGATTATTCTGGTATTCGATCCACCTGTCTGAACGTTGCCGCGTCCCCGCGTCCCTTTCGCCGCTTTCGCATGAACCAGCCGTCCTCCGCCTCCGTCCCGCCGCTCGACGCCACGCCCGCCCGCGCGCTCGGCGAATTCATCCGCGCCCATCGCGAGCGGCTGTCGCCGCAGGCCGTCGGGCTGCCGCCCGGCCCGCGCCGCCGCACGCCGGGGCTGCGGCGCGAGGAAGTCGCGCAGCTGTGCGGCGTCAGCCCGACCTGGTACACGTGGATCGAACAGGGCCGCCCGGTGTCCGCATCGGCCGACGCGCTCGCCCGGATCGCCGTCGCGCTGCAGCTGTCGAAGGCCGAACGCGCGTACCTGTTCGAACTGGCCGCGCAGCGCGACCCGGCTGAACCCGACGTCACGGGCGGCGACCTGCCGCCGACGCTCGCCGCGACCGTCGCGGCGATCGCGACGCCTGCGTACGTGCTCGACCGGCAATGGAACGCGCTCGCATGGAACGCGCCGGCCGCCGCGCTTTTTTCCGGCTGGCTCGACGACGAGCACGACCGCAACCTGCTGCGCTTCACGTTCATGTCGCCGGCCGCGCGCACGCTGATCGTCGACTGGGAAACCCGCGCGCGGCGGCTCGCGGCCGAATTCCGCGCCGATTCGATCCGCCACCTGACCGACGCGCCGACGCGCGCGCTGATCGACGCGCTGACCGCCGGCAGCGATGCCTTCGCGCAGTACTGGGCGTCGCAGGACGTGTTCGAACGCGAAGGCGGGCTGCGCGAATTCGACCATCCGGCCGATGGCCGCCTCGTGTACCAGCAGATCACGCTGAAGCCCGCGCACCGCGAGGACCTGAAGCTCGTCGTGCTGGTACGCGACTGAGCGGCCCGGCCCGCGCGGGCCACGGCCGGCAGGCCCGCGAATGTTAGAATTGCAGGATTCCCTCGGCGGCGCACGCTGCCCAACTCCCCTTCGAAGAATCGCCATGACGTCCCAACTGCACAAAAAGGGCGAGGCCTGGTCGGCCCGCTTCTCGGAACCGATGTCGGAACTGGTCAAGCGCTACACGTCGTCGGTGTTTTTCGACAAGCGCCTCGCGCTCGTCGACATCGCCGGCTCGCTCGCGCACGCGAGCATGCTCGCCGCGCAGAAGATCATCAGCGCCGACGACCTGACCGCGATCGAACGCGGGATGGCGCAGATCAAGGGCGAGATCGAGCGCGGCGAATTCGAATGGCAGCTCGACCTGGAAGACGTCCACCTGAACATCGAGGCGCGCCTGACCGCGCTGATCGGCGATGCCGGCAAGCGCCTGCATACGGGTCGCTCGCGCAACGACCAGGTCGCGACCGACATCCGCCTGTGGCTGCGCGGCGAGATCGACCGCATCGGCGGCCTGCTCACCGACCTGCGCGGCGCGCTGATCGACCTCGCGGAACAGAACGCCGACACGATCATGCCGGGCTTCACGCACCTGCAGGTCGCGCAACCCGTCACGTTCGGTCACCACCTGCTCGCGTACGTCGAGATGTTCACGCGCGACGCGGAGCGCATGCGCGACTGCCGCACCCGCGTGAATCGCCTGCCGCTCGGCGCGGCCGCGCTCGCGGGCACGAGCTACCCGATCGACCGTCACGCAGTGGCGAAGACGCTCGGCTTCGACGGCATCTGCGCGAACTCGCTCGACGCAGTGTCCGATCGCGACTTCGCGATCGAATTCACGGCGGCTTCCGCACTCGTGATGACGCACGTGTCGCGCTTCTCCGAAGAACTCGTGCTGTGGATGAGCCCGCGCGTCGGCTTCATCGACATCGCCGACCGCTTCTGCACCGGCAGCTCGATCATGCCGCAGAAGAAAAACCCGGACGTGCCCGAACTCGCGCGCGGCAAGACGGGCCGCGTGAACGGCCACCTGATGGCGCTGCTCACGCTGATGAAGGGCCAGCCGCTCGCGTACAACAAGGACAACCAGGAAGACAAGGAGCCGCTGTTCGACACGGTCGACACCGTTGCCGACACGCTGCGAATCTTCGCCGAGATGGTCGCCGGCATCACCGTGAAGCCGGACGCGATGCGTGCGGCCGCGCTGCAGGGCTTCTCGACCGCCACCGACCTCGCCGACTACCTCGTGAAGCGCGGCCTGCCGTTCCGCGATGCGCACGAAGCCGTCGCGCACGCGGTGAAGGTCTGCGACGACCGCGGCATCGATCTGGCCGACCTGACGCTCGACGAAATGAAGCAGGAACTGCCGAACGTCGCGCACCTGATCGGCGAAGACGTGTTCGGCTACCTGACGCTCGAGGGTTCGGTCGCCAGCCGCAACCACCCGGGCGGCACCGCACCCGACCAGGTGCGTGCGGCCGTCAAGGCGGCCCGCGCCGCTCTGGGCCAGTAACAGCCTGCTGTCATGGACGGACGCCTTCGGCGTCCGTTTTTCATTCGGGCGGCCGTTGCGCCGCTCCTCGCTTTCCCAGCTTCCCGGATGCCGCCGATGACCTTTTCCGCCGCGCTCTTCGACATGGACGGCCTGCTCGTCGATTCCGAGCGGACCATCATGAACACGTGGATCGACGTGTCGAATGCGCACGGTGTCGCGCTGACCGTCACCGACTACCTGCAGATCGTCGGCCGCTCGTTCGCCGAAGGCCAGGTCATCCTGGCGCGGCTGATCGGCAATCCCGATACGTTCGACGCCGTGCGCACCCGCGTGCGCGAGCAGCTCGCGGCGCCCGAGCCGCATCCGAAGTTTCCGCTGAAACCGGGTGCGTTCGCGCTGCTCGATGCGCTCGCGCGGGCCGGCATTCCATGCGCGGTCGCATCGTCGTCCGCTGGTGAAGTGATCCGCGCGCGGCTCGACGCGGTCGGCGTGCTGCCGTTCTTCCGCGCGATCGCGGGCGGCGACGAAGTCGCACGCGGCAAGCCCGACCCGGCCGTCTACCGGCTCGCGGCCGAACGCCTCGGCGTGCCAGCACATGCGTGCGTCGCGTTCGAGGACAGTGACTTCGGCGCGCAGTCGGCCGCCGGCGCCGGCGCATCGGTCGTCACCGTGCCCGACCTGAAAGCGCCGACTCCCGAAATCATCGCGCTGAGCCTGCACGTGCTCGCGTCGCTCGACGATGCCGTCGCGCTCGTGCCGTCGTGGTTCGGCCTGCAAGGCACATCGCAGCCTGCATAGGCGTCACCGCACGCCGCGCAATGCAAAACGGGCACCCCAGGGTGCCCGTGTCGTTGGCTGGCCGAACGACCCGTGTCGTGGCGGCCCTTACTTGTTGCCGGCCGTCTCCGACAGCCGCTTCATCGTCGCGATGCGCGCCCCGATCAGGTCGACGCGCCCGTCCTCGCCGACGAGCGGCGCCGTCGCATCGCGGAACCCGACCCACGCGCGCTGCGCGCGTACGAGCGTCGCGGCCGAATGGGCCGGCATCTTGCGACGCAGCTTCTGGTAATAACGGTTCAGGTCGAACAACGCGTGCTCGCACGCGGCATCCTGTTCACACGGCCGCACGCGGCGCACGGCCCGATCGCGCGACGCGTTTGCCGCCGGCTTGGCAGTCGGCGTGGCCGCAGCCTGGGCTGCGCTCGTGCCGCCCTGCGCACCGCTCGTCGCCGCGACCGGTACCGCGGCGGGCGGCGGCGCATAGCGATCGGCCGCGCCGCGCAGCGCCAGCGCGCGATCGCGCACCGGCTGCAGCTGCAGGTCGGCGCTCGACATCGCATACGACGTGCCACGCGTCGTGTCGTACACGGCCTTCAGCAGATGTACTTCGTCCTTGCGCCACGTGAGCCAATGGCGCTGGCTGTCCTGCCAGCCGCGCTTCGCATCGGCCGGCGCATCCTTCAACAGGCGCTGGTACGCGCCGTCCATCACGGCCTGCCACTGCTGCTGCGCTTCGCCCATGCACTGGATCTGGCCGGCCGGCGACGACCGGTCGCGCCGCGCGAGGCATTGCCGCATCGCGACATCGATCGGGTCGGCCGCCGCGACTTCCGCGTGTGCGACGCCCGACCCTGCCAGCCCCGCCGCGCCTGCCGCCCAGACGACGAGCGCGGCCAACGCCGCGCGCATCGCCCGGATTCGTCCGTGCGCCGCCATCAGTCGCGCACGCAGTCGACGAAGTACTCGACGCGGCCGTTCACCTCTTCCGCGACGAGGCCGTGGATGTCGGTGTGGAAGCCCGGGAAACGCTCGTTGAAGTCGCGCGCGAACCGCAGGTAGTTCACGATCGTCTTGTTGAAGCGCTCGCCCGGGATCAGGAGCGGAATGCCCGGCGGGTACGGCGTGAGCAGGATGCTCGTCACGCGGCCTTCGAGCTCGTCGAGCGGCACGCGGTCGATCTTGCGGTGCGCGAGCTTCGCGAATGCGTCCGACGGCTTCATCGCCGGCTCCATGTCCGACAGGTACATCTCCGTCGTCAGGCGGGCGATGTCGTTCGCGCGGTACACGTCGTGGATCTGCGCGCACAGGTCGCGCAGGCCGACACGCTCGTAGCGCGGATGCTGCGCGACGAATTCCGGCAGCACGCGCCACAGCGGCTGGTTGTTGTCGTAGTCGTCCTTGAACTGCTGCAGCTCGGTCACCATCGAGTTCCAGCGGCCCTTCGTGATGCCGATCGTGAACATGATGAAGAACGAGTACAGGCCGGTCTTCTCGACGATGATCCCGTGCTCGGCCAGGTACTTCGTGACGATCGCGGCGGGAATGCCCGTCTCGCCGAACTCGCCGTCGACGTCGAGCCCCGGCGTGATGATCGTCGCCTTGATCGGGTCGAGCATGTTGAAGCCTTCCGCCAGCGGGCCGAAGCCGTGCCAGTGGTCGTTCGGCTTCAGCATCCAGTCCTCGCGCGAACCGATGCCTTCCTCGGACAGGTTGTCCGGGCCCCACACGCTGAAGAACCAGTCGTCGCCGTATTCGGCGTCGACCTTGCGCATCGCGCGGCGGAAGTCGATCGCCTCCGCGATCGATTCCTCGACGAGCGCGGTGCCGCCCGGCGGCTCCATCATCGCGGCCGCGACGTCGCACGACGCGATGATCGCGTACTGCGGGCTCGTCGACGTGTGCATCAGGTACGCCTCGTTGAAGCGGTGCTTGTCGAACGTGCGGTTCTCCGAATCCTGCACGACGATCTGCGACGCCTGCGAGATGCCCGCGAGCAGCTTGTGCGTCGAGTGCGTCGCGAACACGAGCGCGCCCGTGCGCGGACGGCCGTCGCCGATCGCGTGCATGTCGCGGTAGAAATCGTGGAACGTCGCGTGCGGCAGCCACGCTTCGTCGAAGTGCAGGGTGTCGAGCAGGTCGCCCAGCAGGTCCTTGATCATCTCGACGTTGTAGACGACGCCGTCGTACGTGCTCTGCGTGATCGTCAGGATGCGCGGCTTCATGTCCGGGTTCTCGCGCATCGCTTCGCGCGCGAACGGGTTCGCCTCGATCTTCTTGCGGATGTTCTCCGGCTTGAATTCGTCGCGCGGGATCGGCCCGATGATGCCGAAGTGGTTGCGCGTCGGCGTCAGGAACACGGGAATCGCGCCCGTCATCGTGATCGCGTGCAGGATCGACTTGTGGCAGTTGCGGTCGACCAGCACGATGTCGCCCGGCGCGACGGTCGCATGCCAGACGATCTTGTTCGACGTCGACGTGCCGTTGGTCACGAAGAACAGGTGGTCGGCGCTGAAGATGCGCGCCGCATTACGCTCGGACGCCGCGACCGGGCCCGTGTGGTCCAGCAGCTGGCCGAGTTCGTCCACCGCGTTGCAGACGTCCGCGCGCAGCATGTTCTCGCCGAAGAACTGGTGGAACATCTGGCCGAGCGGGTTCTTCAGGAACGCGACGCCACCCGAGTGGCCCGGGCAGTGCCACGAGTACGAGCCTTCGTCCGCGTACTTGACGAGTTCCTTGAAGAACGGCGGCGCGAGCGAGTCGAGATAGACCTTCGCCTCACGGATGATGTGGCGCGCGACGAACTCCGGCGTGTCCTCGAACATGTGGATGAAGCCGTGCAGTTCGCGCAGGATATCGTTCGGCAGATGGCGCGACGTGCGCGTTTCGCCGTACAGGAAGATCGGGATGTCCGCGTTGCGGCGGCGCACTTCGGTGACGAACGCGCGCAGCTCGATGATCGCGGTCGCCAGCTCGGGCAGTTCGCCGTCCTGGCCGGTCTCGCCGAGCATGAGTTCGTCGTCGTCGATCGACAGGATGAAGCACGACGCGCGGCTCGACTGCTGCGCGAACGACGTCAGATCGCCGTAGCTCGTGAGGCCGAGGACTTCGACGCCCTCTTTCTCGATCGCTTCGGCCAACGCCCGGATGCCGGAGCCCGAGATGTTCTCGGAGCGGAAATCTTCGTCGATGATGACGACGGGGAAACGAAACTTCATGGGCGATTCTCCAAAAAGAACGACCGCGGCGCGTCACGCGCAGCGGTCACCCGGAAACTGGTGAGACGTTATGCAACCAGATCAGGTTTTCGGCAGCGTGACACCGCGCTGCCCCTGATACTTGCCGCCGCGATCGGCGTACGACACGTCGCACACTTCGTCGCTCTCGAAGAAGAGCACCTGGGCGACGCCTTCGTTCGCGTAGATCTTCGCGGGCAACGGCGTGGTGTTCGAGAATTCCAGCGTGACGTAGCCTTCCCACTCGGGTTCGAACGGCGTCACGTTGACGATGATCCCGCAGCGCGCATAGGTCGACTTGCCGAGGCAGACGGTCAACACGGTGCGCGGGATGCGGAAATATTCGACGGTGCGGGCCAGCGCGAACGAATTCGGCGGGATGATGCACACGTCGCCCTTGAAATCGACAAACGAACCCTCGTCGAAGTTCTTCGGATCGACGATCGTCGAGTTGATGTTCGTGAAGATCTTGAATTCGTCCGCGCAGCGGATGTCGTAGCCGTAGCTCGACGTGCCGTAGCTGACGATCCGGCGGCCGTCCTCGGACGCGCGAACCTGATCGGGCACGAACGGCTCGATCATTTTGTGCTCTTCGGCCATGCGCCGAATCCATTTGTCGGACTTGATACTCATATCGGGGCGCCAGGAAACGCTGCGTGACGGAAAACGAAAGCCGCCGATACAAGACGGCGGCCAGGAAAGGCGGACATTTTACGCGATCATCGGCCGGCGCACGCGGCGGCCGTCAACGGATCACGCCGCAGGCCAGCGCGGGCCCCGCGCCATGCTGCGGAAACGCGGGATCGCTCGGTTCGCGGTGCACCAGCACCGCGCGGTTCATCGCCGAACGCACGCCATCGAGGGCCAGATCGGGCGCGACGATGAAGCCGGCCGCGACGCCGTTCGCGTCCGCATGGATGTTGCCGAGATCGCCGGCGACGCGCGCACCCGCGCGCAGGCGGTCGGCGGCCGGCGCGAACACCTGGCCGGCGCTCGAACCGTCGCCCGCGTTGCAGTCGCCGCGCTCGTGCACCTGCAGCGCATGATCGCTGTTCGGCGGCAGACCGGCCAGGTTGTAGGTGACCTGGACACCGTCCGGGCGCTCGACGAACGTGACGGCGCCGCGCGCCTGCGCGCCGACCGTCGGCTGCAGTTGTGCGTCGGCCCGTTTTTCGTGCGACGAGGAAAAGGAGGTACAGCCGGCCAGCAGGCCCAGCGCGGCGGCGGCCAGCAGCGCGCGCTGCGCGCGGCCGGCGCGCACGCCGTGATGTCGTTGTTTCATTCGATCCTCATGCCGGCGGGCGGTCGTTTGACACGACGGCCGCGCCGGGCGGGTAAAGGGACCCGGGAAAAGTCGCCATGATACCGCGCCTCGTGGCGCCGTAAACAGCGTAAGGGCCCGCCCCGCAAGGGTTTTACGTATTTTGAACAACGATCGACGGGAACTTCGACGTCATGTCGCGCGATCGCTCGGCAATCGCCAGCGCGACGCCGCGCGCGATCTCGCGGTAGCGGCGCGCCAGCGCGCCTTCGGGATCGGCCGCCACCGTCGGCGTGCCGCTGTCGGCGCGCTCGCGGATCGCGATGTCGAGCGGCAGGCTGCCGAGCACGTTCACGTCGTAATCCTTCGCCATCCGCTCGGCGCCGCCGGCGCCGAAGATGTGCTCTTCGTGGCCGCAGTTCGAGCAGATGTGGATGCTCATGTTTTCGACGATACCGAGGATCGGAATCCCGACCTTCTCGAACATCTTCAGGCCCTTCTTCGCGTCGAGCAGCGCGATGTCCTGCGGCGTCGTGACGATCACCGCGCCGGTGACGGGCACACGCTGCGCGAGCGTGAGCTGGATGTCGCCGGTGCCGGGCGGCATGTCGACGATCAGGTAGTCGAGTTCGCGCCAGTTGGTCTGGCGCAGCAGCTGTTCGAGCGCGGAGGTCGCCATCGGGCCGCGCCACACCATCGGGTTGTCTTCCTCGATCAGGAAGCCGATCGAGTTCGCCTGCAGCCCGTGGCCGACCAGCGGGTTCATCGACTGGTTGTCCGGCGACTCGGGGCGCTGGCCGTGGATACCGAGCATCGTCGGCAGCGACGGGCCGTAGATGTCGGCGTCGAGGATGCCGACCGACGCGCCTTCCGCGGCGAGCGCGAGCGCGAGGTTCACGGCCGTCGTGCTCTTGCCTACGCCGCCCTTGCCCGATGCGACCGCGACGATGTTCTTCACGTTCGGCAGCAGCTTCACGCCGCGCTGCACCGTATGCGCGACGATCTCCTGCGACACGGCGACGCGTGCGTCGCGCACGCCCGGCACCGCCTGGAGCGCCGCGGTGACGCGCGCGCGCACGTCGTCGTGCTGGCTGCGCGCGGGATAACCGAGCACCACGTCGAGCGCCACGACATCGCCGTCGATCGCGACGTTGCGCACGCCCTTGTTCGCCGCATACGGGCGGCCGGTATTGGGGTCGACGACTGCCGCCAATGCGGCGTCGACTTGTGCCCGGTCAATGCTCATCGAAACTCCATGAAAACGTTTTTCTCGCGCGCAAACGTCAAAAAATATCAAATTACGCTGCGAAAATCGGGAAAAGTGAAAGAATCTGTTGCACGCCATTGCGCGAACGCGCGACCCGGCGCACTCTTCGCGTGCGGCACGCTATGGGGCCAAATCGGCCACTTACCGCCTATATTGTAGAGGCTGACGCGTCGCACTGTCCGAACAGCCACGCTGACGGACAGGGCATGCGGCCACCTCGGCGGCTGCCGCGAGCGCAGGCCTGCCCTCCTTTTTCGGGCGGCCCGCGCAGGGAGCCGTAACTGTTGTTGTCGTCGTTGTCGACTCGTTCAACCAAGAGAGGAATCCAAGATGAACATGAAAATCGCGACCCGCTTGTCCGTCTTCGCATTGGCCGGCGCACTGCTGGCAGGCTGCGCCACGCAGCAAGGCAACAATACGGCCGTCGGTACCGGCACGGGTGCGGCGCTGGGCGCAGGTATCGGCGCGCTGGCGGGCGGCGGCAAGGGCGCGGCGATCGGCGCAGGTGTCGGCGCACTGGTCGGCGGCGTGACGGGCTACAACTGGCAGGCGATCAAGAACAAGCTCGCGCCGTCGGCAGCGAAGACGGGCACGCAGGTCACCGAACAGCCGGACGGCTCGCTGAAGCTGAACGTGCCGAGCTCGGTCACGTTCGCGACGAACCAGTACGCGATCACGCCGGCCTTCACGCCGCTGCTGAACGACCTGGCCACGACGCTGAACCAGAACCCGCAAGTCACGGCTTCGATCGTCGGCTACACCGACAGCACGGGCTCGGCGCAGCTGAACCAGACGCTGTCGCAGAACCGCGCGCAAAGCGTCGTCAACGCACTCGCCCAGCGCGGCGTGAACGGCGGCCGCCTGTCGGCACAAGGCATGGGCGCATCGAACCCGATCGCGGACAACGCGAGCGAAGCCGGCCGCGCACAGAACCGCCGCGTCGAAATCTACCTGCGCGCAGCGCAGGCGCAGTAAGCACACGACGAGGAGAAGGCGCGGGCAGGCTGCCCGCGCAGCCCCGCCGGACAACGCGTCCGGCGGGGCCGGTAACAAATCGAAAATATTTTCGAACTTCTGTCGCAGGCCGCGGTCAGTATTTACGGTACGCGGCTGGTGTTGCCGGCGCGTCACCATTCTCCTCTTGTCGTTGTTGCTCCGGGGCCGTATCCGCCCCGGTTTTTTTTGCCTGCAGAATTCGTGCTGCGCCGCAGCACAACACTACCGGGTACGCTACCTGCGCGGCCCCGCCTCCTCCGGCGCGCGGTCCGCGGCGCCCGCTCGCATCGCTGGCGTTCGCCCCTGCTAGAATCGCACTTTCCCGTCGTTTTTCCGCAGTTCCTCTACAGACCCTATGTCCGCATCCGACCTCACTTCCGTGCAGGCTGCGGCGCCGCAAGGCGACCGCCAGATCCTCGTAACGTCCGCACTGCCCTATGCCAACGGGCAGATCCACATCGGCCACCTGGTCGAGTACATCCAGACCGACATCTGGGTGCGGACGCTGCGAATGCATGGCCATGAGGTCTACTACATCGGCGCCGACGACACGCACGGCACGCCGATCATGCTGCGCGCGGAGAAGGAAGGCCTGACTCCGAAGCAGCTGATCGATCGCGTGTGGACCGAACACAAGCGCGACTTCGACAGCTTCGGCGTGTCGTTCGACAACTTCTACTCGACAGATTCGGACGAGAACCGCGTGCTGAGCGAGAAAATCTACCTCGCGCTGCAGGACGCCGGCCTGATCGCCGAGCGCGAGATCGAGCAGGCATACGACCCGGTCAAGGAAATGTTCCTGCCGGACCGCTTCATCAAGGGCGAGTGCCCGAAGTGCCACGCGAAGGATCAATACGGCGACAACTGCGAAGTGTGCGGTTCGACCTACCTGCCGACCGAACTGCTGAATCCGTATTCGGTCGTGTCGGGCGCGACGCCGGTGCGCAAGACGTCGAAGCACTACTTCTTCCGCCTGTCCGATCCGCGCTGCGAATCGTTCCTGCGCGAATGGGTGAGCGGCCTCGCGCAGCCCGAAGCGACCAACAAGATGCGCGAATGGCTCGGCGACGCCGGCGAAGCCAAGCTCGCCGACTGGGACATCTCGCGTGACGCGCCGTATTTCGGCTTCGAGATCCCGGGCGCGCCCGGCAAGTATTTCTACGTGTGGCTCGACGCGCCGGTCGGCTACTACGCGAGCTTCAAGAACCTGTGCGACCGCAACGGCATCGACTTCGATGCGTGGATCCGCCCGGGCACGAAGGCCGAGCAGTACCACTTCATCGGCAAGGACATCCTGTACTTCCACACGCTGTTCTGGCCCGCGATGCTCGAGTTCTCGGGCCACCGCACGCCGACCAACGTGTTCGCGCACGGCTTCCTGACGGTCGACGGCGCGAAGATGTCGAAGTCGCGCGGCACGTTCATCACCGCGCAGAGCTACATCGACACGGGCCTGAACCCCGAATGGCTGCGCTACTACTTCGCCGCGAAGCTGAACGCGACGATGGAAGACATCGACCTGAACCTCGACGATTTCCAGGCGCGCGTGAACAGCGACCTCGTCGGCAAGTACGTGAACATCGCGAGCCGCGCGGCCGGCTTCCTGATCAAGCGTTTCGACGGCCGCGTGCAGGACAGCGCGATGAACCACCCGCTCGTCGCGAAGCTGCGCGATGCGATTCCGCAGATCGCCGCGCACTACGAAGCACGCGAATACAGCCGCGCGCTGCGCCAGACGATGGAGCTTGCGGACGAAGTGAACGCGTACGTCGACGGCGCGAAGCCGTGGGATCTCGCGAAGGATCCGGCCAACGCGGTCGCACTGCATGAAACCTGCAGCGTGAGCCTCGAGTCGTTCCGCCTGCTGTCGCTCGCGCTGAAGCCGGTGATGCCGCGTGTCGCCGAGGCCGTCGAGGCGTTCTTCGGGATCGCGCCGCTCGCGTGGGCCGATGCCGCGAAGCCGCTGTCGTCGGAACAGCCGATCAAGGCGTACCAGCACCTGATGACGCGCGTCGACGCGAAGCAGATCGAGGCGCTGCTCGCCGCGAACCGCGATTCGCTGCAGGCCGAGGCCACCGGTGCGGCCGCCGCGAGCGCCAACGCCGCGAAGGACGCAAAGAACAACGCGAAGGCGAACGCGAAACAGGCGGTTGTGAACGGCGCCGACGACGCACCGATCTCGATCGACGATTTCGCGAAGATCGACCTGCGCATCGCGAAGATCGTCGCGTGCCAGGCGGTCGAAGGCTCGGACAAGCTGCTGCAGCTCACGCTCGACATCGGCGAGGAAAAGACCCGCAATGTGTTCTCGGGCATCAAGTCCGCGTACCAGCCCGAGCAGCTCGTCGGCAAGCTGACGGTGATGGTCGCGAACCTCGCGCCGCGCAAGATGAAGTTCGGCCTGTCCGAAGGGATGGTGCTCGCGGCGTCGGCCACCGACGAGAAGGCGGAACCGGGCCTCTACATCCTCGAGCCGCACAGCGGCGCGAAGCCCGGCATGCGCGTGAAGTAAGCCGAACACGCTGCCACTGGCGCAAAAAAAGGCCCCGCACGAGTCGTGCGGGGCTTTTTCATGGCTGCTCGGTAAGCCGCGTGCGTGCGGCGTCGCTGCCGAACCACCGGTCGAAACGCCGCGTGTAGTTCAGGTCGACGCCCTGGAACGTGCCGCCGTACGCGGACACCGACCAGAAGCGCGTCAGGTTGATCGTCGCCTTGAACGCGTTGGCCGCCGATTGCAGCCCCTGCTCGAAACCGAGCACGAACCGCTCGTTGATCGCCTTCGACACCAGCACGACCTGCGGATCGGTCAGGCCGACTTCGCTGCGGCCGACCGACACCTCGTCGAGACCGAAGGTCTGCGCGACGCGCTTGCCGGTCACGCTGCCGAGCAGCCCGAGCGCCGCCGTCATCGCCCCCTGCTGGCCGACGTTGTTGCCCTGGTCGGTGCCGTGCCCGAACAGCAGCCACGACAGCTTTTCGTTGTCCGTGACGTTCGGCTCCGACACGAGCTTGACCGTCAGCGACTGGATCGTGCCCGTCACCTGCACGCCGGCCTCGACCTCCTGGTTGCGCCGCATCGCGAGGATGTTGACGCCCGGGTTCGAGACCGGGCCGTTGAACGTGAAGAAGCCGTTCTCGATCGCGAGCTTGCGGCCGAACGAGGTGTACGTCGACCCTTCGGTCACGCGCACGTTGCCGACCGCGCGCAGCGGCACGCCCGGCGCGCTCATCACGGTGATCGTGCCGCGCAGCCCGAGATCGGCGCCGTGCCCCTTGAAGCGGAAGTTGTTGCCAAGCCCGATGTCTATGTTCGCGCGCGGCGCGAGCGACGGCGCCGGCTTGTCCTCGACCGGCTTCGGCTTCGCGATCGCGGTGCCGGTCGGCGTCTCGCCGCGCACCGTGCCGTCCGGCTGCACGATCACGACGTCGTCCGACAGGTGCGGCGCCGATTCCTCGGGCAGGTCGAACAACGCGCGGTCGACCACGAACTTGCCGTCGATCGACAGCGCGCCGCGCGGCCCGTCATTCGCGACGGTTGCCTTGCCCGACAGCGACAGCTTGCGGTCCGGCGCCGCGAACAGTTCGAGCTTGTCCGCGACGATGCTCGCGGTCAGGTCGGGCGCCTCGCCGTCGAGGCGCACGCGGCCGAGCGCGCGCAGCGTGCCATCGCCGCCGTGGAACTCGACCTGCTGGAATTCGACCAGGTTGTCCGACAGCTTCACGCGCACGATGCCGTCCTTCAGCTGTACGCCCTGGTCGATGAGCGTCGCGGACAAATCGTCGCCCGTCAGCATCCCCGACAGGTTCGGCTTCACCGGCGTGCCGGCGACCGTCAGCTTCAGCGCCGCACGTCCGCCAAGGAGATAGCTCGGCCCGAACAGGTTGCCGGTCGTTTTCAGTGCCGGAATGTCTGCGTCGATGCGGCCCGACAGCGGACCGTCGTTGACGACACCGAACACGCCGTCGTGCAACGCAAACGGCACCGTGACGTTCGCGTCGAGCGTGCCGATCCGGCTCGCCTTCGCGAGCGCCGTCACGTTGAGCCGGTTGCCGGGCGTGAAGCTCGCGCGCGCGGACAGGTCGGTCAACCCGAGCGACGCGATGCCGCGCCCGCTCTCGATCGTCACGTCGCCGCCGCGGCGCTTCACCTGCACGTAGCCCGTCGCGTTCGCGCCGAGCGAGAAATCCCAGTCGGCGTCGAGCACGACGTCGGTCCGCACCGGCGGGCGCTGGCCCGTCAATTCCTGGCGGACTTCGAGGAGACGCGCGACCGACGCGCCGCTCACCGAGCCCGCCGAGCGCATCTGGCCGTGATCGAACACGAACGACTTCAGGTCGATCGCCGCGCCTTCGAGCGTGAGGCGCGTCGCGCCGAGTGTCACGCGGCCGGCGCCGGCCGACACCGTCAGCGGCGCCTGCAGCGCGACGGCCGGCGTGCCGCGATTCGCCAGACGCGTGACGGTGCCGTCCCAGCGCATCCCGTCGCGGTTCTCGACCACGCCGCCGTTCGCCGCGAGCGTCAGGTCGATCACGCGGCCGCCGGCCATCCCGAGCGCCGACGCGTCGAGCGTGTGCTTCGCGCGCGTGCCGTCGAGGTTCGCGCGCAGCGATTTCAGCTTCAGCGAGCCGAGCGCGATGTCGGACGCGTCGGCCGTGAACACGAGCGCGCCGTGCGCGCCGTCGCGGATATCCGCGCGGCCTTGCGCGGCGCCGATCCGGTTCGAGCCGACGACGACGTGCTCGGCCTTGTAGGTGGCCGTCACGTTCGGATGCGCGAAGCTGCCCGTCAGGTCGCCCTGCGCCTGCACGAGCCCTTCGACGCCGAAGCCGAGCCGGTCGAGCTGCGGCGCATCGATCACGAAGCGCAGCCGGTCGCCGGGCGCGCCGAAGCTGCCGCGCAGGTCGACGTGGTTGCCCGCGATCGACAGGGTCGCATTGCTCGGCAGGATCCGCGAACCGGCGAGCTGCACGACGCCGGCGCCGGTCAGCGGCACACCGTCGTACAGGCTGTCGCCGAGCTTGAAGGTCGCCTTCGTCGAAACCTGCGGCGCGAACGCGCCCGACGCCGTCAGCGTGCCCGACACGCGCGTCTCGCCGTGCGTGGCGGACGCCTTGGCCGCCTTGGCAGGCGCCTTGTTGCCGCCGGCCTTCGGTGCGCTCAACGCGGCGAGGAGCAGCGGATCGAACGCCGTGAGCGTTGCCTTCGCGTCGTAGCTCGAATGCGCGTCGTGACGGAACACGCCCGTCAGGTCGATACGCCCCTTGCCTGCCGTCACGCGTGCGTCGGTCAACACGGTCTGCTGCGGCGTCAGCGCGACTTTCGCGCGTGCGCCGAGCGCGAGCTTCGGGTCGTTCAGGTTGAAGTCGACGGTCGTGACGTCGCCCGCGAGCGTCACGCCGAGCGGGCCGCCGAGACGCATCGGCCGCAACTCGGCCACGAACGCGTTCAGGTCGAGGTTCGCGACCTTCAGGTCGAAGCGGCCCTTGCCGCCCTTCAGCGTGCCGTTGCCCGTCACGCTGCCGTCGCGGATCAGTTTCAGCGCGAGATCGTCGATCCGTTGCGCGTGCGCGTCGAGATGCACGTTCGCATGCGCGTCGATTACCGGCAGCAGGTGGTCGCCGAGCGTGCCGGGCTTCGCGTTGACGATCGACACCGGGCCCGTCACCGCGAACCCCTTCGCGGGCGCCGAGCCGGCCGGCGCAGTCACGGGTGCGAGTTCCGCCCGCACCGCGAGATCGGCCGCCGGCGCGCCAGGCGAAAGCGCCTGCGGGTTCACATGGTCGAACGCGAGCGACGCGCGCGTGAGCGGCACCGCGCCGAACGGCGCGGCCTCGACGTGCGCGCGCCCGTTCAGCTTCATCCCGCTCGCGTCGACGTCGGCGACGAGCGCTTCGAGCGAACCCGACACGCGGGCCCGCGCGTCGACCGGCTCGTCCGACAGCTTGCCCGCGTAGGTGGCTTCGCCGGTCAGCGCGAACGGCTTCACGCCGTCGAGCTTCGCACGCGCGGTCAGCGCGCCGTACGGCGTATCGACGCCGTCGAGCACGAGTTCATGGTGACGGCCGTCGCTGCGACCGTTCAGCGCGATATGGTCGAGCTGCGTCGTCGAGCCGCCGTCGTGGATCGCAAGCCGATCGACGCGCAGGTCGTCGATCCGCAACTGCAGCGGCAGGCTCAGGTCCTGCGGCGTGGTGCTCGGCGTCGACGGCCCCGGCGCGACCCGCACGTCGATCGTGCCCGCGCGAAGATAGGCGATCGACAGCCGCCACGGCGCACGGGTCAGCGCCCAGCGGCCGTCGATCCGGTCGATCCGGACCTCGGTGCCCGAGCCGTCGGGGCTCGTCCATGCGAAGCCGCGCAGCCGCACGCCGGTCGCGAGCGAGCCGCCTTCGAGCGTGCCCGCGAGCCGTGTGCCGAGCACGTGCCCGGCCACCTGCCACGCGAGCCGCGTGCCGCGCTCCGTCGTCACCGCGCCCACCACCAGCGCCGCCGCCAGCACGACGAGCAGCACGACCGCCGCGAGCGTCCACGCGACGACGCGCACCGCCCGGCCGCGGCGCGGCGCGCGCGGCGGCGTGTCGGGCGCGCCGTCGGGCGAGTCCGGATCGTGAGGCGGCGGCGTGTCGTTCGGGTCCTTCGTCATGCGGTTCGTCGTCGATGAAGCGGTACGGTCAGAAAGCGATGCCGAGCGTCAGGTACGGGCGCACGCTATGGTTGCGCAACCCGTATGCGACGTCGACGTTGATGGGGCCGACGGGGCTGCGCCAGCGCGCGCCGACACCGACGCCCGGGTAGAACACGCGCTCGCCCCACGCATCGGTCGCGGTGCCGATGTCGAAGAACGTCGCGGCGCCCCAGTCGCGGTTGAACCAGTGCTGGTATTCGGCGGTGCCCGTCATCAGGTATTTGGTCGGCAACACGGAGCCGTCGACACTGTTGCCGATGCTCTGGTAGCCGTAGCCGCGCACCGAGTTCGAGCCGCCCGCGCGGAACAGCAGCGACGCCGGCACGCCGTTCGAGCTGCCGCCCGTGAACACGCCGCCGAGCTCCGCGCGGAACACGAACAGGTCGCGCTTGCCGATCGGCAGGTACTGCTGGCCACGCGCGTAGCCGCGAACGAAGGTCTGGTCGGTCGCCACGCCCTTGATCGCGAAGCCGGCCTCCGCGTGAATCAGGTTGCCCGAACGCGGGAACAGCGGATCGTCGACGTTGCGGCGCGTCCACGCCCACTGCGGCACCAGCGCGCGGCTCGTGGTCGGCCCCGCGCCGTTCTGGTCGAGCCGGTCCTGGTAGTACATCAGCGAATACGAATAGTCGATGAACTGGCCCGTGCGCGTGCGCTGCACGCCGACCCGCGCGCTGTAGATGCGCGTGTCCGACACGTTGGTGTTCGTATAGGACGCCAGCACGCTGTTGGTCCAGCCCTTCTCGCCCGGCGGCATCGACAGCTGGACCTGACCGTACTGCTGGATCTGGTCGAGCCGGCCCGACACCGTCAGCGGCCACGCGGCGCCGAACGTGTCGAGATACGTATAGGAGCCCTGCACGTGCGGCCCCGTATCGGTGGCGAAGCCGACACCGCCGCGGATGTTGTTGTACGGGAACTCGCTGACCTTCACGTGCACGGGCGTGCGCTCGGGCTTCGCCGTATCGTCGCCGACGTCGATCGCGACGCTCGCGTAATAAGGTGTGTTCTGCAACTGCCGCTGCAGCTCGGTGATCCGCTGCACGTCGTAGATCTCGCCTTCCGACAGCGGATTGACGTTCGTGACGATCTTCTCCGGATAGCGACGCACGCCGTCGACGTCGACCTTGCCGATCGTGAAGGTCGGGCCGCTCTCGAACGTGACGGCAAGCGTCGCACGCTGCGTACGCGGATCGATGCGCGCCTCGGACGACGCGATCTTCGCGCCGAGATAACGACGCGACTGCAGCTGCCTGAGCGCCGCGCCCTTCGCACCGTCCCAGTCGGACTGCGTGAACGGATCGCCGGGCTTCAGCGAGAACGCGAAACGCGTCGCGGCCTCCTGCTTCGGATCCTCGGTGTCGACGGGTCCCTTGAACGTCAGGTCGACCGTCGACACGAAGGTCTGCTTCCCCGGATCGACCGCGATGCGCACGTCGCGCTTGCCGTCGCGCGTGCGCACGTCGGTACGCACGACCGGCGAGAAATAGCCGGCCGTCGCGGTCAGGTCGCGCACCTGCTGCGGCGTGGCGGTCACGAGGAAGTCGAACTGGTCGTCGCTGATGTCGTCGCGCTTCGCGAAGCGCGCGATATCGAGATGCGACTTGAGGAGCTTGCGGATCGAGCGCGGCGCGTCGATGTCGACGTCGTACTTCGCATGGGCCGGCAGCGCGAAGCACGCGGCGAGGCACCCGGCGAGGGTCGCCCGTGCGATGCCGGCCACGGCGCCGGCGCGACTGCGTGCCGCGCGCGGGCCCGCGTCGTGCGCCATGGGTGCTTGCTGGTTCGACTGCCCCGCCAAATATGACCTCGCCGTCCTGGATTGTTACGGTTTCGTGGAAAACCCTGTATTTGACCACAGGGCGCGAGCGTCAAAGCCAAACGATTGTGAAAGACTGCTAGGCCCGCCACGGCCGCCGCGCCATGCGCTCCGGCGCCGCCCCGCGGATTCGACGCGCGATTGGCGCCGGCTGTTCCCCGCGATGCGGTAAAATCCCGCCATCGCGAATCCGGCGCATCGTGCGCCGCCCGAAACGGAAGATCCAGCCATGCCGTACCAGTCCGACGTCACGCAGTTCCTGAACCAGCTCAAGCAGCAGAAGCCGACGCTCGAGGAAGAGCAGCGCAAGGGCCGTTCCCTGCTGTGGGACAAGCAGCCGATCGATCTCGAAGAGCGCGCCGACCAGCAGGAAGCGCGCGTGAAGCAAACGTCGTACGTCTACTACCAGAACTTCTGACGACGTGAGCGCCGCCGACGAGGCCAGCGCCGCCCGGCAGGACGACGCGATCGCCGCGCCCGCGGGCGCCGATTCGACGCCCGACACGGTCGACGGTGTCGCGGCGTTCGCTCGCCTGTACGGCGAACCGCTCTTCAAGCTGCCGCAGGACCTGTACATCCCGCCCGATGCGCTCGAGATTTTCCTCGAGACGTTCGAAGGCCCGCTCGACCTGCTGCTGTACCTGATCCGCAAGCAGAATTTCAACGTGCTCGACATCCCGATGGCGCAGGTCACCGCGCAGTATCTGGGTTACGTCGACCAGATCCGCACGACGAACCTCGAGCTGGCGGCCGAGTACCTGCTGATGGCCGCGATGCTGATCGAGATCAAGTCGCGGATGCTGCTGCCGGTCAAGAAGGCCGACACCGGCGAGGAAGCGGAAGATCCGCGCGCCGAACTCGTGCGCCGCCTGCTCGAATACGAGCAGATGAAGCTCGCCGCGCAGCGGCTCGACCAATTGCCGCAGCTCGGCCGTGACTTCCTGCGCGCCGACGTCTACATCGAGCAGAGCATCACGCCGCGCTTCCCCGACGTGAACTCGGACGACCTGCGCGCCGCGTGGGCCGACGTGCTCAAGCGCGCGAAGCTCGTCCAGCATCACAAGATCTCCCGCGAGGAGCTGTCGGTGCGCGAACACATGAGCCTGATCCTGCGCCGGCTGCAGAACGCGCGCTTCATGGAGTTCGCCGACCTGTTCGACACGTCGCGCGGCGTGCCAGTCGTCGTCGTGAACTTCATCGCGATGCTCGAACTCGCACGCGAATCGCTCGTCGAGATCACGCAGCCCGAACCGTTCGCGCCGATCTACGTGCGCCTCGCGTACCTGCCCGCGTAACACCCGCCCCCGCCGCTTCCCGCTTCATCCCGATCCCGGCGCTCGCCGCTTCGCCGCGGCGGCTGGTCGTCCGGCGGGTATCCGGCACGCTCCGATAAAAAGTGAACGATCGTTCTTTTATCGATGCGTCCGGCGGCCAAATCCTCTACAATCCGCCGACGCCCGATGCGCCGCCCGCGCGCCGGCGTTCTCCGCTTCGACCCCGACGCCGCTGTTGCGGCGCCAACGCGCGCATGCGCGAGGAACCCGCTACCCGATCATGAAAGTCATCAGCTCGATCCATGAACTGCGCGACCAGCTGCGCGGACAGAACCGCACGGCGTTCGTGCCGACGATGGGTAACCTTCACGAAGGGCACCTGTCGCTGATGCGCCTCGCGCGCCAGCACGGCGACCCGGTCGTGGCGAGCATCTTCGTCAACCGGCTGCAATTCGGCCCGAGCGAGGATTTCGACAAGTACCCGCGCACGCTGCAGGACGATATCGAGAAGCTGCAGAAGGAAAACGTCTACGTGCTGTTCGCGCCGACCGAGCGCGACATGTACCCGGAACCGCAGGAATACCGCGTGCTGCCGCCGGATGACCTCGGCGGCATTCTCGAGGGTGAATTCCGGCCCGGCTTCTTCGCCGGCGTGTGCACGGTCGTCACGAAGCTGATGTCCTGCGTGCAGCCGCGCGTCGCCGTGTTCGGCAAGAAGGATTACCAGCAGCTGATGATCGTGCGCCGGATGTGCCAGCAGCTTGCGCTGCCGGTCGAGATCATCGCGGCCGAAACCGTGCGCGACGAGGACGGCCTCGCGCTGTCGTCGCGCAACCGCTACCTGACGACCGACGAGCGCAAGGAAGCGCCCGAACTCGCGAAAACGCTGCAGCGCGTGCGCGACAGCGTGCTCGGCGGCGAACGCGATCTCGGCAAGCTCGAGCAGCACGCGCGCACGCACCTGGCCGAGCGCGGCTGGGCGCCCGACTACATCGCGATCCGCCGTCGCGCGAACCTGATCGCACCGAGCGCCGCCGAACTCGAAGCCGGCGAGCCGCTCGTCGTGCTCGCGGCCGCGAAGCTCGGCGCGACGCGCCTCATCGACAACCTGGAAATCTGACGGGCCGCCGCGCCCGCGCCTCTCACGACGCATCACGGAGACACCATGCAGCGCCACATGCTCAAATCGAAGATCCACCGCGCGGCAGTCACGCACTGCGAGCTGCACTACGAAGGCTCGTGCGCGATCGACGAAGACCTGCTCGAAGCGGCCGGCCTCATCGAAAACGAACGGATCGACATCTGGAACATCAACAACGGCGAGCGCTTCTCGACGTACGCGATCAAGGGCGAGCGCGGCAGCGGGATGATCTCGCTGAACGGCTCGGCCGCGCGCCGCGCGCAGCTCGGCGACCTCGTGATCATCGCGGCGTTCGCGATGGTCGACGAAGCCGAACTGCAGGCCGGCTGGAAGCCGAAGCTCGTGTTCATCGACGACGGCAACAAGATCAAGGGCCACCGCGATCACGTACCGACGCAGAACTGGACGTAAGCCGCCTGCCGCTTACGAACAAAGGGCCGGATCCCGTACG
This sequence comes from Burkholderia sp. BCC1999, assembly GCF_905339975.1. NCBI lineage: Bacteria > Pseudomonadati > Pseudomonadota > Betaproteobacteria > Burkholderiales > Burkholderiaceae > Burkholderia > Burkholderia sp. BCC1999. The sequence goes on along the minus strand of NZ_CAJPHP010000004.1, from coordinate 168,090 downwards.
CCACGGGATCCGGCCCTTCTCGTTTCGTCACGCTCAGGACGCCTTGGCGACCTTCTCCGCCTTTTCCGCCTTCGGCGCACGGCGCTCGGCCCATTCGACGATCGGCCGCCACTGTTCGAGATCCTTCTCGACGCGGCTCTTCGCGACGTCCCACAGCGTCAGGCCGTGCGCGGCGATCTGCACGTAGTTCTGCGTGTCGCGCACGTAGCCGAGCACCGGCAGGCCAAGCCCCTCGACGAACCGGTGCAGCTGGTCGGACGAGCGCGTACGCGCATCGACCCGCATCCCGACGATCCCGACCTCGACGCTGCCCTTGCGCACCGCCTTCTCGCCGGCCAGGCGCTCCAGAAACTGCTGGGTCGCGAGAATATCGAACATCGACGGCTGCAGCGGCACGATCACCTTGTCGGCCAGTTGCAGCGCGAGATTGAGGCGGGTGCCATGCAGGCCGGCCGGCGTGTCGATCACCGCATATTCGAGGCCGCGTGGCGGCTTCGACGGCGCGTCCGGATCGAGATCCCACGCCTCGATCGGCGGCAGGCCGGCGGGCCGCAGGTCGAGCCACGCATGCGCGGACTGCTGCCGGTCAAGGTCGGCCAGCGCAACCCATGCGCCCTGCGCCGCGAAATAGCCGGCAAGATTGGTGGACAGCGTGCTCTTCCCCACGCCGCCCTTCGGATTCGCCACCACGATCACCGTCATGAATTCCCCCGAAAAAGCCGCGCGGCGCCGGCCGCATGGCTGGCGCCGCTCGATTGCGGATACAGGGAGCGATGATATCGGCAAACGGGGTGTCACCGGAACGGGTTGCGCCGATCCGCACGCCGCTTTCGTTCGCCTTACGCGTGCTGGGCCGCCGCCTCCCGCGCACCGATCGCAAACGCCCCGCCGCCCAGCAGCGCCTGCACGGCCAGCGTGACGGCCCAGAACGCCGGATATTCCCAGCCGCCGTTCGGCGACGAGAAGCTCCAGCCGTTCGGCAGATGCGCGGCGGTCGCGCCGAGCATGAACGGCAGCAGCACGAGCGCGGCGACGCGCACGCGGAAGCCCGCGAGCAGCGCGAGGCCGCCCGCCAGCTCGACGAACGTCGTCAGGTACGCGAGCCAGCCCGGCAGGCCGATCGACGCGAAGAATTGCGCGGTGCCGGGCAGCGTGAAGACGAACACCTTCTGCGCCACGTGCGCGAGGTACAGCACGCCGAGCGTGACACGCAGCAGCGTCGCGGCGAAATCGTTCAGGCGATTGGAGTTCATGGCGGATTCCTTCGTGAGTGGATGAGAATGGATCACACTCTATTGAAATCAATTTCGCCGATAAACACGCCAATACGCTTTAATTGATTCCCAGCGAGAACGAATCGAATTAAAAACGGGCATGAGCGATCATGCCCGTTGCGATGCTTCAGTAGCCGCTCTTGCCTTGTGTGGCGTCGCCGGAGCCGGACTGGCCGCCCGGCGTGTACGAATCGCACGCATGCGCCACCGCCGACACGCCCAGCAGCGCCGCGAGCAGCATGCTCCACCACCATCGAGCCTTCATCGTCGCACTCCTCCGGGCGGACCTCCGCCCTCCTCTGTTGTACGCGATCGGGCGGAAAAAGCGAGGGCTGGCCGCGCGCACGTCAACGAAATTCGGCGTACAGCGCGTCGAGATCGAGATGGTCGGCGAACGTGTCGGCCAGCCGCTCGAGCGATGCCTCGCGCAGCGCCGGATAGTCGATGCGTTCCGCGCCGTCGAGCCCGGCCCACGCGAGCAGCGCCGAACATGCGTCGGGCGCGTCGAACAGCCCGTGCACGTAGGTCGCGAGGATCTGGCCGTCGGCCGACACCGCGCCGTCCGCGCGCGCACCGTCCTGCACACCGTCGGCCGCCAGCGTCAACGCGGGCGCCGCGAGCGCGGGCCCGCGCGTGTCGCCCATGTGGATCTCGTAGCCGCGCACGGTGGCTCCGCCCGGCAGCGCGAGTTGTCCCGTCACGTTCTTCAGCGTCTTGTCGGGCTGCAGCGTCGTGTCGAAATCGAGCAGCGCGAGCCCCGGCATGCTGCTGGGCACGCCTTCGAGGCCGAGCGGATCGTCGAGCGTGCGGCCGAGCATCTGCATCCCGCCGCAGATGCCGATCACCTTGCCGCCGTAGCGCAGATGGCGACGGATCACCGCATCCCAGCCCGCGTCGCGCAGCCATGCGAGGTCGCGCTGCACGCTCTTCGAACCGGGCAGGATCAGCAGGTCCGCGTCCGGCACGGGGCCGCTCTTCCAGTATGTGAATTCGACTTGCGGATGCGCGCGCAGCGGATCGAAATCCGTGTGGTTGCTGATGCGCGGCAGCGCGGGCACGACGACGCGCAGCACGCCGGCGTCGCCGCGCGCGGCGGCGCTGCGCGCCTGAGCGGGCAGCATGTCCTCGGCGTCGAGCAGCAGCCCGTGCAGGTAAGGCAGCACGCCGAACACGGGCTTGCCCGTCTGCGCGCGCAGCCAGTCGAGCCCCGGTTCGAGCAGCTTGATGTCGCCGCGGAAGCGGTTGATCACGAAGCCGCGCACGCGTGCGCGTTCGCTGTCCGACAGGCACGCGAGCGTGCCGACCAGGTGCGCGAACACGCCGCCGCGGTCGATGTCGGCGACGAGCACGACCGGACAGTCGACGCGTTCGGCGAAGCCCATGTTCGCGATGTCGCCTTCGCGCAGGTTGATCTCGGCCGGGCTGCCGGCGCCTTCGACGATCACCGTGTCGTAGCCGGCACGCAGGCGCGCATACGACTCGAGCACCGCATCGAACGCGACCGGCTTGTAGTCGTGATACGCGCGTGCGTCGAGGTTCATGCGCGCCTTGCCGTGAATGATCACCTGCGCGCCGCGGTCGCTCGTCGGCTTCAGCAGCACGGGGTTGAAATCCGTATGCGGCGCGACGCCCGCGGCCAGCGCCTGCAGCGCCTGCGCGCGGCCGATCTCGCCGCCGTCGGCCGTTACCGCGCTGTTGAGCGCCATGTTCTGCGGCTTGAACGGCGCGACGCGCGCGCCGGCACGGTGCGCGAGGCGGCACAATCCCGCGACGAGCGTGCTCTTGCCCGCGTCGGACGTCGTGCCCTGGATCATCAGCGTGCCGCGCGGCCGCGGCTCGGGTGCATTCATCGTGTAAAGGTCGTTGCGAAGCAAAGGCCGCATTATCGCCCGCGCCGGTATGCCCGCGCCGTTACAATCACGCGATGATTCCGCACGACCTCACCTTCGTCCTCGGCGGCGCGCGCTCGGGCAAGAGCGCCTACGCCGAGCGGCTCGCCGCCGACAGCGGCCGCACCGTCACCTACATCGCGACCGCGACCGCCGCCGATGCCGAATTCGCGCAGCGCATCGCGCATCATCGCGCGCGGCGGCCGGCCCACTGGGGCTTCGCCGACGCACCCGTCGACCTCGCCGGCACGCTCGCGCGGCTCGACGATCCGCACGCGTGCCTGCTCGTCGACTGCCTGACGCTGTGGCTCACGAACCTGCTGTGCCCGGCCGACGGCGAACCGCTCGACGATGCGCAGTACGCGGCCCAGGTCGACCGTCTCGAGCACGCATTGCGCGGCGCGCGCGCGAAGGTGATCGTCGTCAGCAACGAGATCGGGCTCGGCGTCGTGCCGCTCGGGTCGGTCACGCGCCGCTACGTCGACGAACTCGGGCGCCTGAACCAGCGCGTCGCCGCGCTCGCGACGCGCGTGACGCTGCTCGTCGCGGGGCTGCCGCTCGACCTCAAGGCGGGAGCATCGTCATGCTGATGCTGTCGCTGCCTGTTGTCGCGATGCTCGCGGTCGCGGCCGCGATCGTCGACCGCGCACTCGGCGAGCCGGCCGGCTGGCATCCGCTCGTCGCGTTCGGCCGCCTCGCCGCACGCATCGAAGGCGCACTGAACACCGGCCGGCGCGGCCGCATGATCGGCGTCGCCGCGTGGATCGCGGCCGTCGTGCCGCCGGTGGCCGTCGCGGCATGGCTTGTCACCGTGCTGCCGTGGCCGCTCGCGGCCGCGCTGCACGTCGCGCTGCTGTGGTTCGCGCTCGGCGCGAAGAGCCTCGCCGACCATGTCGCGCCGATCGCCGCCGCGCTGCTGCGGCACGACCTCGCGGCCGCCCGCACGCTGACCGCGCGCATCGTGTCGCGCGATACGAGCGACGCCGACGAAGGCGCGCTGTCGCGCGCGGCCGTCGAATCGGCGCTCGAAAACGGCAACGACGCGATCTTCGGCGCGCTGTTCTGGTTCGTCGTCGCAGGTGGTCCCGGCGCGCTGCTGTTCCGGCTCGCGAATACGCTCGACGCGATGTGGGGCTACCGCACGCCGCGCTTCCTGACCTTCGGCTGGGCCGCCGCGCGTCTGGACGATGCGCTGAACTGGCTGCCCGCGCGCCTCACGGCCGCGAGCTACGCACTGCTCGGCGATACGGCTACCGCATGGCGCTGCTGGCGCACACAGGCGCGTCACTGGGACAGCCCGAACGCAGGCCCAGTGATGGCAGCGGGCGCCGGCAGCCTGAACGTGCAGCTCGGCGGCCCGGCCGTCTATCACGGCGAGATCGAGGATCGCCCCGCGCTGGGTACCGGCGCGTCTGCAACCGCCCTCCACATCGTCGCCGCGCTGTCGCTCGTCACGCGCACGCTTGCCCTGTGGCTCGCGCTGCTGGTCGCGAGCGGCGCACTCGCCATGGCCACCCATCATGTCTGATACACGCATCGTGCATGGCGGCAACCTGCATGAAGCCGCCCGCCGCCACGGCATCCCGTACGACGCGTGGCTCGACTTGTCGACCGGCATCAATCCGGTCGGCTATCCGGTGCCGCCCGTCCCGGCCGACGCGTGGCGCCGGCTGCCCGACGACGGCGACGGCCTCGCGGCCTGCGCCGCGCAGTACTACCACGCACCCGATCCCGCCCACGTGTTGCCGGTTGCCGGCAGCCAGGCCGCGATCCGCGCATTGCCCGCGTTGCTGCCGGCCGGCGACGCCGGAGTCGCGACGCTCGCATACGGCGAATATGCGCCCGCATTCGTGCGTCACGGCCATCGTGTCGTACCGCTCGACATCGGCGCCGATACGCTGCCCGCGACAATGCGTCACGCCATCGTCGGGAATCCGAACAATCCGACCGCCGAATTCGTGCCGACCGAGCGCCTGCTCGGCTGGCGTGCGCAACTGGCGGCACGCGGCGGCACGCTGATCGTCGACGAGGCATTCGCCGATACCGGCGCATCACAGTCGCTCGCGCCGCAGGTCGATCGCCCGGGGCTCGTCGTGCTGCGCTCGGTCGGCAAGTTCTACGGGCTCGCCGGCATCCGCGCGGGCTTCGTGCTCGCGTGCCCCGAACGCATCGTCGCGTTGCGCGACATGCTCGGCGCGTGGACGGTCGGCGGTCCCGCGCGGCACGCGGTGACCTTCGCGTTTGCCGATCGCGCGTGGCAGGCCGCCGCCCGCGAACGGCTCGCGGCCGACGGCGAACGACTGGCCGAATTACTGCGTACGCATGGCTTCGCGGTTCGTGCAACACCGCTCTTCAGCTGGACCGACGACCCGCGCGCCGCGGCCTTGCATGCAGCACTCGCGGCACACGGAATCTGGACGCGGCACTTCCCGGCGCCGTCGAGCGTACGCGTCGGCCTGCCAGGCAGCGAAGCCGAATGGCAGCGCCTCGGCGACGCGCTTGCGCGCTGCGTGCCGCTGCTTCGACAGGCATCCGCATGAGTCCGCGCCTGTTTCGCCGGCTGGCGCCGGTCGCGATGCTGGCCGCGCTGGCGCACGCTCCGCTCGTCCACGCCGAGGTGTCGACGCGCGACGACGCCGGCAACACCGTCACGCTGCCCGCACCGGCGCAACGCGTGATCAGCCTCGCACCGCACGCGACCGAACTCGTCTACGCGGCCGGCGGCGGTGCGAAGCTCGTCGGCACCGTCACGTACAGCGACTATCCGCCCGCCGCGCAAGCGGTGCCGCGTATCGGCGACAACAAGGCGCTCGACCTCGAGCGGATCGCCGCGTTGAAGCCCGACCTGATCGTCGTCTGGCGGCACGGCAACGCCGAGCGCCAGACCGACGCGCTGCGTGCGCTGCACATCCCGCTGTTCTTCAGCGAACCGAAGCATCTCGACGACGTGTCGTCGTCACTGCGCCGGCTCGGCACGCTGCTCGGCACTCAACCGGCGGCCGATGCGGCTGCGGCCGCCTATACGCGCGACATCGCGGCACTGCGCACACGCTACGCGGCGCGCGCGCCCGTCACGATGTTCTTCCACGTCTGGGATCGGCCGCTGACGACGCTCAACGGCACACACCTGATCAACGAAGTGATCGAGCTATGCGGCGGGCGCAACGTGTTCGCGTCGCTCAAGCCGCTCGCACCGACCGTCACCGACGAGGCCGTGCTCGCGGCGAATCCGGAAGCGATCGTGACGACCAGCGCCGGTGCGACGCGTTCGAACGAACCGCTGCCGAGCCTGGCACGCTGGCGCGCGTGGCCCGCGCTGACGGCCGTGACACGCAACAACCTGTTCGCGATCGACGGCGACCTGCTGACGCGGCCTTCGCCTCGGATCGCACAGGGTGCGGCCGCGCTGTGCGAGGACCTCGATGCCGCGCGTGCGCGGCGGCCGGCGCGCTGAATTCCTGCAACATGCCGGCACATCGCGCACCTGCGCCCGATGTGACCGCTATCCGAGGAACGGATTGGCCGCGCGCTGCGTCGTTCACACGCAGACGCCGGCGCGCCTATTCGTCCCAGTGCATGACTTTCCACGCTCGCGTGTCGCGGTCCGCGCGCAACCAGACGACTCCGCCCGTCGGCACCGGCCGCGACAGCATCGTCTCGAGCGGTACACGCAATACATGGGACGCGAACGCACGAATAACGCCGGCATGCGTAACGATCCATTGCGGCCCGTCAAACTGCGCAACCGCATCGGTCTGCCGCGCAACCCGCTCGACGAACCGCGCAACGCTTTCGCCGCCATGCGAGCACGCATGCATCAGGTCGGCCGCCCACGCATCGAGCGCCGCGCGGTCGATGTCGTCCCAGCGCTGCATTTCCCACGCGCCGAAGTCCATTTCCTGCCAGCCGACATCGCACCGCAACGGCACATCGAACGCCTGCGCGAGCCGATCGGCAACCGATAAGCAACGCGTCAACGGGCTCGTCCAGACCTGCGCGGGCAACGGCGCGCCGAGAGCCGACAGATGCGCACGCACGGCCTGCGCGCCGGCATCGGCCGGCGCGGCGAGCGGCACGTCGCTGCGCCCGTAGCAGATGCCCGGTTCGACACCGACGGCCGGATGACGGATCAGGACGACGTCCATCCGAGCACCACGAGATAGATCGCCAGTTCGCACAATTGCTGCGCGAAGCCGAGACAGTCGCCCGTATAACCGCCGATCCGCTTCACGAAATAACGGGCTGCCCACGCGCGCACGAGCACGAGCGCCACGCACACCGCGACGCCCATGCGCCAGTCGGGCCAGAACAGCCACGGCAATCCGAATACGGCCGCGACGCACGCCGCGCGCGTGCCCATCCGCTGCGCGACCGGCTTCGCCTTGCCTTCCGGTCGCACGTAGTCGAGCGTCATCAGCAGGCTCACGGCCGCCGCACGGCTCGCCGCATGCGCGGCGATCATCGTCCATGCGGCACGCAGCGGCAGCATCGACGCAAGCGCCTGCCATTTCAGGCCGAGCGTGATCACGAGCGCGACCGCGCCGAACGTGCCGATCCGCGAGTCGTGCATGATGCGCAGCACGTCGTCACGCGTAAAGCCGCCGCCGAACGCATCGCAACTGTCGGCGAGGCCGTCCTCGTGGAAGGCGCCGGTCGCAAGCAGCGTCGCAGCGATCGACAGCCCGACCGCGATCGACGGGGGCAGCACGCGCAGCGCGACGAGATAGACGAGCGCGCCCCACGCGCCGACGCACGCGCCGACGAGCGGAAAATAGCGCGCGGCCTGGTCGAGATCGCCGGCCGCATAGCCGATCGAACGCGGCACCGGCACGCGCGTGAAATAGCCGAGCGCGACGAAGAAGTAACGCAGTTCGGCCCGCACGCCGCGCGCGCGCTCAGGCGTCACGATTGTCGACGCCTGCGGATTCGAAGCTCGCCATCTCGCTGAGGAACGCCGCAGCCGCGCGCACGAGCGGCAGCGCAAGCGCCGCACCCGTGCCTTCGCCGAGCCGCAGGTCGAGTGCGAGCAGCGGCTTCGCGCCGAAATGCTCGAGCATGCGCCGGTGCCCGGCCTCGTGCGACGTATGCGAGAACACGCAGTAGTCGCGCACGCCGGGCGCGATGCGCTCGGCGACGAGCAGCGCGGCCGTCGCGATGAAGCCGTCGACGAGGATCGTCATCCGCTCGCTCGCGGCCGCGAGGTACGCGCCCGTCATCATCGCGATCTCGAAGCCGCCGAACGTCGCGAGCACGTCGAGCGGCGCGATCGCGTGCGAATGCTTGACGAGCGCGCGGCCGAGCACCGCGCGCTTGTGCGCGAGGCCCTGGTCGTCGAGGCCCGTGCCACGCCCGACGCACGCGTCGATCGGCACGTCGAGCAGACGGCTCATCAGGCACGCGGCCGACGACGTGTTCGCAATCCCCATCTCGCCGAAACCGATCACGTTCGTGCCGAGCGATGCATGGAGGCGCACGCGCGCCGCACCGGCGGACAGCGCCGTCATCGCCTCGTCACGCGACATCGCCGGCTCCGCCGCGAAGTTGCGCGTGCCGCGCGCGACCGGCAGCGACACCAGCCGGTCGGACAGCGGCAACGGCGACGCGACGCCCGCATCGACGATCTCCAGCGTGCTCTGCGCGACGCCCGAGAACGCGTTGATCGCCGCACCGCCGGCCAGGAAGTTCGCGACCATCTGCGCGGTCACCGCCTGCGGATAAGGACTGACACCCTCGGCCGCGATCCCGTGATCGCCGGCGAACACGATCGTCACCGGGCGCTGCACGACCGGCCGTTCGGTGCGCTGGATCAGGCCGATCTGCAGCGCGAGCGCCTCGAGCTGGCCGAGGCTGCCGGGCGGCTTGGTCTTGTGGTCGATCACATGCTGCAGGCGTATGCGCAGCGCGTCGTCGAGCGGCGCGATCGCGGGCGGGAAGTGGGTCGGAGTCGTCATCGGGAAGCCGTGTCGTGGGCGCGGCACACGCCGCGCATCGGAAGAATCGGAAAAGGAAAGTTCATTGTCGCGCAGGCCACGCCGGCAACAGCGCATCGCGGCCGTTCTCGCGGATCAGCACGAGCGGATAGCCGAATGCGTCGCTCGCGCGTTCGGGCGTCAGCACGTCGTGCACGGGGCCGGCCCACGCGCGACCGCACCCGTCGAGCAGCAGCGCATGCGTCGCGAAACGCCGCGCGAGGTTCAGGTCGTGGCACGAGAACAGCACCGTGCGCGGGCCCGCATCGAGCCATGCGGTCAGCGCGCTCAGGCAGTCGATCTGGTGATGCAGGTCGAGATGCGCGAGCGGTTCATCGAGCAGCATCAACGGCGCATCCTGGCACAGCGTCGCGGCCAGCGCGACCCGCTGCCGCTCGCCGCCCGACAGCGACAACACGTCGCGCGACGCGAGCGCGGTCAGGTCGAACGTCGCAAGTGCATCGTGCGCGGCCGCGCGATCGCCGTCGCGCTCCCAGCCCCAGCCACCGAGATACGGAAAGCGGTTGAGCAGCACCGTGTCGAATACGGTCGCGCTGAACGCGTCGTGCAGTTGCTGCGGCATCAGCGCGCGGCGCTGCGCGAGTGGTTCCGGGCGCCACGCGGCAAGCGGCCGGCCGTCGATCTCGACTTGTCCGCCGGCCGGCGGCTGCAGCCCCGCGAGCGTCGCGAGCAGCGTCGTCTTGCCCGCGCCGTTCGGCCCCGCTACGCACCAGATCTCGCCGGGGCGGAAGGCCTGCGTGAACCCGTCGAGCAATGTGCGCGCGCCGGCCTTCAGCGTCAGGTCGACGGCCGCGTAGCGCAGGTCGCTGCCAGCGTGCAGTGCGGCATCCGTCATCGCATCGGTCTCCTCAACAACATCCACAGGAACACCGGCACGCCGATCAACGCGGTCATCACGCCGACCGGCAACTGTGCGGGCGCGATCGCGGTGCGCGCGAGCAGGTCGGCCGCCATCACGCCGCCGCCGCCCGCGAGCATCGCGGCCGGCAGCAGCATTCGCTGGTCGTTGCCGAACGCGAGCCGCAGCGCATGCGGCACAACGAGGCCGACGAAGCCGATCGTGCCGGCCGTCGTCACCGCAGCCGCGGCGGCCAGCGACGCGACGAGATAGATCCGCACGCGCAGGCGCGCGACGGGCACGCCGAGCGCGAGCGCGGTCGCGTCGCCACGCAGCAGCACGTTCAGTTGCGGCGCGACCGGCAGCGCGACGCAGGCGGCCAGCAGCAGCGCGCCCCATGCGAACCACGGCGTCGTCACGCCGTTCAGGTCGCCCGTGAGCCAGAAGATGATGCCGCGCAGCCTCGCATCGGGTGCGAGCGACAGCAACAGCGTGACGAGTGCGCCCCACCCTGCCGCGATCACGACACCCGTGAGCAGCAGGCGCGGCGACGCGTCGCGCGAATCGCCGCGCCACAGCTCGCGGCGCGCGAGGCCGAGCACGAGCGCGACCGAGACGAGCGAGCCGGCAAATGCGGATGCGTCGACGAGCCACCACGCGCCGCCCGCGATCATCGCGACGAGCGCGAAGCCGGCCGCGCCGCCGGACACGCCGAGCACGTAGGGTTCCGCGAGCGGATTGCGCAGCAGCACCTGCAGCAGTGCTCCGGCCAGCGCGAGCAGCGCGCCGCACGCGAAGCCCGCGAGTGCACGCGGCAGACGCAGCGTGCGGACGATATCGGCAAACAGCGCATCGCCGCCATGCGGCACGAGCGATGCAAGTGCCTGCCACGGCGACATCGGCACGCTGCCGATCGACAGCGATGCGACGAACAGCAACGCGACCATGGCGGCCAGCGCGGCCCAGATTGCGGCAGCGCGCGCGGCGCTCATGCCGTGCACGGCCGCGCGCATGACGCGCGGCGCATCCGCTTGAGGTTGCCGGCCGGACGTGACAAGGACGCCGCGCGGACGATTGGGGTCAGCATCGAAGAACATTCCGTGAAGCATTGCGCGCCCCGCCTCCCCGCAGGCCGCGCGTCACGAAGCCCGTGCGGGCTTCCCGTCTCGGCCGGTATCCGGGCTGGCGGCGGTCCGGCTCGCCTTCCCGCGCGTTTCAAGCGCAGTGGCCCGCGCCCGCGTGCGACACCTGCACGCAAAACGCGCCCGAGCCGGCCTGCGTCGGGAGACGCGGCCGCTTACCGTTGCGGGGGCAGCGCAGGTTGGCACGCTCTCGAAGCGCACGCCCTGCTTCCCGTTTAACCGCGCGTGCCACGCGCGAGCACCGAGGCGGCGCCAGTTTAGGAGCCGGTCGCGCGAGCGTCAAGGAAGCGTCAGGACACGTACGGGAAGCACCGATTCACGGCAAGAAGCAGGGGTGTTACGACTGGAAACGATACAGATGTCGGATTGCGCGTTATTCCGCGCTAAAATGCTGGGTCTTTAGAGGACGCAGCAAATGCTCAACGAACTCGAAACCTTATCTCAAAATATTGGCCGTCTGATTTCGCTGAACAAGCGCTATCACGCGGAACGGCTCGCGCTCGAGGAGCAGGTCGCGCAATTGCGCGCGGAAGCGGACACGGTCCGCGCGGAACTCGCGGAACTTCGCGACGAACGCAATGCACTCGCGGCCGAGCGTGACACGCTGTCGGCAAAGATCGACGACGCCCAGGTGAAACTGAACGCGATTCTCGAAAAGCTGCCGCGCTCGAAAAGCGCGGAGCAAGCCGACAACCAGCTCGACCTGCTGGATGCGCAGGCGCGTACGGATGGCGATGACGCGGCCAGCCACGGAGAACATGCATGAGCACCAAGCAGATCGAAGTCTCGATTCTCGGCCAGCCCTATCGGTTGGCCTGTTCGGCCGAGACCGAAGCGGCGCTGCTCGAGGCAGTCGCGCGTGTCGACGCCGAAATGTCGAAAATCCGCTCGAACAGCTCGGTACGCGGCACCGATCGCATTGCGGTGATGGCGGCGCTGTCGCTCGCATCGGAATTGCTGCGGCTGCAAACGAGCGTGCGGCACGGTGAAGCATTTCCGGCGGAGGAAATCCGTCGTACAATGCACCAGATGAACGAACAGCTCGGCGCGGTGCTCGCACAGCACGAGACGCAGTAACGTTTTAATCGATACGTCGATTCCCCTTGATCTCGGCGGTCAACGGTGGTCAAATTGGCGCATCGAATCACAGTTCAGTCAGCTTCCCTGCCTGGTTCGCCAAGGTCATATATTCCTTGAACCAATGCCATGTGCACGGTTGCGGAAATTTGTAGCACGGGCGCGCGCGTCACTCTGTCTGATGTACCCGAAGTGCTGCTAACTGCGACCAATTCTGAACCCCAGGTTCAGGATGCCGGCCTAGCGGCCAAGGCGGGGACCTATCCAACGGCATCGGGCACGTCCCGGTGCCGTTTTCTTTTGTAGCAGCCTCTTTCTGCGTCGATCACGATCCATGCAATACTGGCTGATGAAGTCCGAACCGGACGAAGCGAGCATCGACGATCTCGCCAACGCACCGCAGCGCTCGCTGCCGTGGACCGGCGTGCGCAACTATCAGGCGCGCAATTTCATGCGCGACACGATGAAGATCGGCGACGGCGTGCTGTTCTATCACTCGAGCTGCCCCGAGCCGGGCATCGCGGGCCTCGCCGAAGTATCGTCGACGCCCTACCCCGATCCCACGCAGTTCGATCCGGCAAGCCCCTATTACGACCCGAAATCGACGCAGGAAGCGCCGCGCTGGCTGCTCGTCGACGTGCGCTACGTGAAAAAGTCGCCGCTCGTGCCGCTCGCCGCACTGCGCGAACACGACGAACTCGCCGACATGCGCGTGCTGGCTCGCGGCAACCGATTGTCGATCACACCCGTGACGCGCACCGAATGGCGCTTCATCACCGAAAAGCTGATGAAGTAGGCCTGCGCCAAAGGTCAAATCTGGTCAGCACACGCGGCCGACACGGAACTCGCGGGTCTTTTGCGCAGCCTAAGCAACCGCTGTCGGCCGATCAGGCCGGCCGTGGTTTATTTCGTCGCGCGGTACGCCCGCGTCGTGCACGCGTGATCCGCGTGCGCGCCCTCGCACAAGGAGTCCAACAATGACCAAGAAATCCGCACTCGCGCTGTCGCTCGCCCTCGCCGCCGCCGTTCCCGTCGCGCTGACGCTCGCGTCGCCGGCCGCGCACGCGCAGACCGCAAACCCGCATTTCCCCGAGCCGGCGGGCGTGCTGTCGCTGTCGTCGCAGGCCAGCGCCGACGTGCCGCAGGACATCATCCACATCACGCTGTTCTACGAGCAGCAGGCCAAGGATCCGGGCAGCCTCACGGCGCAGTTGAACCAGCGCGCCGACGCAGCGCTGTCGCAGGCGAAGAGCGTGTCGGGCGTCACGGCGCACACGGGTGCGTTCTCCGTGTATCCGAGCACCGATCGCGACGGCAAGATCTCCGCGTGGCGCGGCCGTACCGAGGTGGCGCTCGAATCGCGCGATTTCGCCGCGGCGTCGAAGCTCGCGGGCCAGCTGTCGAACCTGATGCAGGTCGCGAACGTCGAGTTCTCGCTGTCGCCTGAGGCGCAGCGCACGGCCGAGCAGAAGCTCACGACCGAGGCGATCAAGTCGTTCCGCGCACGCGCGGACGAAGCCGCGAAGGCATTCGGCTACAGCAGCTACACGATTCGCGACGTGAACGTCGGCAGCGGCCGCAACGTGCAGCCGTACCCGCGCATGATGGCGATGGCCGCGGCACCGATGGACAGCGCGAAGATGAGCGCGCCGATCGCGGTCGAAGGCGGCAAGGCCACCGTGTCGGTCACCGTCAACGGCTCGGTGCAGATGAAGTAACGCACCACGCGCCGCTGTCGCAAACGAAAAACGCCGGCCCGAGGGCCGGCGTTTTTTATGTGCCTGCGCGTTGTCGATGCACGCATCGATTGCGCGCGCATCGATTTCGCATCACGCCGCAGCGTTTGCCGCGCGACGGCGATACGCCCAGACCATCAGCGCGACACCCACGAGGATCATCGGCAGCGACAGCCACTGCCCCATCGACAGGCCGAGCGCAAGCAGGCCGAGGAAGTCGTCGGGCTCGCGCGCGAACTCGACCGTGAAGCGTGCGAGGCCGTAGCCGATCAGGAACAGCGCGGACACGGCACCCATCGGCCGCGACTTGCGCGAGAAGAAGAACAGCGCGAAGAACAGCACGATGCCTTCGAGCACGATTTCATAGAGCTGCGAAGGATGCCGCGGCAGCATCTGGTACTGCATGAACACGTCGGCGAGATGCCACTTCTCGACGAGTTCCGGATGCTTCGGCAGCCACGCCGCATCGTCGCGCATCGCGCCCGGGAACAGCATCGCCCACGGTGCGGACGGATCGGTCACGCGGCCCCACAGCTCGCCGTTGATGAAGTTGCCGAGCCGCCCGGCCGCGAGCCCCGTCGGCACCATCGGCGCGACGAAGTCGGTGACCTGCAGCCAGTGGCGCTTGCGCTGCCACGCGAACAGCATCATTGCGAGCGTGACGCCGAGGAAGCCGCCGTGAAACGACATGCCGCCTTCCCACACCTTGAACACGTCGAGCGGATGCGAGAAATAGAAATCGGCCTTGTAGAACAGCACGTAGCCGAACCGGCCGCCGAGCACGGTGCCGAGCACGCCGTAGAACATCATGTCGTCGATGTCCTTCGCGGTCCAGCCCTGCGCCGCGACATGCGGCAGCTTCAGGCGGATCCGGCCGACGACGATCGCCGCGATGAAGCCGACGAGATACATGAGGCCGTACCAGCGTACGGCCAGCGGCCCGAGATGGATCGCAACGGGGTCGAAATTCGGGTGAATGATCATGGGTTAGCGAAGAAGTTTTCGAATGCGGTACGGCTGTCGCACTGCGCAGCACCGCGCATTGGACGGCGCCGGTGCACCATCGTTCACGTCACGCGGCAAGGCCCTGCGCGCGCACGACGTCGATGAAGCCGGCCAGCACGGGGCTCACGTCGCCCGTGCGCCACACGAGGCCTGTCTCGACGGCCGGCGCGTGACCGGCAAGCGGCCGGTAGACCACGCCAGTGCGCCGCAGGTTACGCAGCGATTGCGGCACCAGTGCGACGCCCATGCCGGCCGACACGAGGCTGACGATCGTCTGCATCTGGATCGCCTCCTGGCCGATGCGCGGGGTTTCCCCCGCCGCGCCGTAGCAGCCCGTAATGATGTCATAAAAGCCGGGCGCCAAACGGCGCGGAAAGATCACGAGCGGCAACGCGGCCACTTCGGCGAGATGCACGGGTTCGTCTTCGGGCGCATCGGACGCCGCTGCCGGCATCGCGACCACCAGCGGCTCGCGCACCACGGGCAGGTACGACAGGCCGGCTGCGTGGCGCGGCGGCACCGGCGGAATGACGAGCCCCGCGTCGATGCGGCCGGCGACGAGCTCGTCGATCTGCACATCGCTCGTCGCCTCCGCGAGTTGCAACCGAACCTGCGGATAACGTGCGCCGAACGCGCGCAGCAGCGATGGCAGCAGTCCGTAGTCGGCGGTCGACACGAACGCGAGCGACAGCGAGCCGGCCTCGCCGCGCGCGAGCCGCCGCGCGAGCGGCGGCAGCGCATCGGCCGACGCCAGCAGCCGGCGCACGTCCGGCAACAGCGCCGCACCGACCGCCGTCAGCGCCACCGAACGCTTGGTGCGCACGAACAGCGCGACGCCCAGCGCTTCCTCGAGTGCGCGGATCGCCTGCGACAGCGGCGGCTGCGTCATCGACAGGCGTTCGGCCGCGCGGCCGAAATGGCGCTCTTCGGCGACGGTCGCGAAATAGCGCCACTGGCGCAGGTCGGGTGTCGGATCGGCCATGCTCGACTCATTCGTGAAACGACTTAATAAGCGACAAATAATATATTGGACATCCCAATCCGGAAACTCCATTCTTGATTGATCCGAACCGGCGCGCCCTCACGAGCGACGCCCATACAACGATGGAGTCCCCCATGTCGTACAACCGTCGCTCGAAGCACATCACGCAAGGCGTGGCCCGTTCGCCGAACCGCTCGATGTATTACGCACTCGGCTACCAGAAGGACGATTTCGACAAGCCGATGGTCGGCATCGCGAACGGCCATTCGACGATCACGCCCTGCAATTCCGGCCTGCAGCGCCTGTCGGACGCGGCCGTCGAGGCCGTGAAGGCGTCCGGCGCGAACCCGCAGATCTTCGGCACGCCGACGATTTCGGACGGCATGTCGATGGGCACCGAGGGGATGAAGTACTCGCTCGTGTCGCGCGAGGTGATTGCCGACTGCATCGAGACCTGCGTACAGGGCCAGTGGATGGACGGCGTGGTGGTGGTCGGCGGCTGCGACAAGAACATGCCGGGCGGCATGATCGCGCTCGCGCGCCTGAACGTGCCGGGCATCTACGTGTACGGCGGCACGATCCGCCCCGGCCACTGGAAGGGCCGCGACCTGACGATCGTGTCGTCGTTCGAGGCCGTCGGCGAATTCACCGCGGGCCGGATGTCGCAAGAGGATTTCGAAGGGGTCGAGAAAAACGCGTGCCCGACGTCGGGGTCGTGCGGCGGCATGTACACCGCTAACACGATGAGCTCGTCGTTCGAGGCGCTCGGGATGTCGCTGCTGTATTCGTCGACGATGGCGAACCCCGACCAGGAGAAGGTCGATTCGGCCGCCGAATCGGCGCGCGTGCTCGTCGAGGCCGTGAAGCGCGACCTGAAGCCGCGCGACATCATCACGAAGGAAGCGATCGAGAATGCGGTGTCGGTGATCATGGCGACGGGCGGCTCGACCAACGCGGTGCTGCATTATCTCGCGATCGCGCACGCGGCCGAGGTCGACTGGACGATCGACGACTTCGAGCGCATCCGCAAGCGCGTGCCGGTGATCTGCGACCTGAAGCCGTCCGGGAAGTATGTCGCGACCGATCTGCACCAGGCCGGCGGGATTCCGCAGGTGCTGAAGATCCTGCTCGATGCGGGGCTGCTGCACGGCGACTGCATGACGATCACGGGCCGCACGATCGCCGACGAACTGAAGGACGTGCCGAGCGTGCCGCGCGCCGACCAGGACGTGATTTACCCGATCGACCGCGCGCTGTACAAGGAAGGCCACCTGGCGATCCTGAAGGGCAATCTCGCGGAAGACGGCGCGGTCGCGAAGATCACCGGCCTGAAGAACCCGGTGATCACGGGCCCGGCCCGCGTGTTCGACGACGAACAGAGCGCGATGGATGCGATCCTCGGCGACCGGATCCGTGCCGGCGACATCCTCGTGCTGCGCTATCTCGGCCCGCAGGGCGGCCCCGGCATGCCCGAAATGCTCGCGCCGACGTCCGCGATCATCGGCAAGGGGCTCGGCGAATCGGTCGGCTTCATCACGGACGGCCGCTTCTCGGGCGGCACCTGGGGCATGGTGGTCGGCCACGTCGCGCCGGAGGCGTTCGTCGGCGGCACGATCGCGCTCGTGCAGGAAGGTGACTCGATCACGATCGACGCGCACCGGCTGCTGCTGGAGCTGAATGTCGACGACGCGGAACTCGCGCGCCGCCGCGCCGCGTGGCAACAGCCGGCGCCGCGCTACACGCGCGGCGTGCTCGCGAAATTCGCCGCGCTGGCACAGCCGGCGAACAAGGGGGCCGTCACCGGTTGAGGGCAGCCCGCCTTAACATGTGACCCCAATAGACATGGCCGCGGGGAAACGCGCAAAACGCGCTTTCCCTTTGCTTTTATAATGCGCGGACCATGAAGCCGGCCGTCCCCGTCGGCGGAGAACCGCATGAAACAGACGATATTGCGCGCGCTGCTCGTGACGCTGCTGACCGGCAGCGCGGCGGCCGCGCGTGCCGACCAGGCCGACGGGCTCACGCTGGCGCAGCGCAAGAACTGCATGGCCTGCCACGCAGTGATCAAGCCGCTGATGGGCCCGTCGTTCCGCGACATCGCCGGCAAGTACGCGGCGCGCGGCGACGCCGTCGACTACCTGGCCCAATCGATCGTGAAAGGCAGCGTCGGCGTATGGGGCAACGTGCCGATGCCCGCCAATACGCAGCTGACGAACACCGAAGCCCATACGCTCGCGCAATGGGTGCTGTCGCTGCGCTGAACCGGATGCCCTGGACGGCGATCGCCGTTGCGCCGGCGGCTGCCGACAGGCGGGCCTGTACCGGCTGACCGGCGCCCTGACGGCCGCGTCACCGGTACCGAGTGGAACCGCACCCTCTTTTCCGCCACGGATCGACCGTGCGCTCAGCCGGAGTGACTGGTGCGGCGGCGCGCGATCTCTTCATCGACCGCGTCGCGGACCCAATCCATCACCTCGGTTTCCAACGCGAGCGCCACCTCGCGCGTAACCTGGCCCACGAGCCAGGCCGAATGCTCATGCAGCGCGTCGCGGCAGCGTGCCTCGATCGCGTCGCGGCCGGCTCCGGTCAGATAGTTCGTCAGCCGATTGCGCAGGCGCTCGGCGATATGTTGCGCGTCCTCCGGCGTCAGCCCCGCGGCAGCCGCTACATCCGGCTGCGGCGCCACGGCCGGTACGACCGCCTCCGGCAGCACGGTTTCAGGTGCCTGCCCGGCCGCTTCGTGCGCCATCACGGCAGACACGTGCCGCGGCACGGCGTCGTGTGCCAGCGACGACTGCAGCGGCGCATTCATCACCACCGCATCTTCGGCGACCACGTGCTCCGCGGCGCCCGGCTCGGCCGGCGCATCGGTCTCGCCCATCGCGGCCGCCTCGGCGGTCGCCACGTCGCCCGGCAGCTCGATCGCCGGCACGTGCGGCGTCGGCACCGGCTCGACGATGACGGTTTCGGGGTCGGCCCCGGTTTTCATGGAATCACCTGACGCGATCACGTCGGTGAGCACCGGAATCGCCGCGCGGTCATGCGACTGCGGCTGCGGTGCGTCGGGCGCGGACGCGCGCGCCGGCACCGGCTTGCCCGGCACCAGCACGTCGGTGAGCGTCGGGATCGAGGATGAATCGGCTTCTGTCACGGCAACACTCCGTCGACGGTTGCGGTTAGCTGCCCTGCTTGTAGTTGTTCAGCGCGTATCCGCGGTCGCGGTAGAACCGGTAGCGGTCGCGGCCCGCGGCCAGTTCGTCCGGCGCGTTGCCGACCACTTCGAGCAGGCGCTCGAAGCGGGCGAACTGCGCGGGCACGGCCGCGCCGAGGTTCAGCAGCACATGGTGATGCGGCGCGCGGTCGAGGTCGGCTGCCAGCACGATCGGCGTGCCGGCTGCGTGCTCGCTGTCGACGCCGCAATGCGGGATGAAATCGAGCGGCGAGAACGTCCAGAGCTGCTCGTCGAGCGCGCGCAGGCGCGCGGGCTCGGCGAGCACGACGACCGGCTGCCCGGCCTGGTAGGCCTTGCGCAGCAGCCGGCACGCGTACGCGAGCGAATCGCCGACGTTCGAGTGGAAATCGATCCGCGTCATTGCCTGCGCACCCGCATCGTCGTCAACCCCACCATCACTGGCCGGCGCGGTCGATCAGGAACTGCGCGAGCAACGGCACCGGACGGCCCGTCGCCCCCTTCGCCGCACCACCCTTCCATGCGGTGCCCGCGATGTCGAGGTGGGCCCACGGATAGCTCTCGGTGAAGCGCGACAGGAAGCACGCGGCCGTCACGGCGCCGGCCGGACGCCCGCCGATGTTCGCGAGATCCGCGAAGTTCGACTTCAGCTGGTCCTGGTACTCGTCGTCGAGCGGCATGCGCCAGGCCGGGTCGTTCGCCTCGCGCGATGCGTCGAGCAACTCACCCGCGAGCGCGTCGTCGGTCGAGAACAGGCCGCTGTTGTGGCCGCCCAGCGCGATCACGCAGGCGCCCGTCAGCGTCGCGACATCGATCACCGCCGCCGGCTTGAAACGCTCGGCATACGTGAGCGCGTCGCACAGGATCAGGCGGCCTTCCGCGTCGGTGTTCAGCACTTCGATCGTCAGGCCCTTCATGCTGGTGACGATGTCGCCCGGCTTCGTCGCGTTGCCGCCCGGCATGTTCTCGCAGGTCGGCACGATCGCGACGACGTTGATCTTCAGGCCCATCTCGGCGACCGCACGCATCGTGCCGAGCACCGAACCCGCGCCGCACATGTCGTACTTCATCTCGTCCATGCCCTCGCCCGGCTTCAGCGAGATGCCGCCCGTGTCGAACGTGATGCCCTTGCCGACCAGCACGACCGGCGCGGCCTTCGCGGCGGCGCCCTGGTAGTGCAGCACGATGAATTGCGGCGGCTCGACCGATGCACGCGCGACCGACAGGAACGAGCCCATCTTCAGCGCCTGGATCTGCTTGAGCCCGAGGACTTCGGCCTTCAGGCCCCAATCCTTCGCGATCTTCTTCGCGGTGTTGCCGAGGTAGGTCGGCGTGCAGACGTTGCCGGGCAGGTTGCCGAGATCGCGGGTCAGATCCATGCCGTTCGCGAGCGCGACGGCTTGCTTGACCGCGACCTTCGCGGCCTTCTCGTCGGCCGGGTCGACGCTGAACACGACACGCTTGAGCGTGTGCGACGCCGGTTCCGGCTTGCTCTTCATCTGCGTGAAGCGGTAGGTCTCGTTGCGCAGCGCGAGAATCGCGGCACGCACGCCCCAGTCGGAGCTGCGCTCGTCGACCGGCAGTTGCGCGAGCGAGAACGTGACCTGGACCACCTTGGTCGCCAGCAGCGCGCGCCACGCGGCCGTCACTGCGTCGTTATAGGCTTTCTGATTGAAAGCATCCTGCTTGCCGAGGCCGACGAGCAGCACGCGCGATGCGCCGATGCCCGACACTTCGTGCAGGAACAGCGTCTTGCCGCGCTTGCCGTCCATGTCGCCGGCCTTCACCACGCGCGAAATCAGCCCCTTGGTGGCCGTGTCAATGTCGAGCGCCGCGCCCGAAAGCGTCTGCGCCTCGAAGATGCCGAGCACGATGCAGTCGGATTTCCCGGTCAGGAACCCCTTGGCCTCGCCTTTGCTCCAATCACAGCCTTTTATGCTAAAGTCCATCGCGCTTGTCCTCGGATAAAATCTGGGCTAAGGATGAAAGCCGCAATTATCCGCTATTTTTCCCCCGGCGGCGCGAGCGCTCCACCACGCGTGCGCAGCCTCCCGCCCTCTTCTCATCAAGAATGATCTTCGAACGCTCCCTCCAGCGCGAGCTTGCGTATACGGCTGGCGCCGTGTTCATGGTGCTGCTCACGATCATGCTCACGACGATGATGATCCGCATCGTCGGCTACGCCGCGTCCGGTGAAATCGATCCGCGGGACGTGCTCGTGCTGATCGGCCTGACCGTGATCGGTTACCTCGCCGTGATGCTCGTCGTCACGCTGTTCGTGTCGATCCTGTTCGTGCTGACCCGGTGGTACCGGGACTCCGAAATGGTGGTGTGGCTCGCGTCGGGCGTGAGCCTCACGCGCCTCATCAAGCCGATCGGCGTGTTCGCCACGCCGATCGTCCTGCTGATTGCCTTCTTCGCGTTCGTCGGCTGGCCGTGGTCGAACCAGCAAAGCAAGATGATCAAGGCACGCTTCCAGCAGCGCGACGAGATCTCGCTGCTCGCGCCGGGCCAGTTCCGCGAGTCGGCCACGAACCACCGCGTGTTCTTCATCGAGAAGATGACGCCCGACCAGAGCAAGGTGCAGAACGTGTTCGTCACGTCGACCGAGAACGGCAAGGTCAACGTGGTCGTGTCGCAGACGGGTCACACCGAAACGCACGACGGCAGCCGCTTCGTCGTCCTGGAGGACGGCCGCCGCTACGACGGCACGCCCGGCCAGCCGAACTTCAAGATCATGGAGTTCGAGCGCTACGGCGTGAAGATCACGAGCACGCCGGTCACCAACGTGCCGACCACGAACAGCACGTCGACGCCCGACCTGCTGCGCAACCCGACGCGCGACAACCTCGCGGAATTCGCGTGGCGCGCAGGGCTGCCGCTGATCGCGATCAACCTGATGGTGCTCGGCATCCCGCTGTCGTACCAGAACCCGCGCCGCAGCCGCACGATCAACCTCGTGATGGCCGTGCTGATCTACCTCACGTATTCGAACCTGCTGAACGTCGTGCAGGCGCAGATCGAGCAGGGCAAGATGTCGTTCGGCGTCGGCCTCGTCGGCCTGCACCTCGTCGTCGCGGCGATCGTCGCGTTCATCTTCTGGTTGCGCGTGCGCAATCGTCCGCTGTTTACACGCGCGCTGTTCGGCCGCTCGGGAGCATGATCGATGCGGCTCTATGAAAAGTACTTCGCGCGACAGATCTACGTCACGTTCGTCTTCATCCTGTTCGCGTTCTCGGGCCTGTTCTTCTTCTTCGACCTGATCAGCGAACTGAATTCGGTCGGGCACGGGAACTACAAGTTCGGCTACGCGGTGCTGCGCGTCGCGCTGCAGACGCCGTCGCGCTTCTACGAGATCATCCCGGTCGCCGCGCTGATCAGCGCGATCTACGTGTTCGCGCAGATGGCCGCGAACTCGGAATTCACGATCTTTCGCGTGTCGGGTCTCGCGACCAACCAGGCGCTGCGCTCGCTGCTGAAGATCGGCATACCGCTCGTGATCGTCACCTACCTGATCGGCGAATTCGTCGGCCCGTACGCCGATCAGTTGTCCGAACGCGTGCGGCTGCAGGCGCTCGGCGCCTCGGTGTCGTCGAACTTCCAGTCGGGCGTGTGGGTGAAGGACACGCTCGCGGCCCGCGACAACGGCGAGCAGGTCACGCGCTTCGTCAACGTCGGCAGCCTGTCGCCCGACTCGACGATCAGCAACGTGCGCATCTACGAATTCGATTCGAAGTTCCAGCTGCAGAACGTGCGGATCGCGCAAACGGGGCGCTACGAGCCGCCCGGCCACTGGCTGCTGAAAGGCGTCACCGAGACCGAGCTGACGCCGATCAAGCCGATCAGCGGCCAGCCGACCGACGCGTTGAACCCCGTGTACCGGTCGCAGCAGGTATCGCTGCCCGAATACCGGCTGCGTTCGGACCTGACGCCGCAGATCCTGTCGGTGCTGCTCGTGTCGCCGGAGCGCATGTCGATCATCAACCTGTTCCGCTACATCCAGCACTTGCGCGAGAACCAGCAGGACACGCAGCGCTACGACATCGCCCTGTGGCGCAAGCTGCTGTATCCGTTCGCCGTGTTCGTGATGCTCGTGCTGTCGCTGCCGTTCGCGTACCTGCACACGCGTGCGGGCGTAGTCGGCATGAAGGTGTTCGGCGGCATCATGCTCGGCATGAGCTTCCAGCTCCTCAATACGCTGTTCTCGCACATCGGCACGCTGAGCGCGTGGCCCGCGCCGCTCACCGCTGCGACCCCGGGGCTGATCTATCTCGCGCTCGGCCTGTTCTCGCTCAAGTGGGTCGACCGGCACTGAGCGCCGCGTCATGACGGAGGCTTCGACATGAGTTCGCACGGCATCGTCCTGTTCGGCCACGGCGCCCGCGATCCGCGCTGGGCCGAGCCGTTCGAGCGGCTCGCCACGCGGCTGCGCGGCGCCGGCTCCCCTGCCCCGCACGTGTCGCTCGCGTTCCTCGAACTGATGACGCCGTCGCTCGCCGACGCGGTGGCCGCGCAGGTCGCCGCCGGCTGCACGCGCATCACCGTCGTGCCCGTGTTCTTCGGCCAGGGCGGCCATGTCCGCCGCGACCTGCCGCAGCTCGTCGATGCATGCCGCGCCGCACATCCCGCGGTCGAGATCCGCTGCGCGACGGCCGTCGGCGAAGACGACGGCGTGCTCGACGCGATCGCCCGCTACTGCATCGACCAGCTCGGCAGCGACGCGTAAGCCACGTACTTCCCGCACACAAAGAAAAAGCGCTGGCATCTGCCAGCGCTTTTGTCGTTTCGGACTGCGGTCGAACCGCCCTCAGGCGGCATTGCGCATCGAGTCGCCCGCTTTCGCCTGCCGTGCGCGCTCGGCGAACGCGTCGCCGATCATCAGCAGGCTCGGTTCCGCGGGATCGAGCCACGCCTGCGCGTCGCCCGCCGCCATCTGCGCAAGCGTCAGCGTCAGCGAGCGCTCGCGCGCGGTGCTGCACGCCTCGACGATCGCGACGGGCGTCGCCGGCGCACGGCCGGCGTCGATCAGTTCCTGCGCGATGCCGGGCGCGCTGTCGCGGCCCATGTAGTAGACGATCGAATCGGCGCGCGCGGCTTCGCGGATCTCGTCGCTGCCCGGCGCGCGGCTGTGCGTCGCGAACGCGACGCTGCGCGACACGCCGCGCAACGTCAGCGACCGCTTCAGCGTCGCCGCACCGGCCAGCGCCGCGGTGATGCCCGGCACGACCTCGTAGTCGATGCCGGCCGCTTCCAGCGCGCGCATCTCCTCTTCGGCGCGACCGAACAGCATCGGGTCACCGCCCTTCAGCCGCACGACGCACGCGTGTTCGCGCGCCGCATCGACGATCTGCTTGTTGATGAAATGCTGCGCGGTCGAACGCTGCCCACAGCGCTTGCCGACCGCGATCCGGCGCGCATTCGGCGCGTAGTCGAGCATCGCGGGCTCGACGAGCGCGTCGTGCAGCACGACGTCGGCCTGCGCGAGCAGGCGCGCGCCGCGCACCGTGATGAGGTCCGCCGCGCCCGGCCCTGCTCCGATCAGATACACCTTGCCCATGTTTGTCGCTTCGCTTCGTCCGTGCGGACGTTTGCGTACGGCCCGCGCCGCCGTGTGGCGACGCGGTTTGCCACGCAGATTGACGATTACGCCGAGAACGCCCGGATCATGCCCGCGGCGACCGTGTGGTGCGTCGCTTCGTCGATCAGCACGAACGCGCCCGTGCCCGGATGCGCATCGTACGTATCGCAGACGATCGGCTTCTGCAGCGTCAGCGCGACGCGGCCGATGTCGTTCATCTTCAGGTCGTGGCGGTCGGTCGCATGCGACAGCGTATGCACGTCGAGCACCTGCTTGACCGCGCCGATCTTCGCGAACACCGTGCTTGTGGTCTGCTTCAGCAGGTACTTGCGCTGCGGCGACAGCGGCGTCTCGTCGAACCAGCACAGGTCAGCCTCGAGCTTCTTGGCCGGCTCGACCGGCTCGGCGGTCGTGACGAACATGTCGCCGCGCGACACGTCGACATCTTCCTCGAGACGAATCGTCACCGTCTGGCCCGCGAACGCGTGCGCGACCGACGCGGTGCCGCCCGGCACCGGCGCGACGATCTCCGCGACCGTTGCCGTGCGGTTCGACGGCAGCACGACGATCTCGTCGCCGACCTTCACTTCGCCCGACTCGATCCGGCCCATGTAGCCGCGGAAATCGTCGGCCGAGCTGCCGTCCTGGCGCGCGACCCACTGCACCGGGAAGCGCAGCGCGTCATGCGCCTGCGTCTCGACCGGCAGCGATTCGAGCACGTCGAGCAACGGCTCGCCCGCGTACCACGGCATGCGCTCGCTCGCGCCGACGATGTTGTCGCCCTTGAGCGCCGACACCGGCACGAAGCGCACGTCGGTCAGGCCGAGCTGCTTCGCGAGCGTGACATACGCGTCGCGGATCTCGTTGAAGCGCGCTTCGCTGTAGTCGACGAGGTCCATCTTGTTGATCGCGACGATCACGTGCTGCAGGCCGAGCAGCTTGACGATCGCGCTGTGGCGCTTGGTTTGCGGCAGCAGTTGCACGACGCCGTTCTCGACCGTGATGCGCGTCGCATCGATCAGGACGATCGCCGCGTGCGCGGTCGACGCACCCGTCACCATGTTGCGTGTGTACTGCTCGTGGCCCGGCGTATCGGCGATGATGAACTTGCGCTTCGCGGTCGCGAAGTAGCGGTACGCGACGTCGATCGTGATGCCCTGCTCGCGCTCGGCTTCGAGGCCGTCGGTCAGCAGCGCGAGGTCGAGCTCGTCGCCGACCGTGCGCTTGTTCTTCGCGCGCGACAGCGCGGACAGCTGGTCGGATAGCACGGCCTTGCTGTCGTACAGCAGGCGGCCGATCAGCGTGCTCTTGCCGTCGTCGACGCTGCCTGCGGTGATGAAACGCAGCACGCCGAGGTCTTCGGTGTTCTCGATGATGCTCATGATGTGAATGTCCTCGTGTGCTTCAGAAATAACCTTGCTTCTTGCGCGTTTCCATCGCGGCTTCGGACGCCTGGTCGTCCATCCGGGTCGCGCCGCGCTCGGTGATCTCGGTCACCGCCGTCTCGGCGATGATCTTCTCGACGTCGTCCGCGTCGCTCTCGACCGGGCACGTGCAGGAAATGTCGCCGACCGTGCGGAAGCGCACTTGCGCGATCTCGCTCGACTCGCCCTCACGCATCGGCGTGAGCGGCGTGACGGGCACGAGCAGCCCGTTGCGGCGCACGATCTCGCGCTGGTGCGCGTAGTAGATCGACGGCAGTTCGAGGTTTTCGCGCGCGATGTACTGCCACACGTCGAGTTCGGTCCAGTTCGAGATCGGGAACACGCGCAGGTGCTCGCCCTTGTGCAGGCGGGCGTTGTACAGGCTCCACAGTTCCGGGCGCTGCGCCTTCGGATCCCACTGGCCGAATTCGTCGCGGAACGAGAAGATGCGTTCCTTCGCGCGCGCCTTCTCTTCGTCGCGGCGCGCGCCGCCGATCAGCGCCGTGTAGCCATGCTCCTCGATCGTCTCGAGCAGCGTGACGGCCTGTGCGGCGTTGCGCGAATCGGTTTCGCGGCGCAGCACGACCGTGCCGCGCTTGATCGAATCCTCGACGTGACCGACGACCAGCTCGGCGCCCAGTTCCTGCGCGCGGCGGTCGCGGAAGTCGATCACTTCCTCGTAGTTGTGGCCCGTGTCGATGTGCACGAGCGGGAACGGCAGCGCCGTCTTGCGGTTCGCGCCGAGGCCGAACGCTTTCAGGGCCAGATGCAGCACGACGACCGAATCCTTGCCGCCCGAGAACAGCAGCGCCGGCTTGCTGCACTCGGCAACCAGCTCGCGCAGGATGTGGATCGACTCGGCTTCGAGCCAGTCGAGGTGGCCCATGCGGTTGTCCGCGCCGGTGGTCGGGGCAAAGGCGGATTGCTCGAGCGTCGTGCTCATGATTTCAGTCCTTCTCTTCTGGGTTCGTGCCGCCCGCTGTCGCGGGCGGCGCAATATTCAGTTTCTTGTCAGGCTTTCAGTGCGTGGTGCCGGCAACGGCTTCCGCAGGAATCGGCGTGATCGTGATGTGCAGGCCGCATTCCTTCGTATCGCGCGATTCCCACCACCAGCGGCCTGCGCGGCTGTCCTCGCCAGGGCGGATCGCACGCGTACACGGCTCGCAGCCGATGCTCGGGTAGCCGCGAGCATGCAGCGGGTTGACCGGCACGTCAAACGCGTCAAGGTACGCCCATACGTCGGCTTCCGTCCAGTCGGCCAGCGGGTTGTACTTCGCGATCCCGCGTGCGTCGTCCTGTTCTTCCTCGTGCAGCTCGGCCCGCGTGACCGACTGCTCGCGGCGCTGGCCGGTGACCCACGCGCCGACGTCGGCCAGCGCGCGGTTCAGCGGCTCGACCTTGCGGATGTGGCAGCACGACTTGCGCAGCTCGACGCTCTCGTAGAACGCGTTCAGGCCGTGCTCGGCGACATACTGGTCGACGGCTTCCGGTTGCGGGTGGAACTGCTCGATCTCGTAACCGTAGCGCTCGCGCACGCGGTCGATCATGCCGAGCGTTTCCGCGTGCAGGCGGCCCGTATTCAGCGAGAAGATGCCGATCGACACGCCCTTCGACAGGATCGCGTGCGTGAGCAGCATGTCTTCCGCCGCGAGGCTGCTCGCGAACTTCACCTTGTCGTGACGGGCGCCGATCCGCGCGAGCAGCGCGTCGAGGCGCTCGACCTTCGCGGCGAGTTCCGGCGTCAGCGCGGTGGCGGTACTCATGCGCTCACCTTCGCGTCGGGCGTCGCTACGTCGGGCGTCGCTACGGCGGCCGCACGGCGGCGGAACAGCGGCGCCGGCTCGTCGAACGCGCCCTGGTAACGCTGCGTGAATTCCGTGAACGCGTTCAGCGCGTCGTGGATGTCCTTGTCGGCGCGCACCGCGAATGCGTCGAAGCCGCAACGCGACATGTACAGCAGCTGGTCGCGCAGCACGTCGCCGATCGAGCGCAGCTCGCCCGTCCAGCCGTGGCGCTCGCGCAACAGGCGCGCGATGCTGTAGCCGCGGCCGTCCGCGAAGCGCGGGAAATCGACGGCGATCAGCGAAATCGCGCCGAAGTCGGCCACGAGATCGGCCGGCTCGCTGTCCGGCGCGAGCCACACACCGAGTTCGTCCTTCGTCTTCGCGGCGACGAGCGCCGCGCGCTCGGCCTGCCACAACGCGAACGGCACCAGCACCTTGCCGGCCGGCAATGCGTCGACCGCGGGCAGAGCACCGTCTTCCGCCGCGCGCACGACCTGCCATGCATCGTCGATCACTGCGCGGTTCTTGATAATCGAAGCCATCTGCTAATTCCTTGTACCCGGTTGGTTACGCGTTCACTGCCTGGCGCGCCGCATACACGCGCTCCTTGAACGGCGCGATGCCGATGCGGTCGTACGTGTCGACGAAGCGCTCGCCGTCGATGCGCGATTCGACGAACGTGTCGATCAGCTTCGCGATCACGTCCGGCACTTCTTCCGCCGAGAACGACGGTCCGATCACGCGGCCGAGGCGCGCGCCGTTCTGACCCGTGCCCTGCTCGCCGCCGAGCGACACCTGGTACCACTCGGCACCGTCCTTGTCGACACCGAGGATGCCGATGTTGCCGACGTGGTGGTGACCGCACGAGTTCATGCAACCGGAAATGTTCAGCGACAGGTCGCCGAGGTCGTACACATAGTCCAGATCGTCGAAACGCTGCTGGATCGCCAGCGCGATCGGGATCGACTTCGCGTTCGCGAGCGAGCAGAAATCGCCGCCCGGGCACGCGATGATGTCGGTCAGCAGGCCGATGTTCGGCGTCGCGAAACTCGCCGCCTTCGCCTTTTCCCACACCGCGAACAGGTCGCGCTTCTTCACGTTCGCGAGAATCAGGTTCTGCTCGTGCGACACGCGCAGCTCGCCGAGCGAGTATTCATCTGCCCAGTCGGCCACCAGGTCCATCTGCGCGTCGGTCGCATCGCCCGGCGCCACGCGGTGATCCTTCAGCGACAGCGTGACGGCGGCATAGCCGGCCACCTTGTGCGGCGCGACGTTACGCTCGACCCAGCGCGCGAACGCCTTGTTCTCGAGCAGGTGCTGTTCGAACGATGCGTCGGTATCGGCCAGCTTTTCGTACACGGGCGGCTGGAAGTACTGCGACACGCGATCGACTTCCGCCTGCGTGAGCGTCGACGGGCCGTCCTTCAGGTGCTGCCACTCTTCCTCGACCTGCTGCGCGAACTTCGCCGGCGACAGCGCCTTCACGAGGATCTTGATCCGCGCCTTGTAGAGGTTGTCGCGGCGGCCGTAGCGGTTGTACACGCGCAGCACGGCTTCGCAGTAGGTCAGCAGGTGCTGCCACGGGAGGTCTTCCTTGATCACCGCACCGATGATCGGCGTACGGCCGAGGCCGCCGCCCGCGAGGATGCTCGCGACCACTTCGCCCTGCGCGTTCTTCTTCAGGTACACGCCGAGGTCGTGGATCTGCACGGCCGCGCGGTCGTCCTTCGAGCCCGACACCGCGATCTTGAACTTGCGCGGCAGCCACGCGAATTCGGGATGGAACGTCGACCACTGACGCAGGATTTCCGACCACGGACGCGGATCGATTTCTTCGTCCTGCGCGACGCCGGCGAACTGGTCGGCCGTGATGTTGCGGATGCAGTTGCCCGACGTCTGGATGCCGTGCATCTGCACCGACGCGAGCTTCGCGAGGATCTCGGGCGTGTCTTCCAGCTCGATCCAGTTGAACTGGATGTTCGAGCGGGTCGAGAAGTGGCCGTAGCCACGGTCGTGTTCGCGGGCGATGCGCGCCAGCATCCGGAGCTGGTCGCTGCGCAGGTTGCCGTACGGAATCGCGATGCGGTGCATGTATGCGTGGCGCTGCATGTACAGGCCGTTCTGCAGGCGCAGCGGACGGAATTCTTCTTCGCTCAACTCGCCCGACAGGCGGCGGCGCACCTGATCGCGGTACTGCGCGACACGCTCGTCGACGATCGTCTGGTCGTATTGGTCGTACTGATACATTCGGGGACCCCAGGGGTTTTCGTGGTGACCGCGCGACGTCCTAGCCACGTCGCGCCCGAATCTCCGTTCCGCCGTCACCGCCCCCATCCGCCACCGGATGGATTGCTAATGACGAAAACAGATATCCATATTTGAAAAACTCCGGTGAATCGTAATAAACTCGCCTTATATTTCAAACGACTAAAAAATTCTGTTGATATGCGGAAGGGTTATAAATGAACCTGCACCAATTTCGCTTCGTGCGCGAGGCCGTCCGGCAGAATTTCAACCTCACCGAGGCCGCGAAGGCGCTCTACACGTCCCAACCGGGGGTATCGAAGGCGATCATCGAGCTCGAGGACGAGCTCGGCGTGGAGATCTTCACGCGGCACGGCAAGCGCGTGCGCTCGCTCACCGAGCCGGGCAGGATCATCCTCGCGTCGGTCGAGCGGATCCTGCAGGAGGTTGAGAGCCTTAAAAGGGTCGGAAAGGATTATGCCGCACAGGACCAGGGCAACCTGACCATCGCCGCGACCCACACGCAGGCGCGCTACTCGCTGCCGGCCGCGATCGCCGAATTCAAGAAGCGCTTCCCGAAGGTGCACCTGTCGATCCTGCAAGGCAGCCCGACGCAGGTGGCCGAGATGGTGATCCACGATCAGGCCGATCTCGCGATCGCGACCGAGGCGATCTCGGACTACAAGGAGCTCGTGTCGCTGCCCTGCTTCCAGTGGCACCACGCGGCCGTCGTGCCGGCCGACCATCCGCTGCTCGAACGCAAACCGGTCACGCTCGACGATCTCGCGCAGTACCCGCTGATCACGTATGACGATGCGTTCGCGGGCCGCAAGAAGATCAACCATGCGTTCGCACTGCGCGGGCTGTCGCCGGACATCGTGCTCGAGGCGATCGACGCCGACGTGATCAAGACCTACGTCGAACTCGGCCTCGGCGTCGGGATCATGGCCGACATCGCGTTCAACCCGGAGCGCGACCGCAGCCTGCGGCTGATCCCGGTCGGCCACCTGTTCGGCAGCAACGTGACGCGCGTCGCGCTCAAGCAGGGTGCCTACCTGCGCAGCTATGTGTATACGCTCGTCGAACTGCTGTCGCCGACGCTGAATCGCAAGCTGATCGAACAGGCGCTCAAGGGTGAAGCCGAATCGTACGAGCTCTGAGCCGCGTGTATAAACAGAGGGGCGCATATCGCGCCCCTTTTTGCTGCCCGACGGAGATTCCCGCATGACGCTTCCCGCCCTGCTGCGCCGCGCCGCCGGCACCGCCCTCGTGCTGGCCTGCGCGGCCGCGCATGCCGACCTGAAGGTCGGTGTCGACCTGTCCTCGACCGGCCCGGCCGCCGCGATCGGCATCACGAGCAAGAACGCGATCCTGATGTGGCCGAAGACGATCGTCGGGCAGCCCGTCCAGGTGACGGTGCTCGACGACGCGTCCGATCCCGGTACCGCGGTGCGCAACATCCGCAAGCTGGTCGACGAGGATCACGTCGATGTCGTGGTCGGGCCGAACATCACGCCGGCCGCGCTCGCGGCGCTCGACACGGTCGCTGCCGCGCAGACGCCGATGATCACGCTGGTCGGCTCCGGCGCGATCGTCGAGCCGCAGGAAGGCGCGCGGACCTGGGCGTTCAAGATGGCGCAGAGTGACCGCGCGATGGCCGACGTGATGACGCGCTACATGGCGAACCACGGCGTGAAGACGGTCGGCTTCATCGGCTTCGCGGACAGCTACGGCGACAGCTGGCTGAACGAATTCACGCGCTTTGCCGATCTGCGCAAGATCCGCGTCGTCGCGACCGAGCGCTTCAACCGCACCGACGCGAGCGTCACGGGCCAGGCGCTGAAGCTGATCGCGGCGAAGCCCGACGCGATCCTGATCGCGGGCTCGGGCACGCCGGCCGTGCTGCCGCAGCGCACGCTGATCGAGCGTGGCTACAAGGGCCCGGTCTACCAGACGCACGGGATCGCGACGCCGGAATTCATCAAGCTCGGCGGCAAGGACGTCGACGGCACGCTGTTTCCGACGCAGCCGGTGGTCGTCGCGCGTACGCTGCCGGCCGACCATCCGGCCCGCAAGGCCGCGCTCGCCTTCGTCGACGCATACGAGGCGAAATACGGCGCCGGCACGGTCACGCAGTTCGCGGGCGACGCGGCCGGCGTCTACCCGCGCCTCGCCGACGCGGTCGGCCGCGCGCTGAAGGCCGCGCAGCCCGGCACGCCGGCGTTCCGCGCGGCACTGCGACGCGAGCTGGAACGCGCGCACGAGCTCGTCGTGCCGAACGGCGTCGTCAATGCCAGCGACAAGGATCATGTGGGGCTCGATCAGCGTGCGAGCGTCATGGGGATCGTGAAGCAGGGCCGGTTCGTCTACCTGAGCCAGTGACGTGCGCGACCGGCACCCGGGCAGCTTGCCCGGCGCCGGGATTTCGGACATAATCCGCGTTTCGCCGCGCACAATCGCATGCGCGGTCAGGATTAAGCCCAGGTGGTGAAATTGGTAGACGCAGGGGACTCAAAATCCCCCGCCGCAAGGCGTGCCGGTTCGATTCCGGCCCTGGGCACCAGTATTTCGCAGCGTCATGCGCTGCACCGTCGAAACCCGCGCAAGCTCACCGCTTCGCGGGTTTTTTGTTTTGGCCGCACGCGATGCCTGCCGCAACGCGCGCCCTCCCGCGACTGTCCAAGCATCAGTCCAAGCGCGTCATTTCAATCCCGATCCGCGTCGGCGTGCTCGTCGCACTGCTGTCGATCATGTTGGGCGGATGCGACCTGCTCCGCGAGCCGCCCGTACCCGACTGGCCGGGGCCGCATGCGCCCTACCCGTTCCCGGACAACATTCCGCATCGCACCGAATGACCACGCCGGACGGCCACGCGCCGCGGCACGGGCCGCGCGTTCAGTCGCGCTCGCAGAACCGCAGGATCGCGTCCGCGACGGCCGCCGGCGCCTCGCGTTGCGGAAAGTGCCCGACCGCATCCACGATCTGCCGCTCGTAGCGGCCGGCGAAGAACCGCTCTCGCCCCGCCGAGCTGTCCGGATGATTGCAGGTATCCGCGCCGCCGTGCAGCACGAGCGTCGGCACCGCCAGCACGGGCGCCGGGTTCAGCCGCGCATTGTCGTCGGCATAGGCCGGCGTGCCCGGCGCGAAGCCCCACCGATGCCGGTACGAATGCAGCACGACGTCGATCCAGTCGGGCCCGTCGAACGCGTCGGCCGCCGCGTCGAAATCGCTGTCGCGATACCAGCCGAGCGGCGACCACGTATCCCACATCAGGCGGGCAAACGCACGGCGGTCGTCACGCAAGGCCTGCTCGCCGCGCGGCGTCGCCATGAACCAGTGATACCAGTAGTTGCGCGCCTGCTGCAGCGACAGCGGCTGGCCCGGATCGTTGGTGCCGTAACCGACCGACAGCATCACGAGATGCGAAGCGGCGCCGTCACGCAACCCGCACGCATTCGCGGCCGCCCGGGCGCCCCAGTCATGGCCGACCAGCACGGGCCGCTCGACACCGAGCGCATCGGCGAATTCGAGCAGGTCGCGCCCGAGCGCCGCGAGCTCGCCGCTGCGCGGCACGGACGCATCGCGAAAGCGCGTCGGCGCAAAGCCGCGCAGCGCGGGCGCCAGCACGCGGTAGCCGCGCCCGGCGAGCGCTGCCGCCACCGCGTCCCAGCCGACAGGACTGTCCGGCCACCCGTGCACAAGCACGGCCACGCGCTCGCCGCGCGGGTTCCATTCGAGATAGGCAATATCGAGCGACGCGGTCGTCGCATGCGCATAGGTCGTCATCGTGTACTCCGTTGGGTCAGCCTGAGCGCACGATGGTAGGCCGGCCTTTCATCACGATTCACGGAGTATCATGATTCATTCTTTGAATTTCACGTTGAATCGACTGATGGAACCGCTGACCGATCCCGCGTCGACCGCACTCGACATCACGCTGCTGCGCACCTTCCTCGAAGTCGTCGACAGCCGCGGATTCGCGCCGGCCGCGGAACGTCTCGCGCTTACGCCCTCCGCCGTCAGCGGCCACATCAAGCGGCTCGAACAAGCGGCCGGCACCGTGCTGCTCGCGCGCACGACACGCCGTATCGCACTCACGCCGGCCGGCGACACGCTGTACGCCTACGCGCGCAACATCGTCGACATGGAGCGCGAAGTGCGCGCGCGGCTGCGCGGCGCGCCGGCGCACGGGCCGCTGCGGGTCGGCGCGTCGGAGGACTTTGCCGGTGCGTGGCTGCCGCACGTGCTGCGCACGTTTCGCGACCGCCACCCGCGTACGTCGATCGAGCTGAAGGTCGGGATCACCGCATCGCTGCTGCGCGAACAGACGCTCGGCCGGCTCGATGTCGTTTTCGGCAAGCAGTGCCGGCAGGTCGACACGCCGGGCGAATTGCTGTGGGAAGAGCCGCTCGTGTGGGCCTTCGCGTCGGATCGCACGCTCGACGCGGGCGGCGAAGTGCCGCTCGCGCTGTTTCCGCAGCCGTGCGTCTATCGGGAGGCGGCCGTCGCGGCGCTCGCCGCCGCGCTGCGATCGTTCCGCGTGCTGTTCGAGAGCAGCAGCATGGCCGGCTGCGTGTCGGCCGCGCTCGCCGGCTTCGCGGTCACCGCGCTCGCGCGCAGCCAGTTACGCGACGGCCTGCGCGAATGCGGGCCGCCGGACGGCCTGCCGGCGCTGCCGGCTGCGCGCTTCTATGCGTTTGCGGCGAAGCCCGACGGCCCCGGCGCGGCGTTGATCGACGCGGTGCGGGACGCCGGGCGCCACCGGCAGTTCGCGGCGCTGGGCGACTGAAACGTACGCGACGGCTGCCGCGATCAGTCGCCGTCCGCGCCCTGCCCGGCCGCCGTCTTCGTCAGCGCATCGGCCATCAATTCGCCGAACCACTCGATGAATGCATTGAGCCGGCGCGACCGATGGCGGCGGTGCGGATACACGGCCGACACGTCCATCGGCTCGGCGCGGTAGCCGGGCATCACGTCGACGAGCGCGCCGCTTTCCAGCAGATGCTCGACGTCGAACCGCGGTATCTGGATCAGCCCCATGCCGGCAATGCAGCCGGCGATATAGGTTTCGGCGTTGTTGACGATCACGCGGCTCGGCAGCGTCAGCGTGTGCCGCTGGCCGTCCGCGCAGTATTCCCACCCGAGTTCGCGCCCCGTCGTCGGCGACGCATAGCCGATCGCCCAGTGCCCGTGCGCAAGCGCATCCGGGTGCTCGGGTACGCCGCACTCGCGCAGATAGTCGGGGCTCGCGCAGTTGATCAGCGTGAACTGCCCGAGCGGCCGCACGACGAGGCTGCTGTCCGCGAGCCGCCCGACGCGGATCGCGCAATCGACGCCTTCCTGTACGAGATCGATCGAGCGGTCGGTCGAGCCGAGCGACAGTTGCAGCTTCGGGTAGCGGTGAAACAGTGACGGCAGTGCGGGCGCGACGACACGGCGCGCGATCCGGCTCGGCACGTCGACGTTCAGCCGTCCGACGACGTCGCGGTCGCGGCGCCGAAACAGGCGGTCGAGATCGTCGGCTTCCGCAAGCAGGCGCCGGCCGCGTTCGAGCAGCAGCGTGCCGTCGGCCGTGAGCTGCACCTGGCGCGTCGTGCGATGCAGGAGGCGCGTGCCGAGCCCCGTCTCGAGCTGCTGGACGGCCGCCGACACGGTCGCGCGCGGCACGTCGAGCGCATGCGCGGCCTTGATGAAGCTGCCCATTTCGGCAACCTGCAGGAAGATTCTGACCTGATCCAGCTTGTCCATCGGTGGGGAGCGTGGGTTTGGAAGATCGTCGCCGCCGGCTGTTGCGCGTCGCGGCGAGGTCCGGCGGCACAGAAAAAACGGGCGCGCAGCCGCAGGGCCGCGCGCCCGTCCATTGTCCACGCAAACGCGCCATTACGGTGCGCCACGCGCCCGCGACGGCCGCCGGCGCGGCCCGTCGCAGGCCCGGTTACTTGGTCGTATAGCCGCCGTTGATCAGGATCGTCTGGCCGGTGATCCACCAGCCGTCGGTCACGAGATGGCGGATGAACGGCACGACGTCCTCGATGTCGGTCAGGCCCGTCTTGCTGAACGGCGACAGCGCGGCCGCCGTCTTGTGATAGGCAACCGCATCGGCGCCTTCGGCCGGATAGAAGAACGGCGTATCCATCGGGCCCGGCCCGACGGCCGTCACCGAGATCCCGCGTGCGCCGTATTCCTTCGACGCCGCGCGCGTGAAGTGCTCGACCGGCGCCTTCGACCCTTCGTACGCCGCATAGAACGGCGTGAACGCGCCGAGCAGCGACGTCACGAGCGTGACGAGCTTGCCATGATCCTCGAGGTGTCGCCCGGCCTCCTTGATGAAGAAGAACGCCGACTTGCTGTTGACCGCGAACATCTCGTCGTACTCGGCCTCGCTGATCTCGGTGAACGGCTTCTTCAGCACCTTGCCGACCGTGTTGATCGCGATATCGATCTTGCCGAAGCGCTGCTTCGCGTCGTCGAACAGCTTCTCGACCGCGGCGGCCGTGGTCAGGTCGGCCTGGAACGTTGCGGCTTCCGCGCCGGCCGCGCGTACAGCGGCGGCCGTCTCCTCGGCCTGCGCCTGCGACGCCGCGCTGTTGTAGTGAATCGCCACCGCCTTCGCGCCGTGGCTCGCCAGGTCCCGCGCGATCAGGCCGCCGAGATTCTTTGCGCCGCCTGCGATCAGGACGACCTTGTCTGCGAGCGTGTGAGTTGCCACGGTTGACTCCTTTTTCCGTTGAACGAAGCTAGGAGTGTAGGCACGCGCGACGCGCCGGTCAGCCGGTCGCGGCTGGATGGATTATCCAGAAAAGCGATCCAATCGGAGCGATGCTGTGTGGCCGGCCGCACCGACAGCGGCCGCGGATTCCGAGCCAGGCCGTACGGCCGCCAGCCGTCTCAGCGAGCGTAAAGCGCCGCGTCGATCTTGCCGAGCAGCCACTGCATGCCGGCCAGATGCTGCTGGTCGTGGCTGCACAGGTAGTGGACGAGCCCGCGCACGGTCAGCGAACCGTAGCCGTCGAACTCGCCGGTGCGCTCGAACTGCTCGGGCGTCACGCGCGACAGCAACTCCAGCGTTTCGCGTCGCGCTTCGCGGATCGCCGCGAGCACGTCGGACGCATACGCATCGTTGTAGCGACGCTCGATCGCGAGCGCGTCGCCGTCGATCGACGCGAGCAGCGGCCGGTCCTCGTCGAGCATCCGCCGCAGCCGCACGTGATAGCCGTCGATCTCGATGTCGCGCACGTGGCAGAGCTGCCCGAGCGGCGAGAAATGCTCGCTCGGGATCCCGGCCCAGTCGTCGGGCGTCCAGCGCGCGTAGCCGTCGGGGACGGCCGCGAAATGCGCTTCGAGCTGACGGGGGAAATCGGCGAGTGCATCGAGCGTCGTCGGGTTCATGCGGGAAACTCCCTGTCGGATGAGGGCGACGACAACCCTGGCACGGGCCTGCCGCCGCCGTTGCGTCACTTCACGCTGAAGCCGTACGCACCCTGCGTGCGGTGCCCGTCGGTCGCGACGGCCACCCATTTCACCGTATAGGCACCGGCGCCGATTGCCGTCAGCGGCACCGTCATCCGCTTGCGGTTCGACGCGTCGATGCGCGCGCGGCCGTCCGACACCGTGTTGCCGCCGCCGTCGACGACGACGATCGAGCTGAATGCCGGCTCCAGCGGCTCGGTGAAGTCGATCGTGACGGCAGCCGGTGCGGCGGCCACCGCCGCGCCTGCCGCCGGATCGCTCTTCGCGAGATGCGCGTGCGCGAACGCGGCCGACGAGACGGTGGCGGCAACGATGATCGCGGCTGCCTGGCGGCCGAACCGGAATGAATCGAAACGCATGGACTTTCCGTGAAGAGTGAACGGGCGCCGCACCCCTCGCGGCGTTCCGGCAGCTTACCAGCGCATGCGCGTTCATGCCGGTCATCGGCCGCCGCTTGATAGAATGCGCGCGCTATGGATCTCGAAAGCATTCTCTACACTCAGGGCTTCGGCTCGCGCCGCCAATGCCGCGCCCTGATCGAAGCGGGCCGCGTCGCCGTCGCGGGCACCGGCGCGACCGACCCCGACGCCACGTTCGACACCGACGGCCTCGTGTTCTCGGTCGACGACACGACGTGGCCGTTCCACGCGCGCGCGTATCTCGCGCTCAACAAGCCGGCCGGCTACGAGTGCTCGCGCGATCCGCAGCACCACGCGAGCGTGTTCAGCCTGCTGCCCGCGCCGCTCGTCGCGCGCGGCGTGCAGTGCGTCGGCCGTCTCGACCAGGACACGACCGGCCTGCTGCTGCTGTCCGACGACGGCCAGTTCGTGCATGCGTACACGTCGCCGAAGCGCAAGGTGCCGAAGACCTACGTCGCGACCGTGCGCCACCCGCTCGACGATGCGCAGCTGAATGCGCTGCGTAGCGGCGTGCAGCTGCACGGCGAGCCGAAGCCGATCGCGGCCGTCGCCGCCGACGCGCGCGACACGCACGCGCTCGCGCTGACCGTCCTCGAAGGCAAATACCACCAGGTCAAGCGCATGGTGGCGGCGGCGAGCAATCGCGTCGAGTTGCTGCACCGCGAAAGCATCGGCGGCTTCACGCTGCCGGACGATCTCGCACCGGGCGCGTGGCGCTGGCTCGATGACGCCGACCTTTCAGCGCTGCGCAATCCCGTCAAAACCCTGTAAGGGAAAATCCGCACGACCGTTCGGTGCCCGGCCGCGTCTCGGCCGCATGTTCCCCCGCTATACTGAAATCACAAGCTGCAAGAGCAGCGATGCAGGGGGAGATACCATGAACATCAACCATTCTTTCGAACTGTCGTCCGTGATGATCGCGTTTGCGGTCATCGGTGTCCTCGTGATCGGCGGCCTGCTGGCCATGATGCACGCGAAGCACAAATATCATCCGAACCTGATTGGCGCGCTGATCGGTGCGCTGCTGTGCTTCCTGCTGATCGAGGCGTTACCGGCGCTGACCTGACGCGCTGCCCGGCGCGAGCGTTTGAAGGAAATCGTCTACGGTCGGATATCGCAACGTCACGCACAATTCGGCCTTGAGCCGTGCGTTGGACAGGCGTCGCGACTCGCGCATGAACGACAGCAGCGTCGGTTCGAGCTGGCGCTCGGCGTCCGCGCGGCTGACGCGCGGCGGCCTCGGCAGGCCGAGCACCTGCGCGACCCGGTCGAAATACTCCCCCATCCGCAGTTCGCTGTCGTCCGACGCGTGCACGGCGCGCGCCGGCCTGCCGCGCTCGGCCGTGCGGCGCAGGATCGCCGCGAGATCGTCCGCGTGGATGTGGTTCGTGTACACGTCGTCGGCCGGCGCGAGCGCCGGCGTGCCGCGCTCGAGCCGCGCGACCGGCAGACGGTTCGCCGCGTAGATGCCGGGAATGCGCACGATGTGCGCGGACAGCACGCCGCGCACCGTCGCCGCACGCAGTTGCCGCTCGGCCGACACGCGCCGGAACGCGCGCGGATTGGCGGGGCTCAGCGGGTGCGTTTCGTCGATGCGCGCGCCGCCGCAGTCGCCGTATACGCCCGTCGTGCTCGCGTAGACGAGCCTCGGCGCGCGAAGGCCGTCGGGTACAATACGCGCTCCCCGAACGGGTGCGCCGGCCTGCCGTGCAGCGGTGCGCAGCGTTCGGAGCCGGCCGACCGCCGGTGCCGGCGGGGTCGATGGCCGACGTGCGGGCATGGACGTTGCGGCGATCAGCGCACGCGTGCGCCGGTCGTCACGGCCGTCGGATTGCGGCGGTGCGAGATGCAGGATCGTGCGGGCAAGGCCCGCGAGGCGGCCGAGCGTCGCCCGGCGATCGAGATCGCCGACGATCGGCGTCGCGCCTGCGGCGCGCAGTTCGTCGCGGCGGGCCGGGTGGCTCGTCAGCGCGAAGATCCGCAGGTTGCGGCGCGCGTCACGCCATTGCGCGACGCAGCGCATGCCGACGTCGCCGCAGCCGACGATCAGTGCGCGCGGCCGGCGCAGGATTCGTGTCGCGATCATGTTGGTTGCGAAATCAGTAGCGGCCGTTGCGCGACGCGCAACGGTCTTGCATTGTAGCTGCCGTGCGCGACATGCACGGTCCCCACATTTTGTTCTAGTTTGGTTCTATGGCATTCAACGTCACTCTCAAGCAAAGCGGCCGGCAATTCCAGGTCGAGTCGGACGAAACCGTGCTGGCCGCCGCGCTGCGCCAGAACGTCCATCTGCCGTACGGCTGCAAGAACGGCGCGTGCGGCTCCTGCAAGGGCCAGATCGTGTCGGGCCAGATCGAACAGGGCCCGCACGCCGCGTCGGCACTGTCCAACGACGAACGCACGCGCGGCCTCGCGCTGCTGTGCTGCTCGAAGGCCCAGTGCGATCTCGAAATCGACGTGCGTGAAATCGCCGGCGTCGACGGCGTGCAGGTCAAGAAGCTGCCGTGCCGGATCGCCGCGCTCGAGCGCAAGGCCGACGACGTGATGGTCGTGAGGCTGCAACTGCCCGCCAACGAGCGCCTGCAGTACCTCGCGGGCCAGTACGTCGAGTTCATCCTGAAGGACGGTTCGCGCCGCAGCTACTCGATGGCGAACGCGCCGCACGAGGAAGGCCCGATCGAGCTGCACATCCGCCACATGCCGGGCGGCAAGTTCACCGACCACGTGTTCGGCGCAATGAAGGAGCGTGACATCCTGCGCTTCGAAGGCCCGCTCGGGACGTTCTTCCTGCGCGAGGATTCCGACAAGCCGATCGTGCTGCTCGCGTCGGGCACGGGCTTCGCGCCGATCAAGGCGATCATCGAGCATGTGAAGCACTCGGGCATCACGCGCCCGATGACGCTCTACTGGGGTGCCCGCCGCAAGAAAGACATCTACCTCGACGAACTCGCCGAGCAGTGGGCGCGCGAGATCCCGAACTTCAAGTACGTGCCGGTGCTCTCCGAGCCGGACGCCGGCGATCAATGGACGGGCCGCACGGGCTTCGTCCATCGCGCGGTGATCGAGGACCTGCCCGATCTGTCGGGCCACCAGGTGTACGCATGCGGTGCGCCGGTGATGGTCGAATCCGCGCAGCGCGACTTCACGCAGCATCACGCACTGCCGGCCGACGAGTTCTACGCGGACTCGTTCACGAGCGCCGCCGATCTCGCGCATCCGGTCTGAGCGCCGGGGCCGCCCGCGTCCCGAGCCGCACGCTGCGATGTCACATCCGTGGCATCGCAGCGGTTTACAGTGGGGCGCGGGATGCCTTATGCTTGCGCAAATGAACTGCTTCCTGTCCACCCTTCGACGTCGCCGCTCGCCGCTCCGCCCGGATGCCGCAGGCTCGTCACGGACTCGCGCGTAACCTCCACACCGCTTCACCGGTTACGCACAAGCTGTTCGAATCCACCAGCCACGGCCTTCCGTGGCTTTTTTATTGCCCGTTCCCTTTCAACGTCCGCTGGAGTCTGCTGCCATGCCCCTGAACGATTTTCCGATCGACTCGCTGATGTACATCACGAACCGCCCCGACATCGTGTTCACGCACGGCAAGGGTTCGTGGCTCTACGATCACACGGGCAAGCGCTATCTGGACTTCATCCAGGGCTGGGCCGTCAACAGCCTCGGCCACTGCAACGACGGTATCGTCGAAGCACTGAAGACGCAGGCCGAAAAACTGCTGAACCCGTCGCCGGCGTTCTACAACGAACCGATGGCGAAGCTCGCGGGCCTGCTCACGCAGCACAGCGTGTTCGACAAGGTGTTCTTCACGAACAGCGGCGCCGAGGCGAACGAAGGCGCGATCAAGCTCGCGCGCAAGTGGGGCCGCAAGTTCAAGAACGGCGCGTACGAGATCATCACGTTCGACCACAGCTTCCACGGCCGCACGCTCGCGACGATGTCGGCCAGCGGCAAGCCGGGCTGGGACACGATCTACGCGCCGCAGGTGCCGGGCTTCCCGAAGGCCGAGCTGAACGACATCAACTCGGTCGAGAAGCTGATCACCGACAAGACCGTCGCCGTGATGCTCGAACCGATCCAGGGCGAAGGCGGCGTGATTCCGGCCACGCGCGAATTCATGCAGGCGCTGCGCGCGCTGACGAAGCAGCACAACCTGCTGCTGATCGTCGATGAAGTGCAAAGCGGTTGCGGCCGCGCGGGCACGCTGTTCGCGTACGAACTCGCCGGTATCGAGCCGGACGTCATGACGCTCGCGAAGGGCATCGGTGGCGGCGCGCCGCTCGGCGCACTGCTGTCGAAGGCCGACGTCGCGGTATTCGAGGCGGGCGATCAGGGCGGCACCTACAACGGCAACCCGCTGATGACGGCGGTCGGCTATTCGGTGATCTCGCAGCTCGTCGCGCCCGGATTCCTCGAGGGTGTGCGCGCACGCGGCGAATATCTGAAGCGCAAGCTGCTCGAGCTGTCGGAAGAGCGCGGCTTCGAGGGCGAACGCGGCGAAGGCCTGTTGCGCGCGCTGCTGCTCGGCAAGGACATCGGCCCGCAGATCGTCGAGAAGGCGCGCGACATGCAGCCGGACGGCCTGCTGCTGAACGCCGCGCGGCCGAACCTGCTGCGCTTCATGCCCGCGCTGAACGTAACGACCGAAGAAATCGACCAGATGATGGCGATGCTGCGGTCGATCCTCGACACGCTCTAAGGAGACCGCCGCGATGGATGCCACCGCCGATGCTGTCGCCATCCGCCCGTTCGAACGCGCCGACACCGATGCCGTGCTTGCGGTATGGCGCGACGCGTTCCCGCAATACGAAGAGACCGATGCGCCACCGCATCGCGATCCGCTGCGATCGATCGAGCTGAAGGTCGCGACGCAGCCGGAACTGTTCTTCGTCGCGACCAGCGGCGCGCGCGTCGTCGGCACGCTGATGGCGGGTTTCGACGGACATCGCGGCTGGCTCTACTCGTTTGGCGTCGCGAACGACGCGCGCCGGCTCGGCGTCGGCCGCGCGCTGATCGCGCACGCGGAACGTGCGCTGGCCGCGCGCGGCTGCCTGAAGATCAACCTGCAGGTGCTGCCCGGCAACGACGACGCGTGCCGCTTCTATGCGGCGCTCGGTTATCGCGTCGAGGAGCGCATCTCGTTCGGCAAGACGCTGCCGGCAGCGTGACGCCAAAGCCGGCAACCGGCGATCTCAGCGCGTGATCGGCCCCGCGCCCGGCAGCGGATTGCCGAGCGCGTCGGTCGGCACGGCCTGCTGCTCGAACGCCGCGAAATACGCGGCCCACTGCGACTGGCTCACGCGCACGATCAGCGCGCCGTCCTGCCACACGTCGTTGTGGTCGTTATGGTCGTCGCCCGCGCGATGCAGGTAGTTCGGGCCTGTCGAGCCCTGGTTCATGTGCGTATCGTGAATGCCGTTGCCTTCCGTATAGGTGCGGCCGAACACGACGACGTCGAGGCCCTGCGACTGCGCGGCGTTCACGAGCCGCAGCAGCGACGGAATCGGCTCCGGATTCTCGGTGCCGTCCATCACCGCACTCGCGCGCCACGCGCCCGTCTCGTTCAGGATGTCGCTGCGCAGGTAGTCGAGCGCGGGCAGCGCGGCCTGCCCCGTGAGGTCTGTATAGCCTTCGGCCGCGGCCGCGAGCGTCTCGGTGACGGGATGATGGAAATCGTAGACGAGCTTGTAGTTCAACAAGTCGTCCGCATCGCTAGTGCCGACATTGATCGCGACATCCCAGTCGCCCGACGGCAGCGCCAGCGTCAGGTGGATGTGATACTGGATCTCGCTGCCATGCGGCGAGCCCTTCAGCGTCGCCACCGATGTCACCTTGGCCTTCACGAAACCGTAGTCCAGACTCATGCGTGCTCTCCGTGTTCGGATGGGCCGTCGATGCTACGCGGCCAGTGTGTCGGTTTGTGGGCCACCGGCATCGAACCACCTGCCGACGGCCTGCGTTCCACCATTCCCGCGCCGCATGCGCGGCGCAACAGTCGAATGGAGTCGCGTTCACGCGCACAGTTCGGCACGAATCGCACAACATGAAAAAAAGGCTGTCACGGCATCCCGTGACAGCCTTTCGAAAGCGCTGGTGCAACGCCCGCGGCATAGGCCGCCGCGCGTCACCGGACTCGCTCGTTCATACGCTCATTCACCCAGATACGCGGCGCGCACCTTCGGATCATCGA
This sequence comes from Burkholderia sp. BCC1999, assembly GCF_905339975.1. Taxonomy (NCBI): domain Bacteria; kingdom Pseudomonadati; phylum Pseudomonadota; class Betaproteobacteria; order Burkholderiales; family Burkholderiaceae; genus Burkholderia; species Burkholderia sp. BCC1999. The sequence continues at coordinate 123,852 of NZ_CAJPHP010000004.1, read as the reverse complement.
GCATCTTCTTCGCGTCTCCTTCCATCGTGACCGTGCCCGAATCCATCACGTAGCCACGGTCGGCCGCCTGCAGCGCGAGGCGCGCGTTCTGCTCGACGAGCAGCACCGTGATGCCCTCCTTCGAGATCTCGCGCACCACTTCGAAGATCTTCTCGACCATGATCGGCGACAGCCCCATCGACGGTTCGTCGAGCAGCAGCAGCTTCGGCTTCGACAGGATCGCGCGCGACATCGCCAGCATCTGCTGCTCGCCGCCCGACAGCGTGCCCGCGAGCTGCGTCGCACGCTCCTTCAGGCGCGGGAAGAAGCCGAACATCCGCTCGACGTCCTTCTTGATCTGGTCGTTGTCGTTGCGCAGGTACGCGCCCATCTGCATGTTCTCGATGATCGACATCCGCGCGAAGATCCCGCGGCCTTCCGGCACCATCGCGAGGCCGCGCTTGAGCAGTTCGTGCGACGGCACGCCCTTGATCGACTTGCCGTCGTACTCGATGTCGCCCGCCGAATACGGCTTCAGACCCGTGATCGCCTTCATCGTCGTGGTCTTGCCTGCGCCGTTCGCGCCGATCAGCGTCACGAGCTCGCCCTGACGGACTTCCATGTCAACGCCCTTGACGGCCTGGATGCCGCCGTAGTTGACCTGCAAGCCCTTGATTTTCAACATTGCCGCTGCCATCAGTGCACCCCTGCGCCGAGATATGCCTCAATCACCTTCGGATTCTTCTGCACGTCCTGCGGCAGACCCTCGGCGATCACCTTGCCGTAATCGAGCACCGTCATCCGGTTGCACAGCCCCATCACGAGCTTCACGTCGTGCTCGATCAGGAGAATCGTGCGGCCGTCCGAGCGGATCTTGTCGAGCAGGCGCGTGAGTTCGACCTTCTCGGTCGCATTCATCCCGGCCGCCGGCTCGTCGAGCGCGAGCAGCTTCGGGTCGGTCGCCAGCGCACGCGCGATTTCCAGCCGGCGCTGGTGCCCGTACGACAGGTTGCGCGACGTGTAGTCCGCGTACTGCAGCACGCCCACGTATTCGAGCAGCTCGATCGCGCGTTCCTTGATCTCGCGCTCTTCCTGGCGTTCGGCCGGCGTCTGGAACACCGCGCCGAGCAGCCCGTGCTTGGTCCGCACGTGGCGGCCCACCATCACGTTCTCGAGCGCCGTCATCCCGCCGAACAGGCGGATGTTCTGGAACGTGCGCGCGATGCCGGCCTTGGCCACCTGGTGCACGGCCGTCGGCGTGTAGTTCGTGCCGTCCAGCTTGAAGTCGCCGGAATCCGGCGTGTAGAGGCCCGTGATCACGTTGAAGAACGTCGTCTTGCCGGCGCCGTTCGGGCCGATCAGGCCGTAGATCTCGCCTTCCTTGATCTGCAGGCCGACGTCGGACAATGCCTGCAGGCCGCCGAAGCGTTTGTTCACGCCCTGCACGGACAGTCGGATTTGCTTGTCGCTCATGTGGATATCCCCTTGTCCGTTCGTTACGCGCGCACCGGCTTCTTGCTGGCGCGCTTCGCCAGTTTCGCGATCTTGTCCTCATGCTTCGGCGCGGGCCACAGGCCTTCCGAGCGGTACAGCATGATGACCACCATCGCGAGGCCGTACAGCGCCTGACGAATCACTTCCGTGTCGACGATGTCGTGACCGAACAGCGCATGCTGCAGCGGGCTCATCGTCGAGCGCAGGAATTCCGGGAAGATCGCGAGCAGCACCGCGCCCAGGATCACGCCCGGGATGTGGCCCATGCCGCCCAGCACCACGCACGCCAGCACCACGATCGATTCCCAGAACGTGAACGATTCCGGCGACACGAAGCCCTGGAACGAGCCGAACATCGCGCCCGACAGGCCGCCGAACGATGCGCCCATCGCAAACGCGAGCAGCTTCACGTTACGGGTGTTGATGCCCATCGCCTTCGCGGCGATTTCGTCCTCGCGGATGGCTGCCCATGCACGGCCGATACGCGAGTGCTGCAGGCGCGTACACACCCAGATCACCAGCAGCGAGCACAGCACGAACAGGTAGTAGTACATGTAGACCGACGGCAGCTGCAGGCCGAACAGCGAGTGAGTCTGCGACAGGTTGAAGCCGCCGACATGCACCGGATCGATGCCCGTGATCCCCTTCGGGCCGTTGGTGATGTTCACCGGACGGTCGAGGTTGTTCATGAAGATCCGGACGATTTCACCGAAGCCGAGCGTCACGATCGCCAGATAGTCGCCGCGCAGGCGCAGCGTCGGTGCGCCGAGCAGGATCCCGAAGGTCGCCGCCAGCGCCATCGCGATCGGCACGATGATCAGGAACGGCACATGCAGGCCGTTCGGCGCGATCGCCGCGATCCACTCGAACTGCGAGCTCAGGTGCGGCGAGCTGAGCAATGCCGCCGTGTACGCGCCCACCGCGTAGAACGCGATGTAGCCCAGGTCGAGCAGGCCGGCGAAGCCGACCACCACGTTCAGGCCCAGCGCGAGCATCACGTACAGCATCGCGAAGTCGAGCACCCGGACCCAGTAGTTGCCGCCGGCCGAGCCGATGATGATCGGCGCCGCGATCACGAGGACGGCGGTCAGCAGGCCGATGACGACGGTCTTGGCGGTATTGCGCTCTTCGACGAGCGACGTCGAGGATTCGATCGGTTGAATGGATGTCATGTTGTTTGCTCCCTTCCGTTACGCGCGATCCGCGACCCGTTCGCCCAGCAGGCCCGACGGACGGAACACCAGCACGACGATCAGCACGATGAAGGCGAACACGTCCTGGTAGTTACTGCCGAACACGCCGCCCGTGAGGTTGCCGATGTAGCCGGCCCCGAGCTGCTCGATCAGGCCGAGCAGCACGCCGCCGACCATCGCACCGCCGAGATTGCCGATCCCGCCCAGCACCGCCGCCGTGAACGCCTTCATGCCGGGGATGAAGCCCATGTAGAAGTGCACGTTGCCGTATTCGGATGCGATCATCACGCCGGCCAGCGCGGCAAGCGCGGAGCCGATCATGAACGTCGCGGAGATCACGAAGTTCGGGTTCACGCCCATCAGGCTCGCGGTGTTCGGGCTTTCGGCGATCGCGCGCATTGCACGGCCGAGCTTGGTCTTGTGCACGAGCAGCAGCAGGCCGCCCATCACGATGAACGCGACGGCGATGATCACGATTTCAGTGACCGAGATCACGGCGCCGGGCGTCGTGTCGGTCGCCTTGATCACGTTGATCGGATCGGTCGGCAGCAATTGCGGGAACGGCAGCGGGTTGCGCGACCAGATGATCATCGCGGCGGTCTGCAGCAGGATCGACACGCCGATGGCGGTGATCAGCGGCGCGAGACGCGGTGCGCGGCGCAGCGGCCGGTATGCGACGCGTTCGATCGTGAAGCCAACGAACGCACAGACGACCGCGGCGATGCCCAGGCCGATCGTCAGCGTCGCGACGTTGCCGAGTCCGGGGAAATGGTTCTGCAGCACGGTAATGGCCGACAGGGCGACCATCGCGCCGATCATCAGCACGTCGCCGTGCGCGAAGTTGATGATGCCGAGAATGCCGTACACCATCGTGTAGCCCAACGCGATGATGGCGTAGACACTGCCGAGCACCAGCCCGTTGAGAACCTGCTGGACGAAAATATCCATTTAAAGCTCCTTGGCCCGTGCTGCCGGAGGACGTTGCGCCCCGCGGGTAAGCGAGGAATCGCGCCTTCTCGGCGACACTGCGGGTACTAGTCGATACCGGTAAGGGTGGATCGTCCCGGCGCGCGCCGCCCGGCCTGTACGGCCGGACCTGCCGCCGGAGCGGATACAAAAACGGCACCGCACTGTCCCGGTGCCGTCATGAGTCCCGTCGCTAAATCGTCACGACATCGAGGACGGTGTTCGTGGCCTCCTTGAAGTCGTGGGACAGCATGCCGAGACGGCCTTCGTCCGGTTTCCCGGCATCCGTGCCTTGGCCCGTCCGGCGCGACGCAAACGCCACACCCGGACGGATCGGATTCCGCGCCGCGCCGCCCGCCGGGGCATTGCGCAAGCCGCACCCGACATTCGTCAGGACTGCGTCGGAATCCGTCGTACGAACCAGACCGCGCGCCATGACCCGACCGGTCGTGGCGGCACGCTGTTTCATCGAATTGAAATGAAGGGGGGCCGGTGACATCTGCGCGTCGCCTGCAGCGCCGCGACCGGCCGGCATCCGTCGATCGGCGCGTACGGTCACCGTCGCGCCACGATCGGCGGCTTGCCGCGACGCAACCGGCATGCCCGCTGCCGGACCGTTCGTCACGCCAAGCGCGTTGATTTCGTCAATCGTCAAACGTGCCCCGTATTCCTTGTCGTTGCCCAATTGCGCGATACGGCACGCCGACGGCGCCGCACGACCGACTCCGGCGACGCGCACGCCGCTGGCCAGCGGTGCCGCGAACGCCGCAGCCTCCCTGCCCGCCCCGTCGTCGCTCTTTTTGCTGCATCCGGCAAGCATTGCAACCGGTACGGCGACGGACTCGGCGTAAGCCAACTTCACATGCATTGAATGGTCTCCCGCGCCTTGCCAAAACCCGATTCCAAAGCCATTCCGGCTTGAAAACGGGCGCATTGTAACTCCATTTATAGGACGCCAATAATCCTGATTCGATGGGGTTTTCCTGCATTGCAACCAATTTTGAGAGACAGTTAGGAACGAGCGGAGCAACCGGGTTGCACCACGACTGCGAATAATGGTTGCGATTGCAATTTCGAAACGCAAAAAAAAGCGCGCCGGGAGGCGCGCTTTGGTGTTCCGCGGGTGCGATGCGGCAATCAGGCGGCGGGCGGCAGGTTCAACCCGCGCGGCAGCGGAAACGACACGTTTTCCTCGATGCCGTCGAGCGCGCGGACATTGCGCACGCCGAGTTCGCGCAGCCGCGCGATCACGGCCTGGGCGAGCACTTCCGGCGCCGACGCGCCAGCCGTCACGCCGATGCGGCGCTTGCCGGCGACCCATGCCGGATCGATCTGATCAGGTGCATCGACCATGTACGCGTCCACACCGCGCTTCTCGGCCACTTCACGCAGGCGGCTCGAATTCGAGCTGTTCGGGCTGCCGACGACGATCACGACATCGCACTGCGGCGCCATGAACTTCACCGCGTCCTGGCGGTTCTGCGTCGCGTAGCAGATGTCCTGCTTCTTCGGCTCGCGAATTTTCGGATACTTCGCCTTCAGCGCCCCGATGATCTCCGCGGCGTCGTCGACGGACAGCGTCGTCTGCGTGACGAGCGCGATGCGCTCGGGATCGGCGAGCTCGAGCTTCTGCACGTCCTCGACGCTCTCGACGAGATGCATGCCACGCTCGACCTGCCCCATCGTGCCTTCGACTTCAGGGTGGCCCTTGTGCCCGATCATGACGATGTCGACGCCGTCCTGGCGCATCTTCGCCACTTCGACGTGCACCTTCGTGACGAGCGGGCAGGTTGCGTCGTAAATGCGCAGCCCGCGCACGTCGGCCTCGTCGCGCACGGCCTTCGACACGCCGTGTGCACTGAAGATCACGGTGTTGCCGGCCGGTACTTCCTCGAGTTCCTCGACGAAGATCGCGCCTTTCTTCTTCAGATCCTCGACCACGTACTTGTTGTGGACGATCTCGTGACGGACGTAGATCGGCGCACCGTGCATCGCGATTGCGCGCTCGACGATCTCGATCGCGCGGTCGACGCCCGCGCAGAAGCCGCGCGGCTGGGCCAGCAGGATTTCGGCGTCGGCGGCGACGGTCTGCCCGGACAGCGTATCGGTGGTGCTCATGATTACAGGATTCCGATGATTTTCACTTCGAACGTGAGCGCCTGGCCCGCGAGCGGATGATTGAAGTCGAACAGCGCCGAGGTCTCGCTGACTTCCTTCAGCACCCCCGCGTACCGGCCGCCGTCAGGCGCGTTGAACTCGATCAGCTCGCCCGGCGTGAAATCGTCGCCGACCATCCCGTTCTCGCGCAGCGTCGACAGCGTCACGCGCTGGAGCATGTCGGGATTACGGGGACCGAACCCTTGATCGGGGGCTAGCTGAAAAGTCGAATGGTCGCCGACCCTGAGCCCGAGCAGAATCTGTTCAAGCGAGGGCGCCAGTTGCCCCGCGCCCAGCAGCAGCGTGGCCGGCTTGTCGGAGAAGGTGTTGACGATGTCGGCGCCGTCGGCCAGTGCCAGCCGGTAATGCAACGTGACATGGGAACCGGGCTTCACTTCGGATAGATCGATGAGGCTCATGAATTACTCGTTCGGTCGGCGCCCGATACGGCCGAATGGCCCGGCGCAAAGCCAATATTGTAAGTCACCTGAGCGCGCAAGGCGGAAAGTGCGACGACGTCGCGCATACCGCCCTGCCGCCGTTGGAGTTTCGAGCATGACGTCACCCTGCCTCGCCCTGTCGCCGGTCGAATGCTGCGACACCACCGATGCGCCGGCCAATCCGCCGGGCCGCGTTCTCCCGATCCGCCCGCGCAAGCGCCGCACCGGCGACTGGCGGCCCGAGCGGCCGCGCGAGCGATTGCTGGAGCGCGGGCCGGCCGCGCTGACCGACGACGAACTGATCGCGCTGCTGCTCGGCACGGGCAAGCCCGGTCACGACGTATTCGTCACTGCCCGCGCACTGGTCAGTCAGTTCAAGACGTTACGCGGGCTGCTCGAAGCGAGCACCGACGATTTCGAGGCACACCCCGGCATCGGCCCCGCGCGCGCCGCACGGCTGGCCGCAATCGTCGAGATCGCCCGGCGCGTGCTGAACGAGAAGGCGCAGGTACGGACGCCGATCGATTCGCCCGGGGCCGTCGAGGATTGCCTGCGGCTGAGGATCGGCTCGCGTTCGCACGAAGTGTTCGTCACGGTGTATCTCGATGCGCGCAACGGCCTGATCGACATGGAGGAAATCACGCGCGGCTCGCTCACGCGCATGGCCGTCTACCCGCGCGAGATCGTGCGACGCGCGATGGTGCACAACGCCGCGTCGCTGATCGTCGCGCACAACCATCCGTCGGGCGCCGTACAGCCGAGCGCAGAGGACCGTCGCCTGACCCGCGTGCTGAAAGACGCGCTCGAACTCGTCGACGTGCGGCTGCTCGACCATGTCGTCGTCGGCGTCGATGACACTTTTTCGTTCGCACGTGCCGGTTGGCTGTAGACTGTGCCGCGGCAGCCCACCCCGGGGCGCCGCAACGACGTAGCGAAATTAGGTTTGATTTTTCTGAACTTTTTCTGCTAGAATCGTCGTCTGTCTTTTTTCCAACCAGTTCTAGCCATCGAAGGGCCTTGTCTGTAAGGGCTACGGCGTTCTGAGTGCAGCCATGGATCACGTGGCGGTGCGATGGAACCTTCACCGGCGATCGAACCCCGAATTTAGCGTATTAGGAGTGCTCTCATGGCACGCGTATGCCAAGTAACTGGGAAAGCGCCGATGAGCGGCAACAACGTTTCCCACGCCAACAACAAGACCAAGCGTCGCTTCCTGCCGAACCTGCAAAACCGCCGGTTCTGGGTTGAGAGCGAAAACCGCTGGGTGCGCCTGCGCGTCTCGAACGCCGGCCTGCGCCTGATCGACAAGAACGGCATCGATTCCGTGCTCGCTGACCTGCGCGCACGCGGCGAAGCCTAAGCCCAAGGAGCACAATCATGGCAAAAGGCGCCCGCGACAAGATCAAGCTTGAGTCGACCGCTGGTACGGGTCACTTCTACACGACCACGAAGAACAAGCGCAACATGCCGGAAAAGATGGCGATCAAGAAGTTCGATCCCGTCGTCCGCAAGCATGTGGAATACAAAGAAACCAAGATCAAGTAATCTCCGGTTTCTGCCAGCCTGACGGCAACCGAAAAGCCCCGCTCCTGCGGGGCTTTTTGTTTTGCGCGCACGCTCGGGCCCGACGCGGTATGCTCTCCCCTTTCCGCGGCCCTGGCCGCCGGAACGCACAAGATCAAAAGCGTAACGATGGAGATGCAGCATGAAATTCGACGTGGCGATCGTCGGCAGCGGCCTGGCAGGGCTGTCGGTCGCACTCAACCTGGCCAGCACGCGACGTGTCGCGCTGATCGCGAAACGTTCGATGATGGAGGGGGCAAGCGATAACGCGCAAGGCGGTATCGCGGCGGTCCTCGACTCGGCGGACAGTATCGAGAACCATGTCGACGACACACTGGTCGCCGGTGGCGGGCTGTGCGACGAAGGCGCAACGCGCTACATCGTCGAGCACGGCCGCGAAGCGATCGAATGGCTGATCTCGCAAGGCGTGCCGTTCACGAAGGACGACGCGGCCGAACTCGGCTTTCACCTGACGCGTGAAGGCGGCCACAGCCACCGCCGCATCATCCACGCGGCCGACGCGACCGGCCACGCGGTGCTGGCGACGCTGTCGGAGCGTGCACGCCAGCATCCGAATATCACGTTCTTCGAAAATCACCACGCGATCGACCTGATCACGTCGGACCGGCTCGGCCTGCCCGGCCGCCGCTGTCACGGCCTGTATGCGCTCGACGTCGACCACGACCGCACGATCACGATCGAGGCGCCGCATACGGTGCTCGCCACGGGCGGCGCCGGCAAGGTCTACCTGTACACGACGAACCCCGACACCGCGACCGGCGACGGCATCGCGATGGCGTGGCGCGCGGGCTGCCGCGTGTCGAACATGGAATTCATCCAGTTCCACCCGACCTGCCTGTTCCACCCGTATGCAAAGTCGTTCCTGATTTCGGAAGCCGTACGCGGCGAAGGCGGCCTGCTGAAGCTGCCCGACGGCACGCGCTTCATGCCCGCGCACGATCCGCGTGCCGAGCTCGCCCCGCGCGACATCGTCGCACGCGCGATCGACTTCGAGATCAAGAAGCGCGGGATCGACTGCGTGTATCTCGACATCAGCCATCAGCCGGAAGCATTCCTGCGCGAACACTTCCCGACCATCCACGCGCGCTGCCTCGAATTCGGCATCGACATCGCGAAAGAGCCGATCCCCGTCGTGCCGGCCGCGCACTACACGTGCGGCGGCGTCGTCACCGATCTTGCCGGGCGCACCGATCTCGCGGGCCTGTATGCGGTCGGCGAAACCTCGTACACGGGGCTGCACGGCGCGAACCGGCTCGCGAGCAACTCGCTGCTCGAATGTCTCGTGATCGGCCGCGCGGCCGCCGAAGCGATCGAGGCAGCCGGCTTCGACGCCGAAACGCCGTCCACGCTGCCCGCATGGGACGAAAGCCGCGTGTCGGATGCCGACGAGGAAGTCGTCGTCGCGCACAACTGGGACGAACTGCGCCGCCTGATGTGGAACTACGTCGGCATCGTGCGCACCGACAAGCGCCTCGAACGCGCCAAGCACCGGCTGTCGCTGCTGCGCGACGAAATCCACGAGTACTACGCGAATTTCCGCGTGACGCGCGACCTGCTGGAACTGCGCAACCTCGTCGACGTGGCGACGCTGATCGTGAAGAGCGCGCACTCGCGCCGCGAAAGCCGCGGGCTGCACTACAGCCGCGACTGGCCGCACTCGCTGCCGAAAGCATTGCCGAGCGTGCTCACGCCGCGCGCGCGCCGCTGAGCGACAACCCTTCCCGGCTGCGGCCGGGTCACGCACAAGAAAAAAGCCGTTGGCGTTTGCGCGCCAACGGCTTTTTTGTCTGACTGGACGATGTTCGGTCAGTCGACGATTCGCATCGAATAGTCGGTCGCGCGCACGTCCTTCGTCAGCGCGCCGATCGAGATGCGATCGACGCCCGTTTCCGCGAACGCTCGCACCGTCTCGAAATTGACGCCGCCTGACACTTCGAGCACGGCCTTGCCGGCCGCCACGCGTACGGCTTCACGCATCATGTCGAGCGTGAAGTTGTCGAGCAGCACCGACTGCGCGCGATGCGCGAGCGCCGTGTCGAGCTGCGCGAGCGTCTCGACTTCGACCTGCACGGGCACGCCCGATTCCAGCGCGAATGCCGCATCGAGCGCTTCGCCGACACCGCCTGCCGCCGCGATGTGGTTCTCCTTGATCAGGATGCCGTCGTACAGCGCGAGACGCTGGTTCTCGCCGCCGCCGACGCGCACCGCATACTTCTGCGCGAGCCGCAGGCCCGGCAGCGTCTTGCGCGTATCGAGGATCTTCGTGCGCGTGCCTTCGACGCGATCGACGTAGCGGCGCGTCGCGGTAGCAACGCCGGACAGCAGTTGCAGGAAGTTCAGCCCGTTGCGCTCGGCCGTCAGCAGCGCTCGCGCCGGCCCGTCGAGTTCGCAGACGATCGAATCGGGCGTCATGCGCTCGCCTTCGCGATAGCGCCATTGCACGGTGATCGACGGATCGATCCGGGCGATCACGGCCTCGAACCAGGGCACGCCGCACAGCACGGCTTCTTCGCGCACGATAATGCGCGCGCGGCGGCGCCCGCCGGCCGGCACGAGCCGCCCGGTCTGGTCGCCGGCGCCGACGTCTTCCTCGATCGCGTCGGCCACGTTGCGCGCGATCGCGTCGTCGAACGCCGCGCCGTATTGCTCACGAACGATGTCGAACAGCGGGGATACTGCCTCGCTCATGCGGCCCCCACGTTCGCAAACAGTTGCTGGTCGCGCTGCAGATCGCCGCTCGCCTGCACGCGCTTCTTGTGCGCGGCCGCGAATTCGAGCATCCGGTCGATCGGCAAACGCGCACGCTGGCCGATCGCGGGATCGACGAAGATCTCGTTGTGACCGCGCTCGAGCACGTCGGCGAGGTTCGCGAGGCCGTTCATCGCCATCCACGGGCAGTGCGCGCAGCTCTTGCAGGTTGCGCTGTTGCCGGCCGTCGGCGCGGCGATGAAGGTCTTGCCGGGCGCCGCGAGCTGCATCTTGTGCAGGATGCCGAGATCGGTCGCCACGATGAAGTGCTTGGCATCGAACTTGACTGCCGCATCGATCAGTTGCGTGGTCGAGCCGACGACATCGGCCTGCGCGACGACGTTTTCCGGCGATTCGGGATGGACGAGCACCTTCGCGTCCGGGTATTCGGCGCGCAGCAGGTCGAGCTCGATGCCCTTGAACTCGTCGTGGACGAGGCACGAGCCTTGCCACAGCAACATGTCCGCGCCGGTTTTCTTCTGGATATAGCTGCCGAGATGGCGATCGGGCGCCCAGATGATCTTTTCGCCGCGTGCGTGCAGGTCGGCCACGATCTCGAGGCCGATCGACGACGTGACCATCCAGTCCGCGCGCGCCTTCACGGCCGCACTGGTGTTCGCGTAGACGACGACGGTGCGGTCCGGATGGGCATCGCAGAACGCCGAGAATTCGTCGACTGGGCAGCCGAGGTCGAGCGAGCAGGTCGCGTCGAGATCGGGCATCAGGATCCGTTTGTTCGGGCTCAGGATCTTCGCGGTTTCGCCCATGAAGCGCACGCCGGCGACGACCAGCGTCTGCGCGTCGTGATCGCGGCCGAAGCGTGCCATTTCGAGCGAATCGGCAACGCAGCCGCCCGTTTCGTCGGCCAGTTCCTGCAGTTCGGCATCCACGTAGTAGTGGGCGACCAGCACGGCCTTTTCACGGACGAGCAGCGCCTTGATGCGCGCCTTCAGTGCGGCGCGCTCCTCGGCGGACGGCGTGTCGGGCACCTTGGCCCATGCCTGCCCCACGCCGCACACGGTCCCTGCTGCGACGGGCCGGTCGTACTCGACGGGTTTGATCGTCGATTGCATCTCCATATCTCCTGTCGACCCGAGTTAGCGCTTTAGCGCTTACTCTGGTCCCATGCTTCGCGGTCGACCAGAGTTAGCGCTTTAGCACTGGCTCCAGCCCCATCTCCTCTGGTCATACAAATTCCGCCCTGCCGACGTCCATCAAAAACCGGCGGCCCAAATGAAAAAACCCCGCCAACGCGGGGTTTGTGACGTCCTGAGATTCTAATCGATTTCGAATCAGGCGTAGCGGCGCAGGCGCGTCGCGAATTCCTGCAACGCCTTGATGCCGCTTTGTTCTGCGCGATGGCACCAATCCTGCAATTGCGCGAGAAGCTGTTCGCGCGATGCGGTCGAACGATCCCAGATCGCGGCCAGATCCTGGCGCAGCTGGAAGTACGTATGCAGCTTCTGGCTGTTCGCGAAGATTTCCGGCAGCAGCTTCTTCTGCGGCTCGTCGAGACCGTCAGCGTCCTTGTGGAACCACTTGCGCGCGCCGCGCATCAGCTGGTACTTCTCGCTCGAGCCGAGTTCCTTCAGGTGCGCGAGCTCCTGCGCATACGCACGCTTCACGGCCTTGCCGTAGCGCGCCATCACTTCGTAGCGGTTCGACAGCACGGCCTGCAGCGTTTCCTGGTCGAGCACCGTCTTCGGCTTGTTCAGGCGCGGGGTCGGCGCGACCTTCTTCACCTTCGCAAGACCGAACGCCGACATGATGCGGATGTACATCCAGCCGATGTCGAACTCGTACCACTTGTTCGACAGCTTCGCCGACGTCGCGAACGTATGGTGGTTGTTGTGCAGCTCTTCGCCGCCGATCACGATGCCCCACGGGAACAGGTTCGTGCTCGCGTCGGCCGAGTTGAAGTTGCGATAACCCCAGAAGTGACCGAAGCCGTTGACGACGCCAGCCGCCCAGAACGGAATCCAGACCATCTGCACGGCCCACACGGTGAGGCCGAGCACGCCGAACAGCGCGACGTCGATCACCATCATGATGCTGATGCCGAGAATCGGGTACTTCGAATAGACATTGCGCTCAACCCAGTCGCTCGGCGTGCCGTGGCCGAACTTGCGCATCGTCTCTTCGTTCTTCGCTTCCGCGCGATACAGTTCCGCGCCTTCGAGGAACACCTTCCAGATGCCGCGCGTCTGCGGGCTGTGCGGATCTTCCTCGGTCTCGCACTTCGCATGGTGCTTGCGGTGAATCGCGGCCCACTGACCCGTCAGCATGCCGGTCGTCATCCACAGCCACAGGCGGAAGAAGTGGCTCGCGATCGGATGCAGTTCCAGCGCACGGTGCGCCTGGCAGCGGTGCAGATAGACCGTCACGCCGATGATCGTGACGTGCGTGACGGCGAGCGCGAACAGCGCGACCTGCCACCACGAAAAATGCAGGAGCCCGTGGGAAAGAAAATCGAGCAGGGAATTCAACAAGGCAGGTACCTGTGATGAGAGCGACACCGGCTCGCGCCGAGCGTCAGAAAAATGAAAGCATACCGCGTATAGACTTGAATTTTACTTCAACCGTTCCAAGTCTTTGTAAAAAATGAATATTTTCTTGCCCTGGCGCAACTGGAGCAGTCCACGGGCGGACTTGGAAAGGCCCGCGATCCGGTTCCGGTCGCGGGGTCAAACCATTTGACGGCCGGTGCGCGCTACGCAGCCGGTGCGCGCCCGTCCGCCGCACCGTTCACGGCCGCCGAATCGAGCCCGGCCGTGGCACCCGCAGCGGAAAAACCGTCCGGCAATCCGACCACACGCACCTCTCGCTGCGGGAACGGAATCGAAATCCCGTGCTCGCTGAACAGCCGCCAGATGTTGCGGTTCACGGTCGAACGCACGCCCGACGTGCCTTTCGCGGAATCCTCGATCCAGAAGCCAAGCTCCAGGTCGATCCCGTCCGCGCCGAAACTCACCAGATACGGCGTCGGCGCAGGCTCCGCCAGCACGCGTGGCACGCCCTTCGCCGCGTCGGCGAGCAGCGCAAGCGCGTGCTCGACGTCGCTCGTGTACGCGACCTGCACCGCGACCTTCGCATAACCGCGCGTCAGGTACGACGACTGGTTCTGCACGACGTCGGTGATCAGCTTCTCGTTCGGGATCAGCGTCTCGTTGCCGTCGAGCCCGCGCACGACCGTATAGCGCGTGCGGATCTGCGTGACGATGCCCTGCAGCCCGCCGACGCTGATCGCGTCGCCGAGCCGCAGCGAGCGGTCGAGCAGGATGATGAAGCCCGACACGTAGTTGCTCGCGATCTTCTGCAGCCCGAAACCGAGGCCGACACCCACCGCACCGCCGAACACGCCGAGCACCGTCACGTCGATGCCGACCAGCGACAGCCCGATCAGGATCGCCGCGAACACGAGCAGCGCGCGACCGACCCGCGACAGCACGACCTTCAGGTTCGCGTCGAGCGTGCTCGCGCGGGTGAGGCGATCCTCGAGCACCGAGCCGAGCCACATCGCGACCATCAGCGTCACGCACACCCACAGCGCGCCCGAGATCAGCGACAGCAGCGTGAGGTGCGCATTGGCGACGCGGAACTGCACGCTGTCGAGCCAGCCGAGCACGTCGCGCTGGATGCCGAGCACGGTCAGCACCATCGCGGCCCACACGACGGTCGACACGATCTTCTCGACGATCGACAGCCACGCATGCGTGTGGCCGTCGCGCGCGAACACGCGCCGCGCGAAGAAGAACAGCACGTAGATCAACCCGATGCCGAATAGCGGCACGAGCGCGAGCGACAGCAGCGACGTCGACATGAACGGGTCGAACGCGAGCTGCGCGGCGCCGACGAAGACGCTGCCGAACAACGGGAACAACGCGCGCTTCAGGCTTTGCGCCCCCGCACCGGGCGCGCGACCGGCTGCCCGGCGGCGCGCATCGATGCGGCCGTGCACGAAGCGCGCAGTCACCCATGCGAAACACAGCGCGCCGACCAGGATCGCCGCCTGCCAGATCATCACCGGCTGGTGGAAGTCACGAATGACCGATGCCAGCCGGTGCGACAGCAGGCGGCTCTGCAGATTTTCCATCGTCCGTCCGGGTCGCCGTTACTGCGCGGCGCGCCGTTCGAGCACCGCGGCGAAGAAGCCGTCGGTCGCGTGACGATGCGGCCACAGCGACAGGTAGTCGCCCATCTCGAGCTCGATGCGCTGCTCAGCCAGCACCTGCTGCGCCGGCACCAGCACGAACTCGGGATGATCGGCCAGGAACTGCTCGACGATCCGCTCGTTCTCGGCATCGAGCACGCTGCAGGTCGCGTAGACGAGCCGGCCGCCCTTCTTCACGAGGCGCGCGGCGCTCGCGAGGATCGACGCCTGCTTCGGCGTCAGCTCGTCGATCGCCGTACGCGTCTGACGCCACTTCAGGTCCGGATTGCGGCGCAGCGTGCCGAGGCCGCTGCACGGCGCATCGACCAGCACACGGTCGATCTTGCCGGCGAGCCGCTTGATCTTCGCATCATGCTCGCTGTCGATCAGCACCGGGTTCACGTTCGACAGCCCACTGCGCGCGAGGCGCGGCTTCAGCTTCGCGAGGCGCTTTTCCGACACGTCGAACGCATAGAGGCGCCCGGTCGAGCGCATCATCGCGCCCAGCGCGAGCGTCTTGCCGCCCGCGCCCGCACAGAAATCGACGATCATCTCGCCGCGGCGCGGCGCGACGAGCGAGCACAGCAGCTGGCTGCCTTCGTCCTGCACCTCGATCTGGCCTTCCTCGAACAGCTTCAGGCGCGTCAGCGCCGGCTTGCCGACGACACGTACGCCGAACGGCGCGAACGGCATCGCGCCCGCATCGATGCCGTTCGCACGCAGCGCGTCGATCACCTGGTCGCGGGTTGCCTTCTGCGCGTTGGCGCGCAGGTCGAGCGGCGCCGGGTAGTTCAGCGCGGCGGCGAGCTGCGCGAGTTCCTCGGCGTCGAAACGGGCCGACAGCGCCTGATGGATCCAGTCGGGCAGGTTCGTGCGCACGCGCACCGGCAGGCTCGCCGGATCGATTTTCGACACGTGTTCGAGCCACGCGGACTCGGTGTCGGACAAAAACGGCCTCAGCGCGTTGCGGCCGGCCGTCTGCATCAGGCCGAGCAGCGTGAGACGCCGCGCGGGCGTGCCCGTGCCGCTCTCGGCCAGGTGCGAAAACTCCATCTTGCGGCGCAGCACCGCGAAGACGGCCTCGGCGATCACGCCGCGCTCGGCATGCCCGAGCTTCGGGTGCGCGCGGAAGAACCGGCTCGTCGTCGCGTCGGCGGGGCCGGCGAACTTCAGCACCTCGGCCAGCAAGGTCTCGGTCTGGCCAATCAGGAATCCGTGCAGCTTCATACGCCCTCACTCGTTTCGGTATGCGGTTGATCCGCGAAAATCCAGCGTGCTTCTTCCGGCGCCACGACGGCACGGCCGTTCTCGAGGCGCAAGCGCCCCTCGACGAACCAGCGCACCGCGCGCGGATACAGCACATGCTCGACGCTCAGCACGCGCTGCGCGAGCGCGGCCGCGTCGTCGCCCGCGCGCACGGGCACCGCGCCCTGCGCGACGATCGCGCCGCTGTCGAGCTCGGGAATGACGAAATGCACGCTCGCGCCATGCAGCGCGACGCCCGCGTCGAGCGCCTGCTGATGCGTATGGATGCCCTTGAAGCTCGGCAACAGCGACGGATGGATGTTCAGCAGCCGGCCTTCGTATCGTCTGACGAATGCGGGTGTGAGGATGCGCATGAAGCCGGCGAGGACGACGAGATCGGGGGCGAAACGGTCGATCTCGGCGGCGAGCGCCGCGTCGAAGCTGTCGCGGCCGTCGAACGACCGGTGGTCGACCACCGCCGTCGCCACCCCGTGCGACGCGGCAAAAGCCAGCCCGGCCGCATCGGGCCGGTTGGCGATCACGGCGGCAATCTCGGCCGGCCAGCGTTCCTGCGCGCACGCGCGGACGATGGCCTCCATGTTGCTGCCGCGACCGGAAATCAGGATCACGAGTTTTTTCATCCGCGAATTTTACCATTCGCCCCCGCGTTTCCCGCCTTCTCGGCCGCCGACCCGTCCGAACGTTTATAATCTTCTGCTTTGCGGCATCCCACCGCCCATTCCCCCGACGCTGCATCCGCTATCGTGAAAGTCTTCCGCGGCCTGCCCAACGCCGAGAGCCGCGCCCCGTGCGCGCTGACGATCGGCAACTTCGACGGTGTCCATCGCGGCCACCAGGCCCTGCTCGCGCGCGTGCGCGCGGCAGCGGACGCACGCGGCCTGCCCGTGTGCGTGATGACGTTCGAGCCGCACCCGCGCGAATTCTTCAACCCGGCCGGCGCACCGCCGCGCATCGCGATGCTGCGCGACAAGCTCGAGGCGCTGCGCGATCACGGTGTCGACCGCGTCGTCGTCGAGCACTTCAACCATACGTTCGCGAGCCAGTCGCCGCAGGCGTTCGTCGAGCGCACGCTGGTGAACGGGCTGCACACGCGCTGGATGATGGTCGGCGACGATTTCTGCTACGGCGCGAAGCGCGCGGGCACCTTCGACACGTTGAAGGCCGCCGGCGAACAGCACGGCTTCGAAGTCGAGCAGATGGGCACGGTGGCCGGCAGCGATGGCACACGCATCTCCAGCTCGGGCGTGCGCGCCGCGCTTGCAGCCGGCGATCTCGATGCGGCCGCGCAGGCGCTCGGCCACGGCTATGCGATCAGCGGCCACGTCGCGCACGGGCTGAAGCTCGGCCGCGACCTCGGTTTCCCGACGCTGAACCTGCCGATTGCGCACAAACGACCGGCGCTCGCGGGCATCTTCGTCGTTCAGGTGCACGGCCTCGGCCCCGAGCCGCTGCCGGGCGTCGCGAGCCTCGGCCTGCGCCCGACCGTCGACGATTCGGGCCGCGTGCTGCTCGAAGTCCACCTGCTCGACTGGCATGGCGACGCGTACGGCAAGCTCATCCGCGTCGAATTCCTGAAGAAGCTGCGCGACGAGGCGAAATTCGACGATCTCGAGGCGCTGTCGCGCGCGATCGCACTGGACGTCGCGAATGCGCGCGCGTACTTCATCGAGCGCGACCGTGCGCCGGGCAGCCGCGCCACGGGCTTCTCGACGTCGGCCACCGACCGAATTAGCTGATCCGGACGGCGGCGCCTGGCGCCGCACCCTCGCGCCGCCCACTCGCGCGCATCCCCGATTCACGACACCCGAGCGTCTCCCGATTTAGATAGCGATCCCATCATGAGCAACAAGAAAGCCGATTCGAAACCGCAGGCCAAGTATCCGGTCAACCTGCTCGACACGCCGTTCCCGATGCGCGGCGACCTGCCCAAGCGCGAGCCGCAATGGGTCAAGGAATGGGAAGAGCGCGGCCTCTACGAGAAGATCCGCGCGGCCAGCAAGGGCCGGCCGAAGTTCATCCTGCACGACGGCCCGCCGTATGCGAACGGCGACATCCACCTCGGCCACGCGGTCAACAAGATCCTGAAGGACATCGTCGTCAAGTCGCGCAACATGGCCGGCTTCGACGCGCCGTACGTGCCGGGCTGGGATTGCCACGGGATGCCGATCGAAATCCAGATCGAGAAGCAATTCGGCAAGTCGCTGCCGGCGGCCGAAGTGATGAGCAAGGCGCGCGCGTACGCGACCGAGCAGATCGAGAAGCAGAAGGTCGGCTTCAAGCGCCTCGGCGTGCTCGGCGACTGGGCCAACCCGTACAAGACGATGAACTTCGTCAACGAGGCGGAAGAGATCCGCGCGCTCGGCAAGATCATCGAGAAGGGCTACGTGTACCGCGGGCTGAAGCCGGTGAACTGGTGCTTCGACTGCGGCTCGGCGCTCGCCGAAGCGGAAGTCGAATACAAGGACCGCACCGATCCGACGATCGACGTGATGTTCGCGTTCGCGGAACCGGAAAAGACGGCGCAGGCATTCGGCCTGGCGGCGCTGCCGCGCGCCGAAGGCGGCATCGTGATCTGGACCACCACGCCGTGGACGATCCCCGCGAACCAGGCGCTGAACCTCCATCCGGAAATCGTCTACGCGCTGGTCGACACCGAGCGCGGGCTGCTGATCATCGCGGAAGAACGCGTCGAAGCCTGCATGACCGACTTCAAGCTGACGGGCCGCGTCGTCGCGACCGCGCCGGGCGTGAAGCTCGCCAACCTGCGCTTCCACCACCCGCTCGCCTCTGCCCACCCCGGCTACAAGCGTACGGCGCCCGTCTACCTCGGCGACTACGTGACGACCGACACCGGTACCGGCGTCGTGCACTCGTCGCCCGCATACGGTATCGAAGACTTCATGTCGTGCAAGGCGCACGGGATGACCGATTCGGACTTCATCAACCCGGTGATGGGCGACGGCCGCTATATCGAATCGCTGCCGCTGTTCGGCGGCCTGTCGATCTGGGATGCCAATCCGAAGATCGTCGAGGCGCTGAACGCGGCCGGCTCGCTGCTGCGCAGCGAGAAGTACACACACAGCTACATGCACTGCTGGCGCCACAAGACGCCGATCATCTACCGCGCGACGTCGCAGTGGTTCGCCGGCATGGACGTGACGCCGCGCGACGGCGGCAAGACGCTGCGCGAAACGGCGCTCGAAGGCGTCGACGCAACTGCGTTCTACCCGTCGTGGGGCAAGCAGCGCCTGTTCAGCATGATCGCGAACCGTCCCGACTGGACGCTGTCGCGCCAGCGCCAGTGGGGCGTGCCGATGGCGTTCTTCGTGCACAAGGAAACCGGCGAGCTGCACCCGCGCACGCTGGAACTGCTCGAGGAAGTCGCGAAGCGCGTCGAGCAGTCGGGCATCGAGGCATGGCAGTCGCTCGACCCGCGCGAGCTGATCGGCGACGACGCGAACCTGTACGAAAAGAACCGCGACACGCTCGACGTGTGGTTCGACTCGGGCACGACGCACTGGCACGTGCTGCGCGGCTCGCACAAGGATCAGCTGCAGTTCCCGGCCGACCTGTACCTCGAAGGCTCGGACCAGCACCGCGGCTGGTTCCACTCGTCGCTGCTGACCGCGTCGATGATCGACGGCCGCGCGCCGTACAAGGGCCTGCTCACGCACGGCTTCACGGTCGACGGCGAAGGCCGCAAGATGAGCAAGTCGCTCGGCAACGGCATCGACCCGCATGAAGTCGCGAACCGCCTCGGCGCGGAAATCATCCGCCTGTGGATCGCATCGACCGACTACTCGGGCGAACTCGCGATCTCCGAGGAAATCCTGAAGCGCGTGACCGAAGGCTATCGCCGCATCCGCAACACGCTGCGCTTCCTGCTCGCGAACCTGTCGGATTTCGACTTCGCGCAGCACGCAGTGCCGGTCGAGGAATGGCTCGAGATCGACCGCTATGCGGTTGCGTTCTCGCAGCAGCTGCAGACGGAACTGCTCGGCCACTACGAGCGGTACGAATTCCACCCGGTCGTCGCGAAGCTGCAGACGTACTGCTCGGAAGATCTCGGCGGCTTCTACCTCGACGTGCTGAAGGACCGCCTGTACACGAGCGCGGCCGATTCGCGCGCACGCCGCTCCGCGCAGACCGCGCTGTACCACCTGACGCACGGCCTGCTGCGCGTGCTCGCGCCGTTCCTGTCGTTCACGGCCGAGGAAGCGTGGAAGGTGTTCCAGCCGGCCAGCGACACGATCTTCACGGAAACTTACTACGCGTACCCGGAAGTCGCCGGCTCGGCCGCGCTGATCGAGAAGTGGGCGCTGCTGCGCGATGTGCGCGGCAACGTGACGAAGGCGCTCGAGGAAGCGCGCACCGCGAACCGCATCGGTTCGTCGCTGCAGGCCGAAGTCGCCGTGCATGCGAGCGGCGCGCGTTACAACGCGCTCACGAGCCTCGGCGATGATCTCAAGTTCGTGCTGATCACGTCGGCCGCGACGGTCGTCAAGGTCGACGACGAAGCGCAGGAAAGCGTCGACGTGGCCGCGTCGAAGTACCAGAAGTGCGAACGCTGCTGGCA
Organism: Burkholderia sp. BCC1999; assembly: GCF_905339975.1. NCBI lineage: Bacteria > Pseudomonadati > Pseudomonadota > Betaproteobacteria > Burkholderiales > Burkholderiaceae > Burkholderia > Burkholderia sp. BCC1999. The sequence goes on along the minus strand of NZ_CAJPHP010000004.1, from coordinate 103,299 downwards.
CTACCGCGAAGATGTCGGCGCGCACGCCGATCATCCGACGCTGTGCGGCCGCTGCTTCTCCAACCTGTTCGAAAACGGCGAAATCCGGAGCGCTGCATAAATATGGCGAAGACCCTGTCGAAACCGGCCAGCGGCGCGCTTGCGCCCTGGCTCGGCATTTCGCTGATCGTGATCCTGTTCGACCAGCTGTCGAAGATCTCGATCCTGAAGACGTTCGCGTACGGCGCGCAGCACGAGCTGACGTCGTTCTTCAACCTCGTGCTGGTGTACAACCGCGGCGCGGCGTTCGGCTTCCTGTCGACCGCCGGCGGCTGGCAGCGCTGGGCGTTCACCGCGCTCGGCATCGCCGCGACGCTCGTGATCTGCTTCCTGCTGAAGCGCCACGGCCAGCAGCGGCTGTTCAGCCTGTCGCTCGCGCTGATCCTCGGCGGCGCGCTCGGCAACGTGATCGACCGGCTCGTCTACGGTCACGTGATCGACTTCCTCGATTTCCATCTCGGCGCCTGGCACTTCCCGGCGTTCAACCTCGCCGATTCCGCGATCACGGTCGGCGCGGTGCTGCTGATCTACGACGAGCTGCGTCGCGTGCGCGGCTCGCGCTAAGCGCGCATACTCGGCGTCGACGGCCGGCTTCGCGCCGGCCGTTCCGTTTGACCCTTGGAGGCCTGAGTTGGCACACGCAGAACTCGCAGGAAAACACCTCGTTCTCGGCCTGACGGGCGGCATCGCCTGCTACAAGATCGCCGAGCTCACGCGGCTGCTCGTGAAGGCCGGTGCGACCGTGCAGGTCGCGATGACCGAAGCGGCCACCCAGTTCATCACGCCCGTCACGATGCAGGCGCTGTCGGGCCGGCCCGTCTACACGAGCCAGTGGGACGCGCGCATCGACAACAACATGGCGCACATCGACCTGTCGCGTGAAGCCGACGCGATCGTGATCGCGCCCGCGTCGACGGACTTCCTCGCGAAGCTCGCGCACGGGTTCGCGGACGATCTGCTGTCGACGCTGTGCGTCGCACGCGACTGTCCGCTGCTCGTCGTCCCCGCAATGAACCGCCAGATGTGGCAGAACCCGGCCACGCAGCGCAACGCCGCGCAACTGCGCGCGGACGGCGTGTCGGTGCTCGGCCCGGATTCGGGCGCGCAGGCATGCGGCGAAGTTGGCGACGGCCGCATGCTCGAGCCCGAGGCGATCTATGAAGCGATCGTCGCGCACTTCGCGCCGAAGGTGCTCGCGCACCGGCGCGTGCTGATCACGGCCGGGCCGACGTTCGAACCGCTCGACCCCGTGCGTGGCCTCACGAACCGCTCGAGCGGCAAAATGGGCTTCGCGCTCGCGCGCGCCGCGCAACAGGCCGGCGCCGACGTGCATCTCGTCGCCGGGCCGGTCGCGCTCGATACGCCGTGGGGTGTCTATCGCCAGGACGTGCAGACCGCGCAGCAGATGTACGACGCGGTGATGCATGCGGTCGCCGATGCCGACATCTTCATCGCGGTGGCCGCGGTGGCAGACTGGCGCGTCGATCAGCCGGCCGAGCACAAGATGAAGAAGACGGCCGACCGCAAGGTGCCGACGCTCGCGTTCGTCGAGAACCCGGACATCCTCGCGTCGGTCGCGGCGCTGCCCGATCCGCCGTTCTGCGTCGGCTTCGCGGCCGAAAGTGGCGACCTCGACGTGCACGGCGACGAGAAGCGCAAGCGCAAGAACGTGCCGCTGCTGGTCGGCAACCTCGGCCCGCTGACGTTCGGCCGCGACGACAATGAAGTCGTGCTGTTCGAAGCGGCCGGCCTCACGCGCCTGCCGCGCGCACCGAAGGACGAACTCGCGCATGCGCTCGTCGCGGAAATCGCGAAGCGACTGCCCGACAACCGCCTGATCTGATCACCCGCGCGGCGGCGCTTGCCGCCGCGCCCTTCCCGACCGATTCCACGACCGCATGAAACTCGACCTGAAGATTCTCGACGCGCGCATGCGCGACTACCTGCCCGCCTACGCGACCACCGGCAGCGCGGGCCTCGACCTGCGCGCGTGCCTCGACGCGCCGGTCACGCTGCAACCGGGCGAAACGACGCTCGTGCCGACCGGCCTCGCGATCCACCTCGCCGATCCCGGCTATGCCGCGCTGATCCTGCCGCGCTCGGGCCTCGGCCACAAGCACGGCATCGTGCTCGGCAATCTCGTCGGCCTGATCGACTCCGACTACCAGGGTCAGCTGATGGTCTCGACGTGGAACCGCGGCCAGACCGAGTTCGTGCTGAACCCGTTCGAACGGCTCGCGCAGCTCGTGATCGTGCCGGTCGTGCAGGCGCAGTTCAACATCGTCGACGATTTCGCCGAGAGCGATCGCGGCGAAGGCGGCTTCGGCAGCACCGGCCGCCACTGAGCGGCACTGCATGAAAAAGGGGCCTCGCGGCCCCTTTCTCTTTTTCAGTCTGACGTCATTCGCCAACCGGCTGCGCGATCCGCGCGGGCACCGGTTCGCGTCGCCGCGCCTGCGCGATGCTCGCGTAGATCACCAGCGCGACCAGCACACCGAGCAGTACGGCCGACGACCCGACCGTGCCGAGCGCGAGGCCGCCCTTCGCGACCGGCTTCGTCAGCAGGTCGCCGACCGTCGCGCCGAACGGACGCGTGAGCACGAACGCGGCCCAGAACAACAGCACGCCGGAGATCCGCGTGAAGTAGTGCGCGAGCACGATCACCGCCAGCAGCCCGCCGATCAGCAGCGCGCCGCCGCCGAAGCCGAGCCCCGAGCTGTCCGCGAGGAAGTCGCCGAGTGCGGTGCCGAGCGTGTTCGAGAACAGGATCGCGATCCAGTACAGCAGCTCGACCTTACGCGTGCGGATCAGGTCGACCGACAGCGATTCGCCGCTCAGGCGCCAGACCGCGAAGATCGCCAGCAGGATCGCGACGAGGATCGACGAGCCGGCTGCGTAGCCGAGGCCGAGCGTGCGGTCCATGAAGTCGGACATCGTCGTGCCGGCCGTACTCGTCGCGACGATCACGGCCCAGTAAATCGCCGGGCGGTAGCGTGTCGTCCTGAGCTGTGCGCCCAGCGTCACGAGAAAGAAACCGAACAGCAGGATCGAGCTCACCGCGTAGCCGACGTTCAGCGTCATCGACAGCAGGTCGCCGCCGGTTTCGCCAAGCGTCGTCGCACAGATCTTCATGATCCAGAACGCGAGCGTAATTTCGGGAAGTTTGTTCATTCGAACCCCATTTGCAGGAAGCGGCGAGCCGGCGCGTGCCGACCCGCCTTGCGGACAGGATCGAATGTAGTCGCCGCCGGCTTAACGGAACCTTAGCGAGCGTGAAGAACGGTGCGGAGGACTCCGGCGCGGTCAGCGTGCGTGTTCGTGCCGGTAATGCAGCGCGTATGCAAGCGTCAGCAAGACGACGAACACGACGCCGACCACCATCGTCATCCGGAATTCGCGCGTGAACGCGGTCGTAAACAGGATCGCCGCGACGAGCGCTGCGCCGAGCAGGCTGCCGAACGGGTGCCCCCACATGCGGAACGCGAGCGCCGGGCCGCGGTAACGCGACCGGAAGCGCAGATGCGTGACGAAGATCATCAGCCACGTAAACAGCGCGCCGAACATCGCGATCGCCATCATCACGGTGAACGCGGTGTCGGGCGCCAGCGCGACCAGCACGGCCGCGACCGCGACGCCGCTGGTCGAAATCCACAGCGCCGCGCGCGGCACGCCGTTCGTGCCGAGCCGACCGAACACCGCGGGCGCGAGCCGCGCGCGCGACAGGCTGAACATCATCCGCGTCGTCACGTACAGCTGGCTGTTCATCGCCGACAGCGCCGCGATCAGCAACACGAAATTGATCACGCCCGCCGCGTACGGCACGTGCGTCGCGGCCATCACCTTCACGAACGGGCTTTCGTCGGTGCCGGCCGCGGTCCACGGCACGATCGCGAGCATCAGCGACAGCGTCAGCAGGTAGAACAGCACGAGCCGGAACACGGTCGAGCGGAACGCCCGCGTGACCGCGTGCTGCGGATCGCGCGCCTCGCCGGCCGCGATCGCGACGGCTTCGATGCTCATGTAGCTGAAGATCGCGACGATCACCGCGACCCAGGTGCCCCACGGCCCCTTGGGCATGAAGCCGCCGTGCGCGGTGTAGTTCGCAAAGCCGATGCCCGACGCGGCCGGCGCGGACCAGACCAGATACGCGCCGAGCACGATGAACACGACGATCGCCGCGATCTTCAGCAGCGAGAACGCATATTCGACCGTGCCGTACAGCGTGACGCTGGCCAGGTTCACGGCGATCAGCAGCGCGGAGAAGCCGATCACCCAGTACCAGCCGGGCACGGCCGGGAACCAGTACTTCATGAACACGGCGATCGCGCTGATCTCGGTACCGATCGCGAACACGACCGCGAACCAGTACGCATAGCGCACCAGGAAGCCCGCGAGCGGGCCGACGTAGTGCTCGGCATACGCGCCGAACGAGCCGGCCGTCGGGTGCGCGACGGTCATTTCCGCGAGCGCGCCCATCAACAGCAGCGCGATCAGCGCGCCGATCGCATAAGAAACGAGCACGCTCGGGCCTGCGAGCCCGATCGCGAACCCGCTGCCGAGGAACAGCCCCGTGCCGATCGCGCCGCCGATCGCGATCATCGCCATCTGCCCCGACGTCAGCGCATGGCGCAACCCTTGTTCGCGCGCGACGATATCGTCGAACGACCGTTGTTGTTGTGTCACTGCGTTACCACTCCCCTGCACCACCATTGCGCCGCCGGCGCCGGATAAAACGAAACGGCGCGGGAAACTTCCCGCGCCGTTCGCATGAACAACGAATTATCGCTTACTCGACTTCGACCGTCTCTTCGTTCGGCTTGTGCGGCGGATTCGCCAGCTTGTCGAACGACAACAGCACCTTGTCGTTTTCGTCGACGTCGACCGTCACGTGACCGCCGTTGACGAGCTTGCCGAACAGCAGTTCGTCGGCCAGCGCGCGCCGGATCGTGTCCTGGATCAGCCGCTGCATCGGCCGCGCGCCCATCAGCGGGTCGAAGCCGTGCTTCGCGAGATGCTTGCGCAACGCGTCGGTAAAGAGCGCGTCGACCTTCTTCTCGTGCAGCTGTTCCTCGAGCTGGATCAGGAACTTGTCGACCACGCGCATGATGATTTCCTCATCGAGCGAGCGGAAGCTGATGATCGAATCCAGGCGGTTGCGGAACTCCGGCGTGAACAGGCGCTTGATGTCGGTCATCTCGTCGCCCGTCTCGCGGCGCGTCGTGAAGCCGATCGTCGCCTTCTGCATCGACTCGGCGCCCGCGTTCGTCGTCATGATGATGATCACGTTGCGGAAATCCGCCTTGCGGCCGTTGTTGTCCGTCAGCGTGCCGTGGTCCATCACCTGCAGCAGCACGTTGTAGATGTCCGGATGCGCCTTCTCGATTTCGTCGAGCAGCAGCACGCAATGCGGCTTCTTCGTGACGGCTTCGGTCAGCAGCCCGCCCTGGTCGAACCCGACGTAGCCCGGCGGCGCGCCGATCAGCCGGCTCACCGCATGACGCTCCATGTATTCCGACATGTCGAAGCGGATCAGCTCGATGCCGAGCGTGAACGCGAGCTGGCGCGCCACTTCGGTCTTGCCGACGCCCGTCGGGCCGGAGAACAGGAACGCGCCGATCGGCTTGTCCATCTTGCCGAGGCCCGCGCGCGCCATCTTGATCGAGGCCGCCAGCGCGTCGATCGCCGGATCCTGGCCGAACACGACGCTCTTCAGGTCGCGGTCGAGCGTCTGCAGCTTGCTGCGATCGTCCTGCGACACGCTCTGCGGCGGCACACGCGCGATCTTCGAGATGATTTCCTCGATCTCGCTCTTGCCGATCGTCTTCTTCTGCTTCGACTTCGGCAGGATGCGCTGAGCGGCGCCCGCCTCGTCGATCACGTCGATCGCCTTGTCCGGCAGGTGACGGTCGGTGATGAAGCGCGCCGACAGTTCGGCCGCGGCCGACAGCGCACCCGACGAATACTTGACGCCGTGATGCTCCTCGAAGCGCGACTTCAGCCCGCGCAGGATCGCGACCGTCTGCTCGACGGTCGGCTCGCTCACGTCGACCTTCTGGAAGCGCCGCGACAGCGCCGCATCCTTCTCGAAGATGCCACGGTACTCGGTGAACGTGGTCGCGCCGATGCACTTGAGCGTGCCCGACGACAGCGCCGGCTTCAGCAGGTTCGACGCATCGAGCGTGCCGCCCGACGCAGCGCCCGCGCCGATCAGCGTGTGGATTTCGTCGATGAACAGGATCGCGTGCGGGCGCTCCTTCAGCTCCTTCAGCACCGTCTTCAGACGCTGCTCGAAATCGCCGCGATACTTGGTGCCCGCGAGCAGTGCGCCCATGTCGAGCGAATAGACCTGCGCGTTCGCGAGGATGTCCGGCACTTCGCCGCGCGTGATGCGATACGCGAGCCCTTCCGCGATCGCGGTCTTGCCCACGCCAGCCTCGCCGACGAGCAGCGGGTTGTTCTTGCGGCGACGGCACAGCACCTGCACGACGCGCTCGACCTCGGGCTCGCGCCCGATCAGCGGATCGATGCGGCCGTCCTTCGCCATCTGGTTCAGGTTCTGCGTGAACTGCGCGAGCGGCGTTTCCTTCTGCGCGTTCGCGTCTTCGCTTTCCGCGTTCGCGTCGGTCGACTTCGCGGCTTCGCCGTTGTTCGTCTTCGCGATGCCGTGCGAAATGAAGTTCACCACGTCGAGGCGCGTGACGCCCTGCTGCTGCAGGTAGTACACGGCATGCGAATCCTTCTCGCCGAAGATCGCGACCAGCACGTTCGCGCCGGTGACTTCCTTCTTGCCGTTCGACGTCGACTGGACGTGCATGATCGCGCGCTGGATCACGCGCTGGAAACCGAGCGTCGGCTGGGTATCGACATCGTCGGTACCCGGGACGGTAGGTGTGTTGTCGTGGATGAAATTGCGCAGGTTCTGACGCAAGTCCTCGATGTTTGCCGCGCACGCGCGCAACACCTCGGCTGCCGTCGGATTATCCAGCAGGGCCAGCAGCAGATGCTCGACCGTAATGAACTCATGGCGCGCCTGGCGTGCTTCCATGAACGCCATGTGCAGGCTGACTTCCAATTCCTGGGCAATCATGCTTCCTCCATCACGCACTGCAGCGGATGCCCGGCCTGCCGCGCATGGGTAACGACTTGCTCAACCTTGGTCGACGCGATGTCCCGCGTATAGACCCCACAAACCCCTCGCCCTTCGCGATGGACCTTCAGCATGATCTGCGTGGCCGTCTCGCGATCCTTCTTGAAATACTCCTGGACCACCATCACGACGAATTCCATCGGCGTGAAGTCGTCGTTCAGCAGCACCACCTTGTACATCGAAGGCGGCTTGAGCTTCTGCTGCTTGCGTTCCAGGACGGTACTGTCCTGCTTGTCCGGGATAATCGCCATACACCCATTCTAAACAACTCGGACAGGCCCGCAATCCTGCCATAACCCGACCGACCGGCCGGCGCCCTCCCCGGTATCCCGGAACACGCGATCTTCTTCGTGCCATACGAAAGCCGGCTGCGGTGCCGGCTTTCACGCGTGGCGCGGAACACGAACCGTCAGGGGGCAACTGCACCGGAACGTCGTGTCCGCATCCAGTATCCCACAAGCCGGGACGACTCGAACGCGTGTCACTCGAGCCTGGTATATGAGCCGATTATGCGGCTTTTCAAGGCCCCGCGCTTGGCGGCATGCTGCAAAGCAAAGCCGGAGAAACCCTGAAAATGGGTTCTTTACAACGACCCTCTAAACGTCTAAAAATTCCACTTGACACTCCAATAAAGAGCGCCAACAATCAAGCTGGCACTTTTTTCAATTTGCCAGTTGGCGAAATGAAAGAGGCCGAGGTGAGCTTGTGAGGGGGGAACGACTGCATTTTGCAGTCGTTTAGCTTTTCGAGCGTGCTCGTGGTAAGTAGCAGCGACTGTGTGACAGGGGAAGTAGGAAAATGGCAACTGGTATCGTTAAGTGGTTCAACGACGCGAAGGGCTTCGGTTTCATCACTCCCGACGAGGGCGGTGAGGATCTGTTTGCGCACTTCTCGGCTATCACCATGAATGGCTTCAAGACGCTGAAGGAAGGCCAGAAGGTGAGCTTTGACGTCGTTCAAGGACCGAAGGGCAAGCAAGCGTCGAACATCCAGGCCGCATAAAGGCATCGGATATCGGACGAAGAAACCCGGCGCATTGCGCCGGGTTTCTTTTTTTTGAGGCCGGCCAATCGATAATCGATTGGCCGGCCTTTTCGTTCAATCCCGATAATTGAACACACATTGTCTTGTCACACATGCAGATCGGATATCGGCTCTGCGCGTGAAACATATTCACCACGTCGTTACACGACCTTCAGCGTGCCCATCATGCCGAGATCCTCGTGTTCGAGAATGTGGCAATGAAACATGCGCTCTCCGGGCATGTCTTGCGTGACGAGAATCGACACCGTTTCGCCGCTGCGCACGTTCACGGTATCGCGCCATGCGCGGAACGGTTCGGTCGTGTGCGAACCGCCCGACGCGCGCTCGATCACCTGGAACTGCGTGCCGTGCAGGTGAAACGGGTGATCCATGTCGGTGGTATTGCGAATCTCCCAGCGTTCGACGTCGCCGCGGCGGCTCGTCAACGTCGCGCGGTGCGCCGCGTAGGTTTCGCCGTTGATCATGAAACGCATGCCGGCCGGACGGCCGTGCGCCGCGCCCTTCATCATCGCGTCCATGTCCATTTCCTCGCCGAACGCGACCGTCTTGTGCGCGACCGGCTCGCCCAGCGGCGGCACCGCGCGCAACGTGGCCGGCAACGCACGCGCGGCGGCGGGCGCAAACGCGACATCGGCCAGCGCCAGCGCCGGATCGGGCGGCAGGCTGCCGTGACCGTCATCGTGCGACATCGCCATCTTGCGGCGGTCGTACTCAGCCGCCTGCAGCACCGCGCGCGACGCACGGTCGCCAGCGCGCACCAGCAGTTCCGCGCGCTCGCCCGGCGCGATCAGCAGCGACGTCACGCGGCGCGGCGCATCGAACAGCCCGCCATCGGTGCCCGCATGCTCGAACGCACGGCCGTCGTCGAACGCGACGCGCAGGTAGCGCGCGCTGCACGCGTTCCACACGCGCCAGCGCTCGTCGCCCGTGACGTCGATGCGTGGCCGGCGCGCGCCGTTGACCAGCACGAACTGGCCTTCGCGGCCGTTCATCCAGTCCATCATGTCGTTCGGCGCAATCGTGCCGTCGCGCGCAAGCTTCAGGTCCGACACGAACAGGTTGCGCTCGGGCCAGCCGGCGAGTGGATCGTCCGCGGCACGCACGATGAACGGGCCGGCCAGCCCGCGAAACACCTGCTCGGCCGTCATCATGTGCGGATGCGGGTGGTACCAGTAGGTGCCTGCGCTGCCCTTCGGCAGCGTAAAGCGATACACGCGCGTTGCGCCGGGCGCGACGGGATCGGACGGGTTGCCGTCCTGGTCGGGCGGCACGGGCAGGCCGTGCCAGTGGATCGTCGACGGCTGCGGCAGCTTGTTCACGAACTTGATCTCGACCGTGTCGCCCTCGCGCACGTCGATCAGCGGGCCGACGACGGGGCCTTGCGCGCCCGCGCCGAATTGCCAGAACGTGGTCGGCCGCGCCCCGCGCAGCATCGGGCGCGCAACGGGCTGCGCGACCAGCGTGGCCCGGAACGTACCGCGATCGCGGCTTTCGTTCGCGAGCGTGCGCAACGCCGCGAGCGGCGCGCCGGCCGGCAGCGCGTCGGCGGCCGCGAGCGGGGCCGATGCGGGCTTGCCGTGCTGCGCGTGCCCGGACATTCCTGACATACCCGACATGCCGGGCATGTCGTCCATCGAATCCATGCCGGCCATACCCGCATGACCGGCCTGCTGCGCCCACGCGGTGCGCGCAAACAGCGACGCGGCCGCGACCCCGATGGCGTGCGACAGGAAGGTTCTCCGTATCATCAATCGATCCTCGTTATCCATGCAGCGTCGCGCGACTGCCGCGACGCGTGCGCCGGCCGGCCGGACCGCCGGTGCGCGACGCGAAACCTGATGCCCGCGTCATCATAACCGCAGGCCCCTATCGAATAGCGCCGCCACCGATCGGGCGGCGATACGCCGCAGCCCGCCTTTGCACCGCCGTTCTTCGGCCATCTCGCCCCGCCCCGGCCCCCGCCCGCCGCCGCATCCGGGCGCTCGTTTGGCGCCGGCTGTTCGCCACTACGCAGGCGCGCGCCGCCCTCCTTCCGCCAAACCACCGATTTTTCACGATGTGGAACAAGTCTCTGCGTTGTAAAAATTCGTGGTGCAGGGCACAAATTCCCCGTTTCGCGATGCCAAAAAACGTTCCGCAATACAAAACGTCGAAAATAATTCCTTGTTTTTAAAAGAGAATTTTTGTTTCGAGAAGCCGTTCTACATGCACCATCCGACCGGGCCGCGGACGTAGACTTTGTCCCATGCACTGACGCTTCGCCACGACGTTCGATACGGAACCCGGCGCAAGCAGCCAGTCGGGCCACAGCCGGCCGAGCCGGCAGGCGGCACACCAGAATCGCTTGTGATCAGAAAGGGAGAACGGAAATGAAGGGATTTCGCTTTGGTTCAGCGCTCGGGTCGTTCTACATCCTGCCGGGTAACGGCGGCTGGGAAGCGACGTTCGGCAACGCCCTGCTCGGCGCATTCTCGTGCCCCGAAGTGGCGGCCGACCACATCTCCCGCGGCGACTGCGAACAACTGTCCGAACTGGACACGGCTACGCTCGAAGTGCCGCACGAAATCGCCGAATGGGAAATCGTTCACGTCTGAATGACAAGCCTGCAACGAAAAACGCCCCGGGCGACCGGGGCGTTTTTATTGGGTGTCGGACGGCGAACGGCTAACCGTGCCGTTTCGACACACGCATTGGCTCGCGCGATGGCGCAGCCCGCGTCAGGCGACTGCGTCGACGATGCCGTTCAGCGTCGCGCTCGGGCGCATCGCCTGGCTCGTCAGCTCGACGTTCGGACGGTAGTAGCCGCCGATCGCCTGCGCCTTGCCCTGCGCGGCCCCCAGTTCTTCCAGGATGCGCGCTTCGCTGTCGGACAGCGCCTTCGCCACACCTTCGAACTGCGCCTTCAGCGCGGCGTCCTCGGTCTGCTCGGCCAGCGCCTGCGCCCAGTACAGGCACAGGTAGAAGTGGCTGCCGCGGTTGTCGAGGCCACCGACCTTGCGCGCCGGCGACTTGTTCTCGTCCAGGAACTTGCCGGTCGCCTGGTCGAGCGTCTTCGCGAGCACGACCGCCTTCGGGTTCTGGTACGCGTTGCCGAGGTGTTCGAGCGAAGCCGCCAGTGCGAGGAACTCGCCGAGCGAATCCCAGCGCAGGAAGCCTTCCTCGACGAACTGCTGCACGTGCTTCGGCGCCGAGCCGCCCGCGCCCGTTTCGAACATCCCGCCGCCGGCCATCAGCGGCACGATCGACAGCATCTTCGCGCTGGTGCCGAGTTCCATGATCGGGAACAGGTCGGTCAGGTAGTCGCGCAGCACGTTGCCGGTGACCGAGATCGTGTCCTTGCCCGCGCGGATGCGCTCGAGCGAGAAACGCGTCGCTTCGACCGGCGTCATCACGCGGATATCGAGACCGTTCGTGTCGTGATCCTTCAGGTAGCGTTCGACCTTCGCGATGATCTGCGCATCGTGTGCACGCGCCGGATCGAGCCAGAACACGGCCGGTGCGCCGGTCGCGCGCGCGCGGTTCACCGCGAGCTTGACCCAGTCCTGCACCGGTGCGTCCTTCGTCTGGCACATGCGCCAGATGTCGCCCGCTTCCACTGCATGCTCGAGCAGCACGTTGCCGGCTTCGTCGGTGACGCGCACGACGCCGTCCGCCGGGATCTGGAACGTCTTGTCGTGCGAACCGTATTCTTCAGCCGCCTGCGCCATCAGGCCGACGTTCGGCACGCTGCCCATCGTGACCGGATCGAATGCGCCGTGTTGCTTGCAGTCCTCGATCACGGCCTGGTAGACGCCTGCGTAGCAACGGTCCGGAATCACGGCCTTCGCGTCGTACAGTGCGCCGTCCGGGCCCCACATGCCGCCCGAATCGCGGATCATCGCCGGCATCGACGCGTCGACGATCACGTCGCTCGGCACGTGCAGGTTCGTGATGCCCTTGTCCGAGTTGACCATCGCGAGACGCGGGCGCACCGCGTATTCGGCCTTGATGTCGGCTTCGATCGCTTCGCGCGTGTCGGCCGGCAGGTCCTTCAGGCGCGCGTACAGGTCGCCGATCCCGTTGTTCGGGTTGAAGCCGGCCTGCGCCAGCACGTCCGCGTGCTTCGCGAGCGCGTCGCGGTAGAACACCGACACGAAGTGGCCGAACAGGATCGGGTCCGAGACCTTCATCATGGTCGCCTTCAGGTGCACCGAGAACAGCACGTCCTGCGCCTTCGCGTCGGCGATCTGCGCTTCGATGAAGCTGCGCAGCGCATTGCGGCTCATCACCGAGGAATCGATGACTTCACCGGCCTTCACGGCCGTCTTTTCCTTCAGCACCTTCTTCGCGCCGTCGGCCGTCGTGAGTTCGATCTTCACGCTGCCGGCATCGGCGATCAGCGCCGACTTCTCGCTGCCGTAGAAATCGCCTTCGCTCATGTGCGCGACGTGTGCCTTCGACGTGGCCTTCCACGCGCCCATCTTGTGCGGATGCTTGCGTGCGTAGTTCTTGACCGACAGCGGCGCGCGGCGGTCGGAGTTGCCTTCGCGCAGCACCGGGTTCACCGCGCTGCCCTTGATCTTGTCGTAGCGTGCCTTGACCGCCTTCTCTTCGTCCGTCGACGGATCTTCCGGGTAGGCCGGCAGCTTGAAGCCCTGCGCCTGCAGTTCGGCGATCGCGGCCTTCAGCTGCGGCACCGATGCGCTGATGTTCGGCAGCTTGATGATGTTCGCTTCCGGCTTCAGCGTGAGCTGGCCCAGCTCCGCCAGATCGTCGGAACCCTTCTGCTCCGGCGGCAGGACGTCTGCAAATGCCGCGATGATGCGCCCGGCGAGCGAGATGTCGCGCGTTTCGACGGCGACGCCGGACGAGCGCGTGAAGGCCTTGACGATCGGCAGCAGCGAATAGGTCGCGAGCGCGGGCGCTTCGTCGGTGAGGGTGTAGATGATCTTGGGCGAAGTGGACATGGTCGATGCGTTGCTACGTGAAAATTTTGGACTGAGGAGCGCCGGCGGTAACCGGCGGGGAGCGACCGGGTCGGTCGCGAAAGGGGCACGCCGGCTCAGCCGGGCGGTGGTGTTGCGAGGGCCGTCATGTTCTACCTTGCAGGGCCTCCGGGCCGCATCGCGGCGCCGCGGCCCGCATGCCGGACCGCCCTGCCAACAAACCTGCCATCCACGAAACGCTCCGGCGCCGGCAGTCAGCGCCGGGGCGGCCGGCAACCTGCCGGCCCACCCCGGAAGGGGTCTTACATGTTCTCGATCAGCACTTCGCCGAAGCCGGAGCACGACACCTGCGTCGCGCCTTCCATCAGGCGCGCGAAGTCGTACGTGACGCGCTTCTGCAGGATCGACTTCTCCATCGAGGCGATGATCGTGTCGGCCGCTTCCGTCCAGCCGAGGTGGCGCAGCATCATTTCCGCCGACAGGATCTCGGAACCGGGGTTCACGTAATCCTTGCCTGCGTACTTCGGTGCCGTGCCGTGCGTCGCCTCGAACATCGCGACCGAATCCGACAGGTTCGCGCCCGGCGCGATCCCGATGCCGCCGACCTGCGCGGCCAGTGCGTCGGAGATGTAGTCGCCGTTCAGGTTCAGCGTCGCGATCACGTCGTATTCGGCCGGGCGCAGCAGGATCTGCTGCAGGAATGCGTCGGCGATCGAATCCTTGATCACGATCTCGTTGCCCGTCTTCGGGTTCTTCACGCGCATCCACGGGCCGCCGTCGATCAGCTCGCCGCCGAATTCCTTCTGCGCGAGCGCGTAGCCGGCGTCACGGAACAGGCCTTCCGTGAACTTCATGATGTTGCCCTTGTGCACCAGCGTGACCGACTTGCGATCGTTGTCGATCGCGTACTGGATCGCCTTGCGCACGAGACGCTCGGTGCCTTCGGTCGACACGGGCTTGACGCCGATCCCCGAGGTTTCCGGGAAACGGATCTTCTTCACGCCCATCTCGTCCTGCAGGAACTTGATGACCTTCTTCGCCTGCTCGGAACCCGCGGCCCATTCGATGCCCGCGTAGATGTCTTCCGAGTTCTCGCGGAAGATCACCATGTCGATCTTCTGCGGCTCGCGCACCGGCGACGGCACGCCCTTGAAGTACTGGACCGGACGCAGGCACACGTACAGGTCGAGCTCCTGGCGCAGCGCGACGTTCAGCGAACGGATGCCGCCGCCGACCGGGGTCGTGAGCGGCCCCTTGATCGACACCACGTATTCCTTCAGCACCTGCAGCGTTTCTTCCGGGAGCCACACGTCCGGACCGTACACCTTCGTCGCCTTCTCGCCCGCGAAGATCTCCATCCAGTGGATCTTGCGCTTGCCCTTGTAGGCATGCGCGACCGCCGCGTCGACGACCTTGATCATGACCGGCGTGATATCGAAGCCCGTACCGTCGCCTTCGATATAGGGAATGATCGGCTGATCGGAAACGTTGAGCGAGAAGTCCTTGTTGACGGTGATCTTGTCACCGCCTTCCGGAACCTTGATGTGCTGATACGGCATGATCGACTCCAGTGACGTGGCTGAGCAGGTGATGCTGGTCGAAACTGCGCGCGCGGCGGGGGCGCGGCATGGCCACCCCGTGACGGCAACAGCGAGCCGCTATTCTAGCGCCCCAACCGGGCACTTCGGCATGAACCGCGGCACTGCGTATCAAGACCTCACTTATGTCTTATATAAGACAGAGGACTTGCCGTTCCGTATTATGCATTAAGATTCCGCCATTTGCCATAGACCGCCCGCCCCCGCCTCCCGCGGCAGGCCGGGCGGGCGCCCCGCCATGAACCTGATCGCCCTCAACAAGCCGTTCGGCACGATTTGCCAGTTTTCCGCGCACGAGACGCGCCCGTCGCTCGGCGACTGGGTAAAAACGCCCGGCGTCTATGCGGCCGGCCGGCTGGACGCGGACAGCGAAGGCTTGCTGCTGCTCACCGACGACGGCGCGCTGCAGGCGCGCATCGCGGAGCCGCGCCACAAGCTCGTGAAGCGCTACTGGGCGCAGGTCGAGGGCGCGCCCGGCCCGGCCGACCTGAAGGCGCTCGCGCGCGGCGTCGACCTGGGCGACTACGTGACGCGACCGTGCCGCGCCGAGTTCATCGAGCCGCCCGACACGCTGTGGCCGCGCAATCCGCCGATCCGCTACCGCGCCGCGATCCCGACCACGTGGATCGAACTCGCGATCACCGAAGGCAAGAATCGGCAGGTGCGCCGGATGACGGCCGCCGTCGGCTTCCCGACGTTGCGCCTGGTGCGCGTCGGCGTCGGTGCGCTGGATATATTTGCACTCGGCATTGCGCCGGGCGAAACAATCGCACTGCCGCCCCGCGCGCCATGGGACGGGTTCGCGCCCGCCGGATGACGAATTCGGGATACGCGAATTTTTCATCATCTTTTTCGTCAACCGGCTGCGAAGATCGCGCGTTAAACCACGCAGATGCCAACCTTAGCTATCCGGCATTGGCAGCCGAGCCCGTATTTGCGTCAAGAAAGCGACGTTTTTCTCGAATACGATTCGGCGCCCGCAGCGCAATGAGAAATTTCTCGAAGCGTCTGTCAACCGAAAGGTGGATGGCACCGTTAGACGACATGACTCCTATTGCCGGGTCATTTGGTTAATTAACTAAAGCTGAGGAACACAACATGAACAAACTGATCGCCGCTCTGGTCGCTGGCCTCTTCGCAACGGCTGCTTTCGCACAAGCTTCGGCTCCGGAAGCTGCTCCGGCAGCAGCAGAAGCTGCTTCGGCACCGGCTAAGCACGCTGCCAAGAAGCACCACGCTGCCAAGAAGCACCACAAGGCATCGAAGAAGGCTGCAGCAAGCGACGCAGCAGCACCGGCAGCTGCTTCGAACTAAGTAAGCAAGCTGTAATAACGCAGTCAAGAACACGCAGTCTTGCCGTTCTTACGGCGTTGAAAGGCAGATCACCGCAAGGCGATCTGCCTTTTTCTTTTTTGTGCCCGCCGGCGCGCATCGCGTACCATGCGGGTCTCGTTTTCCAGACAGGAGCCATGCTGTGCAATTCTCCCTGCGCTCGTCGCTCGGCCGCCTAGCGCGCGCCGCCGTCTTTCCCGCCGCGCTCGCCGTCCTCGCGTTCGGCATGCAGGCCGCCAGCGCGCAGATGCCGCCCGGCGCCAAGCAGCCGAGCGAGTTCCCGCGCGTGAAGCTGCGTGCCGGCATGTACGTGATCGACGCCGCCGTCGCCGCGAACGACGCCGACCGCGAACAGGGGCTGATGTACCGCTCGCAGCTTGCGCCGAACGAAGGCATGCTGTTCGTCTTCAACGAAAACGCCGTGCACTGCTTCTGGATGAAGAACACGCTGATCCCGCTGTCGATCGCGTTCATCCGCGCCGACGGCACGATCACCGACATCGACGAGATGCGGGCGGAGACGACCGACAACCACTGCCCGCGCAACAACGGCGTCTACGCGCTCGAAATGAGCAAGGGCTGGTTCGCGGCCAAGGGCATCAAGCCCGGCATGAAGCTCGACGGCCTGCCGAAGGCCCAGTAACGGCCCTTTCCGCGGCGTCGCGCCGCGCATCGACCGAAGCCGGCCGCCCGTTGCGCGCCGGCTTTTTTTTCGCCTGCCGGCGGCGCTGCCCGCCTTGATTCCGCCGGCGCTGGCCGCATCTGCAAAAGCCACGCGCAAGCGCTATGCTTTAAGTCTCGCTTGTTCCAGCCCGGGCCGGCCCAGCCGGCTCGCTTACGATCCGAACCTAAGGAGGTTCACGTGCCCCGCAAAACCCCCATCGAGCGCTATCGCAATATCGGGATCAGCGCTCACATCGATGCCGGCAAGACCACGACGACCGAGCGCATCCTGTTTTACACCGGCGTGAGCCACAAGATCGGTGAAGTGCACGACGGCGCGGCCACGATGGACTGGATGGAGCAGGAGCAGGAACGCGGCATCACGATCACGTCGGCGGCGACCACGGCCTTCTGGAAAGGCATGGCCGGCAACTATCCGGAACACCGCATCAACATCATCGACACGCCCGGGCACGTCGACTTCACGATCGAAGTCGAGCGCTCGATGCGCGTGCTCGACGGCGCGTGCATGGTCTACGACTCGGTCGGCGGCGTGCAGCCGCAGTCCGAAACCGTGTGGCGCCAGGCGAACAAGTACAAGGTGCCGCGCATCGCGTTCGTCAACAAGATGGACCGCATCGGCGCCGACTTCTTCCGCGTGCAGAAGCAGATCGGCGAGCGCCTGAAGGGCGTCGCCGTGCCGATCCAGATTCCGATCGGCGCGGAAGATCATTTCCAGGGCGTCGTCGATCTCGTGAAGATGAAGGCGATCGTGTGGGACGACGAAAGCCAGGGCGTGAAATTCACGTACGAGGAGATCCCCGCGAACCTCGTCGAGCTCGCGCGCGAATGGCGCGAGAAGATGGTCGAGGCTGCGGCCGAAGCGAGCGAGGAACTGCTCGAGAAGTACCTGCACGACCATGAATCGCTGACCGAGGACGAGATCAAGGCCGCGTTGCGCCAACGTACGGTCGCGAACGAGATCGTGCCGATGCTGTGCGGCAGCGCGTTCAAGAACAAGGGCGTGCAGGCGATGCTCGACGCGGTGATCGACTACCTGCCGTCGCCCGTCGACGTGCCCGCGATTCTCGGCCACGACTTCCACGACCCGGAAAAGCCGGCGGAACGTCATCCGAGCGACGACGAGCCGTTCTCGTCGCTCGCGTTCAAGATCATGACCGACCCGTTCGTCGGCCAGCTGATCTTCTTCCGCGTGTATTCGGGTGTCGTCGAATCGGGCGACACGGTGCTCAACGCGACGAAGGACAAGAAGGAACGGCTCGGCCGGATCCTGCAGATGCACGCGAACGAGCGCAAGGAAATCAAGGAAGTGCGCGCGGGCGACATCGCGGCGGCCGTCGGCCTGAAGGAAGCGACCACCGGCGACACGCTGTGCGATCCGGCGAAGCCGATCATCCTCGAGAAGATGGAATTCCCGGAGCCGGTGATCTCGCAGGCCGTCGAGCCGAAGACGAAGGCCGACCAGGAAAAGATGGGCCTCGCGCTGAACCGCCTCGCGCAGGAAGACCCGTCGTTCCGCGTGCAGACCGACGAAGAGTCCGGCCAGACGATCATTTCGGGGATGGGCGAGCTTCACCTCGAAATCCTGGTCGACCGGATGAAGCGCGAATTCGGCGTCGAAGCGACGGTCGGCAAGCCGCAGGTCGCGTATCGCGAGACGGTGCGCACGACGGCGGCCGACGTCGATGGCAAGTTCGTCAAGCAGTCGGGCGGCCGCGGCCAGTACGGCCATGCGGTGATCACGCTGGAGCCGAACCCGGGCAAGGGCTACGAGTTCCTCGACGAGATCAAGGGCGGCGTGATTCCGCGCGAATTCATCCCGGCCGTCGACAAGGGCATCACCGAAACGCTGAAGAGCGGCGTGCTCGCGGGCTACCCGGTCGTCGACGTGAAGGTGCACCTGACGTTCGGCTCGTACCACGACGTCGACTCGAACGAAAACGCGTTCCGGATGGCCGGCTCGATGGCCTTCAAGGAAGCGATGCGCCGTGCGAAGCCCGTGCTGCTCGAACCGATGATGGCCGTCGAGGTCGAGACGCCCGAGGAATTCATGGGCAACGTGATGGGCGACCTGTCGAGCCGTCGCGGCATCGTGCAGGGGATGGAAGACATCGCCGGCGGTGGCGGCAAGCTCGTGCGCGCCGAAGTGCCGCTCGCGGAGATGTTCGGCTATTCGACGTCGCTGCGTTCGGCGACGCAGGGCCGCGCGACCTACACCATGGAGTTCAAGCAGTACGCGGAAACGCCGGCCAACGTGTCGGAAGGCGTGATCAGCGCGAAGACGAAGTAAGCGCCGGGCGTTCACGCCCCGTCGCCTGCACGCAAGCCCGTCCGGTTCCGGACGGGCTTTTTTTCATCCGGCGCGCGCTGCGTTCGCGGTTTTTTGATCGGCACGCCAGGCATTTTTTTCGCATGCCACAATGGATCGCGATTCGTCAGATGGAACCCGCCCGATGCCACCCACCCCTGCCCTGCGCCGCCTGCTGATGCTCTACGCCGGCCTGATCGCCGCGAACGTCGCCGTGTGGCTGTGGGCGCTCGCGGTGCTGCGCGACCATCCGCTGCTGCTCGGCACCGCGGCGATCGCGTACGGGCTCGGGCTGCGTCACGCGGTCGACGCCGATCACATCGCCGCGATCGACGTCGCGACGCGCAAGCTGATGCAGGACGGCCAGCGTCCGGTGAGCGTCGGCCTGTTCTTCTCGCTCGGCCATTCGACGATCGTGATCGCGGCGACGCTCGGCATCGCGCTGACGGCGTTCGCACTGCGCGACCGGTTCGATGCGTTCCGCGAGATCGGCGGCACCATCGGCACGGCGGTATCGGCCACTTTCCTGCTCGTGCTCGCGTGCGTGAACCTGATGATCCTGCGCGACGTGTGGCGGCGTTATCGCCGCGCCCCCGGGCACGCACACGCGCATGACGACGCGCACGTGCATCGCCCGGCCGGGCTCGTTTCACGACTGCTGCGCCCGCTGTTCCGGTTCGTATCGAAGAGCTGGCACATGTATCCGGTCGGCGTGCTGTTCGGGCTAGGTTTCGATACTGCAACCGAAATCGGCCTGCTCGCGATCGCCGCCGCGCAAGCGAGCCAGGGATTGCCGGTCTATACGGTCATGCTGTTTCCCGCGCTGTTCACCGCCGGCATGACGCTGATCGACTCGACCGACAATGTGCTGATGATTCATGCATACGGCTGGGCGATGGACGACCCGCAGCGCAAGCTGCTCTACAACGCGAGCATCACGTTCGTGTCGGCGGCCGTTGCACTGGCGATCGGCGGGATCGAGGCGGCCGGCCTGCTGGCCGACAAGCTGTCGCTGACAGGCCCCGTGCGCGACGCGCTCGATGCGCTCGGCGAACGCTTCGGCTCGATCGGCTACGGCATCGTCGCACTGTTCCTCGTCTGCTGGATCGCGTCGATCCTGTTCCACCGCTGGCAACGCGCGGCCGATGCGCCGGCGCGCTGAGCCACGCGCGAACACTCAGACGTTTCATTCCGGAAACAATATTCCCCCCAAGACGTTGCATGCGCCCGTCGCGCACCCGCGCGCGCGTTGCGCGACGGGCACAAGCGGCCGATGGCACGAATCTCGCAGATAGGGATTCGCACGGCGGGCCCGCGTGCCGATCCGCGTTCGCGGCTGGCGTCATGCGCCGGCCCGAAGGCAATCGGCCGCCGACAGGACAACGAATCTTTACTGGCCCCCTGCATCACACGTAGATAGCCGCGCGGCAACGAGGCATCGCGCGCATGGGGAGGCCATGATGCATAAGACGAAACAACCGTCCCGCCCTGCGGGACGGCGCCCTCGTGCAACCTTGCTGGCCGCAGCCGCGTTTGCGTGCTGCTGCTCGTATGCCGTCGCACAAACCACCACGCCTGACTCCGGGCCCGACGCGAACACCAGCGCGGACACCATCATGATGGTGGTCGCAGACGCTTCGTCATGCGCAGCCAATCCGGCTGCGTGCGCGGTGCACGTCTATGCCGGTCGGGGTATCGGCGGGAACGGTGCCGGCCCGAGCGGCAGTGGCGGCGGTAGTCCCGGACCGGGTAACGGTAGTGGTAGCGGCAACGGTAGCGGTGGAAATAACGGCAACGGTGCCGTCGGACCTGCCGGTACCGGTGGCACGACAGGTGGAACATCCAGCGGGACGAGCGGAACGGGCCGCGGAGGCAATTCGTCCGGCAACGGTGGTAACGGTGGTTCAAGTGGTGGTACTTCGGGTGGTGGTACTTCGGGTGGCGGCACTTCGGGTGGCGGTACTTCGGGTGGCGGCACTTCAGGTGGCGGCACTTCAGGTGGCGGTACTTCGGGCGGCGGCACTTCAGGTGGCGGTACTTCGGGTGGCGGTACTTCGGGTGGCGGTACTTCGGGCGGCGGCACTTCAGGTGGCGGTACTTCGGGTGGCGGCACTTCGGGCGGCGGCACTTCGGGTGGTGGTACTTCAGGTGGTGGTACTTCAGGTGGCGGCACTTCAGGTGGCGGCACTTCAGGTGGCGGCACTTCAGGTGGCGGCACTTCAGGTGGCGGCACCTCAGGTGGCGGCACCTCAGGTGGTGGCACTTCGGGTAGCGGAGGCCATGGCGGACACGGAGGTGGCGGCGACGGTGACGGCGGTGGCCACGGCCACGGCGGCGGCCATGGCGATGGTGACGGCGGTGGTCACGGCAACGGCGGTGGCCATGGCAGCGGCGGTCACGGCAATGGTGACGGCGGCGGTCACGGCAATGGTGGTGGCCATGGCGATGGTGACGGCGGTGGTCACGGCAACGGCGGCGGCCATGGCAATGGTGACGGCGGTGGTCACGGCAACGGCGGTGGCCATGGCGATGGTGACGGCGGTGGTCACGGCAACGGCGGCGGCCATGGCAATGGTGACGGCGGTGGTCACGGCAACGGCGGTGGCCATGGCGATGGTGGCGGCCATGGCAACGGTGACGGCGGTGGTCACGGCAACGGCGGCGGCCATGGCAACGGTGGTCACGGCAATGGCGGTGGCAACGGCAATGGCAACGGCAGTGGTGGCGCTGGCAATGGTGGTGCCAATGGCGTTGGCAACGGCCGTGGTAATGGCAACGGCGGCTCAGGCAACGGTGGTGGCAACGGCAATGGCGCCGGCGGCAACGGCGGCCATGGTAACGGCAACGGCAATGGCGCCGGCGGCAACGGCGGCCATGGTAACGGCAACGGCGGCTCGGGCAACGCTGGCGGTAATGGCAATGGTGCCGGCGGCAACGGTGGCCAAGGCAACGGCAACGGTGGCCACGGCAACGGCGGCGGCAACGGCAATGGCAACGGCAGTGGTGGCGACGGCAATGGCGGCGCCAACGGTGTCGGCAATGGCCACGGTACCGGCAACGGCAATGGCGGCGGTCACGGCAACGGCGGATCGTCCGGCGGCAACCACTGACCGGAAGCGTTGCCCGGCCGGTTGCCGTCAGAGCATCTCGAGCGCGCGCTTGCTGCGTGGCGGACGGAAATACGCGTCAAGCTGCGCGCGCTCGTCATCGCTCAATTCGAAATCGAGCGCGGCGCGATTGTCGCGCACGTGCTCGATCCTCGATGCCTTCGGGATCGCGAATACGCCCGGCTGCGCGAGCACCCATGCCAGCGCGACGCGCATCACCGACACGCCGCGCAGCCGTGCGATCTCGTCGAGCGGCGAACGCTTCGGCAACCGCCCGTGATCGACGGGGCTGTACGCCATTGCCGGCATCCGGTGATCGGCGAGCCATGGCAGCAGGTCGAACTCCGGTCCGCGCCGCGCGATGTTGTAGAGGATCTGGTTGGTCGCGCAGGCACCGCCGCCCGCCTCGTCGACGAGCTCTTCCATATCGGCCGTATCGAAGTTGCTCACACCCCAGCGACGGATCTTGCCCGCGCGCCGCAGCGCCTCGAAACCTTCGACCGTCTCCTCGAGCGGCACCGAGCCGCGCCAGTGCAGCAGGTACAGGTCGAGGCGATCGGTGCGCAAGCGCTTGAGGCTCGCGTCGCACGCGGCGACGACGCCGCGCCGGCTCGCATGATGCGGATAGACCTTGCTGACGAGGAACACGTCGTCGCGCAGGCCCGCGAGTGCTTCGCCGACCAGTTCCTCGGTCGCGCCGTCGCCGTACATCTCGGCCGTATCGACCAGCGTCATCCCGAGTTCGATGCCTTCGCGCAGCGCGGCGATCTCGTCCGCCCGGCGGGCCGGCCGCTCGCCCATTTCCCAGGTGCCCTGTCCGAGCTTCGGAATCGTCTCGCCGTCCGGCAGGACGACCGTGGCGATCGTGTCTGTCATGCGTTCCTCGTTGCGGATTCGTGGCCGCGCGCCGCGGCCGATGCATGGAATACGACGCGTCAGTGTAGTCAATCGGCGCGCCGACGGCCTATTGCACGGCAAAAACCGGCTATAACGGCGCCGCATGATGACTTAGAATGGCCGCAACCTGATCGATACCCATTCCATGAAGTCACCCACGGACGACCGGTGGCAGGACCTGCGCCCCGACCCCGACAACGACACGCCGCTGTACCTGCAGCTCACCCGCAAGCTCGGCGACGCGATCCACGACAACCGCTGGACGGCCGGCGAGGCGCTGCCTTCGGAGCGCGTGCTGTCCGAAGCGCTCGGCGTATCGCGTATCACCGCGCGCAAGGCGATCGCGCTGCTCGTCGAGCAGGGCTTGATCCGCCGCACGCAGGGCGCGGGCAATTTCATCCAGCCGCGCTACGAGGATCCGCTGTCACGCCTGTCGAGCTTCAGCGAAATGCTCGAGCGCCGCGGCTTCAAGCCGAGTTCGCAATGGCTCGCGCGCGAAATTCAGCCGGCGAACCGCGACGAAGTGATCCAGCTCGGGCTATCTCCGGCCGCATCCGTTACACGCCTGAAACGCCTGCGTCTCGCCGACGGCATCGTGATGGCTGTCGAGAATTCGACGTTCCCCGCGACGCTGATTCCCGATCCGCAAGCAATCGGCGGGTCGCTGTACAGCTATCTCGAAGCGCGCGGCACGCCGATCGTGCGCGCGCTGCAGCATTTCCGCGCGGTCAACGCGACCGACGAGATCGCCGAACAGATGGGCATCGCGCCGCATGACGCGCTGCTGCTGATCACGCGGATCGGCTATACGTCGGACCAGCGCGCGATCGAGCTGACCGATACCTACTGCCGCAACGACTACTACGACTTCGTCGTCGAGCTGCGCAAGTAACGCCGGCCGCGCGGCCGGCGCTTACAGCCAGTACGCGTCGTCGGTGCCGGGCGGCACGGGCGGCCGCGCGAACGCCGGCGGCGTAGCCGACAACCGCTCGGCCGGCCGCACGGTATCGAGCATGCCGAACGGCGACGCGATGCGATCGATCCGGTCGCGCACGTCGTCGGCCACGAGATCGGGCACACCCAGGCCGCCCGGCACGTTGCCGAACGACTGCAGCCAGCGCCCCGTCTGTGCAAGCGACATCCGCACGTGCCAGCTTCCCCCTTCGCGCGCCCGCCGCGCGAGCGCGATCATCGCGCCGAATGCCGCGAGATACCCCGTCGCATGATCGAGCGCCTGGCACGGCAGATGGCGCGGCGCGTCCGCGTGCGCGGCGTGCTGCTCCTGCCATGCGATCCCGCTCGCCGACTGCACGAGACTGTCGAAGCCACGCCGCTTCGCCCACGGCCCCGCCTGTCCATACGCCGAGATCGACACGCACACGATGCCGGGTCGCCGCTCCGCCAGCGCCTGCGGCGCGAAACCGCGGGCCGCGAGCGCGCCGGGCCGGTACGCCTGCAGGAACACGTCCGCGTCGCGCACGAGCGCGTGCAGCGTGTCGACGCCCGCCCTATCGCGCAGGTCGATCCACGTCGAGCGCTTGCCGCGCCCGTTGTCGATCACGAGCGGTGCGATGTTCGGCAGGTGCGGCCCGTTGACGAGCAGCGTCTGCGCACCGTGCGACGCCAGCGTGCGGCCCGCGACCGGCCCCGCGATGATGCGCGTGAGATCGAGCACGCGCACGCCCGCGAGCGGCTGCCCGGATTCGCCGCGGCCGATCGGCTCGACCGGCGCGTCGCCGATCCGCTCGATCTCGAACAGCGGCAGCGCTGCGATCGCGTACGCCTGCTCGTGCGCCGCCCATTCGTCAGGGGTTCTGATCAATGCCGCGCACAGACCGGCCTCGGCCAGCGCGGTATCGAGCGCCGTGCCGTCCCATGTGCGGATCGCGGCAGCGACGTCGGCGCGCTGCGCACCGCAACCGAGCACGTCGAGGATCCCGCGCAGGTGATGCGGGAAGTTCGCATGCAGCTGGATCCAGCGTGCGTCACCCGTCTCGAAGAAGCCCGTCACCGGATGACGCAACTCCGGCGGCGGGCCGTCGTCCACACGCAGGTAGCGTTCGCTGCGGAACGCGACCAGCGCATCGCGCACCGACACGTCGACGGATTGCGCTGCGCCCGTGCGAAGCCGGTGGCATTCGGCCGCCGCAAGCCCGGCAGCCGCGATCGTCGCTGCCGCGAGCGTGCCGACATGAAACGTCGACGGCAGCGTCGGGTCCTGCCCCGTCACGGTCGCGCGGGCCAGCGCGCCGCGATCGCCGCGCGCGAGTTGCCACAGATGCGTCAATGCGAGTTCAGGCGTCATGGTGAACGGGGCGCGATGGAGGACACGAAATCGAGTCTAGAATTCGCGCCCGCCGCAATCAATCCGGATCGCGAGAATCCATGCGCGGGCGCGCTTCATGCGGCACGACCGGTGCGATCGGCACGACCTTCGCGGGCATCCGCCCTGTTCGGGCAAGCGCCCTCGTGCGCACATGCGCCCCGCGCACACTACGTCGGCAGCGACGCGGCCGCATGGCGCCGGCTATCGCGCCACGCGACGAGCGGCCGCCACCACGCGTGCGCAACACGCACCGCCGGCGCCGCGTGCGGCCCGAACGCGAACGTGGCGCCGCGCGGCCCCGCGCTGACCCACACGCGCACGCCGGGCTCGAACGTCAGCGAATCGCCAGCGCCCAGCCAGTAGTCGTCGAGCCTGCCCTCGACCGTCACCCACACGTCACCGTCCGCCACCTGCAGTGCGGTGCGATCGACGATCCGCCACCGCCCGGCCGGCTCGTCGCCGTCGATCACGTAAAGTCGCAGTTCGCGCATGGCAGCCTCCTGGTCGCACGGATTCGATGGCACCAGTATTTCGGACAGTGGCGGCATGCGGACAGATACGGCTGCAGACACTTTTGGCTGAACTGTACTGGTCGGGCGACGGGGACGGCATCCGAGCGCCGGAATTCGCGTCACACCATGCGCCGAACCTGCACGGCCCATCGGCTTTCCCTACAATGTCGGCTGTCCCGCGCCACCGCCCCGCCCTCATGTTCCAGCGTCCGCCTGCCGCCGCCCCCGGCGAAAAGAATCTCACCGTGATGCTCTGGCTCGTTGCGACGGGCTTCTTCATGCAGACGCTCGATTCGACGATCGTCAACACGGCGCTGCCGTCGATGGCCGCGAGCCTCGGCGAATCGCCGCTGCGCATGCAGTCGGTCGTGATCGCTTACTCGCTGACGATGGCGGTGATGATCCCCGTGTCAGGCTGGCTCGCCGACACCTTCGGCACGCGGCGCGTGTTCTTCAGCGCGATCCTGGTGTTCTCGCTCGGCTCGCTGCTGTGCGCGAATGCGCATACGCTCACCCAGCTCGTCGCGTTCCGCGTCGTGCAGGGCGTCGGCGGCGCGATGCTGCTGCCGGTCGGGCGGCTCGCGGTGCTGCGCACCTTTCCGGCCGAACGCTACCTGTCCGCGCTGTCGTTCGTCGCGATTCCCGGCCTGATCGGCCCGCTGATCGGGCCAACGCTCGGCGGCTGGCTCGTGAAGATCGCGTCGTGGCACTGGATCTTCCTGATCAACGTGCCGGTCGGCGTCGCGGGCTGCATCGCGACCTTCTACTCGATGCCCGATTCGCGCAACCCGGCCGTCGGCCGCTTCGACCTGAAGGGCTATCTGCTGCTGACGATCGGCATGATCGCGATCTCGTTGTCGCTCGACGGGCTCGCCGATCTCGGCATGCAGCACGCGGCCGTACTCGTGCTGCTCATCCTGAGCCTCGCGTGCTTCGTCGCATACGGGCTGTACGCGGTGCGCGCGCCGCAGCCGATCTTCTCGCTCGAACTGTTCAGGATCCACACCTTCAGCGTCGGGCTGCTCGGCAACCTGTTCGCGCGGATCGGCAGCGGCGCGATGCCGTACCTGATCCCGCTGCTGCTGCAGGTGAGCCTCGGCTACTCGGCGTTCGAGGCCGGGCTGATGATGCTGCCGGTCGCGGCGGCCGGGATGTTCTCGAAGCGCATCATCACGCGGCTGATCACGCAGCACGGCTACCGCAAGGTGCTGCTCGCGAACACGATCATGGTCGGCGTGATGATGGCGAGCTTCGCGCTGATGCACGACTCGGTGCCCGTGTGGGTGAAGGTCGTGCATCTCGCGCTGTTCGGCGGCTTCAACTCGATGCAGTTCACCGCGATGAACACGCTGACGCTGAAGGATCTCGGCACGGGCGGCGCGAGCAGCGGCAACAGCCTGTTCTCGCTCGTGCAGATGCTGTCGATGAGCCTCGGCGTCACGGTCGCGGGCGCGCTGCTCGCGACGTTTACGGGCATGCTGCGCACCGTGACGCCGAGCAATACGCTGCCGGCGTTCCACGCGACCTTCATCTGCGTCGGGATCATCACGGCCGCGTCGGCGTGGATCTTCGCGCAGCTCGCGCCCGAGATCCGCAGCACCGCGCGCAAGACCGACCCGTCCGAGCGCACGTAACGCGCGGCGCGCGCCGTTTCGGGGGCCGCGCCGCCGCCGAACGCACCACTACGGTGCAGATCGCCCCGGCGACGCGCGCATCGAGGCACCCTTTCCCGGCCGCGACGGGCGGCCGCACGCGGCGCGATGCCGTGCATGCTTCTTGCTCGCCTATTCTCTAGGTAAACTGGCAGTCTTCCATCGGCCGACATCATGAGCATGATCGAAATCGATCCCCCCGGCTTTCAGCCGCCCCGCCCCGTCGCCGGCGACGACGGGAACCGGCGCACCGTGCTGTACGGCGGCTACACCGTGTTCAGCGTGTTCCAGCCCGTTTTCTCGGTGTCGCACCGCCGCGCGATCGGCTATCACGCGTCGCTGCGCGCACACGACGAGGAAAGCCGCCAGGTGGCGTCGCACGAGGTGTTCACGCAGGCGGCGCGCCGCGGCGATCTGCTCGAGCTCGGCCGGCTCGCCGAATCGTTGCATCTCGGTAACTTCCACGCGTTCGACAGTCACGACGAATGGCTCTTCCTGAGCCTGCATCCGGCCGCGCTGATGGACACCATCTACGGCGACGCGCTGCTGGCGAACCTGAAGGCGCTCGGGCTGCCGCCGCACCGCGTGGTGCTCGAGGTGCCCGAGCAGGCCGGCGGCGAGACACCGCGCTACGCGGCGATCGTCGACGGGCTGCGCAAGGCCGGCTTCCTGATCGCGCTGGTCGGGTTCGGCGCGAAGCATTCGAACATCGACCGCGTGTGGCATCTGCATCCCGACATCGTCACGCTCGACCGCGGCATCCTCGCGCAAGCGAGCGAGCACTCGCACCTCGAGCGCGTGCTGCCGGGGCTCGTGTCGCTGCTGCACGAATCCGGCCAGCTCGTGCTGATGGGCGGCCTGTCGACCGAACGCGACGCGCTGATCGCGCTCGAATGCGACGTCGATTTCGTGCAGGGCCAGTATTTCGCGGGGCCGAGCGTCGATCCCGTGCAGCCGCAGGCCGCGGCGGGTTGCATGGATACGCTGTCGGCCGCGCTGCGGCTGCGCGTCGCGCAGCGCGAACGCACGCAGGCGGAACGGCTCGCGCCGTACGTCGCGGCGCTCGAGGAAGCGAGCCAGAAGCTCGTCGCGGGCGAATCGCTCACCGACGCGGCAGCGGCCGTGCTCGGGTTGCCCGAGACCGCGCGCTGCTTCCTGCTCGATGCATCGGGGCGCCAGATCGGCGACAACGTGCTCGCGCGCGGCAGCGTGTCGCAACGCGCGAAGCGCTTCCGGCCGCTGCTGCATTCCGAAGGGGCCAGTTGGGAACGTCGCCCGTACTTCATCGACGCCATGCGCGCGCCGGGCCGCGTGCACCTGACGCCGCCCTACCTGTCGATCAACGAAGCGCACCTGTGCGTGACGGCGTCGATCGCCGCACCGGCCGCGACCGGCATGCAGGTGCTCTGCGTCGACATCAACTGGGAAGCGGCGCTCAACCAGTAAGCGCGACCGCGCGCCGCCTTCACGCGGCGCCGGCCGCCTTGCGGACGATCAACCGGTGTACACGCTTGCCGGACGAGGCGCTGACGACCTCGTGCTCGTCGATCACGTGCACGCCGGCGCCGAGCGCCGCATGCATCCGCGTCGAATCCAGTGCCGTATAGAGGCGACCGCGCTCGTCGCGCAACGTGCCGTTTCCGGCCACCCGCCAGCTCAGGTACAACGTGCCGCCCGGCATCAGCAGATCGGCCAGCCGCGCGGCGGCGGCCGCCGCATCGGCCTGTTCGAGATGCATGACGACCGTTTCGCACAGCACGTTGCGAAACACGCCGGAGGGCACGCCGGCCAGCGCCGGCAGCGCGGCGAGTTCGAAGCTCAGGTCCGGATGGTGCTGCCGCGCCTCGGCGAGCAGCGCGGCGCTCGCGTCGTAGCCACGCACGTCGAAGCCGCGCGACGCAAGCCAGGCCGTATCGCGACCCGCACCGCAACCGACGTCCGCGGTCGGCCCCGGCAAGAAATGCTGTTCGAGCAGCGCGTACATGTCGTCGGGTGCGGCCTGATCGAGCCAGTCCTGCGCGTATTGCGCGGCATGGGCGTCGTACGCATCGAGCGTCGGGCGATCCACCATGGTGAGTGCTCCGCATAGGCGTCGTATGACGCACCCCGCATCTTAGCCGTTGCACCCGGCCTGTGGTGCCGCGCACGCGGCCCGCACCGGCGATCGTCCGAAGCCGGGCTACGCGGCCCGCACGTCGCCCGCGCGTGGCGCCTGCGCGGTCAGCTCGGCCCAAAGCGCGTCGCCGCGCCATGCCGGGCGCACGGCCGCGGCCTCGGCGTCGTGGACGAGCGCGCACAGTCGCGCGTTGACAGGCGCCGGTGCGCCGAAACGCGCGGCCAGCCGCACGATCTCACCGTTGATCCACTCGACTTCCGTTGCGCGGCGCGCCGCAAGATCGTCGGACATCGACGAGCGCGCCAGCGGGTCGATCGCAAGCATCCGGCCGCCGAGCACACGGAAAGCCGCATCGGGCAGGTCGAGCACGGCAGGGATCCAGCCGGCCGGCAACGGCGTCAGCCGCGCCGGGCGAATCGCGGCCCGCGCCAGCCAGTGCAGCGCCTCCCGCTGGGCCAGCGCGACGCAGCGGCGGTACGCGCGTTGCGCGAGTTCGTCGCGCAGCGGCAAGTTCGCAAGCGCGTTGACCGCGTTGTTCAGGTTGAGCAACAGCTTCGCCCACTGCACGGCCGGCATGTCGCGATGCAGCGCGAGCGGCAGCCCGGCGCGCGCGAATGCGCCGGCGAACGGCTGCAGCGCGCGCGACGCGTCGGCCGCGAGTGCGCCGGCCGAACCCTGGTGAAACGCGCCGGGACCGCGCTCGATCACGTTGAACGGCACCATGCCGGCCAGCACGGTCGCTTGCGGCAGCGCGTCGCGCAGCACGTCGGCATTGTGCAGGCCGTTCTGGAAGCTGATCACGACCGTGCCGGGCCGCAGCACGCCGGCCAGCTGCGCGGCCGTGTCCCGCGTCGCGGCCGACTTCACTGCGACGAGCACGAGCCGTGCGTCGGCCGCGGCGGCCGGATCGGTCGCGAACGCGACATCGGCCGGCGCGAGCGTCGCGCGGTAGCCGCGCTGGTCGGTCAGCGTGAGCCCGTGCAGGTGAATCGCATCGCCGATCCGCACGCGGCCGACGAGCGTCACGTGCGCGCCGCCCGCTGCGAGCCGGCCGCCGAGATAACAGCCGACGGCGCCTGCGCCGAACACGCAGGCCGGCGCGTCAGACATGCGAGTGCGCGCCGCCGTGCACGGGGCCGGCACGCCGCTCGACTTCGCGGCGCACGTCGCCGCGCAGCCCCGCGAAGAACGCGACTTCGGCGACGACGAACAGCGGCCCGACCATCAGCCCGACCAGATCGTCGACGAACGCGGGCTTGCGCCCTTCGAACCAGTGCCCGACGAACTGCACGATCCAGCCGACGACGAACGCGCCGATGCCGGTCGCGAGCCATTGCGCCGTCGGCAGCAACGCGAGCGACTGCGCGGCCCACAGGCCGAGCGCGAACAGCACGGTCATCACGAGCCCGAACCGCAGGTCGAGGCGCAGGTAGAACACGACGAACGCGACCGCGAGCAGCAGCGCCGGCGACAGCGCGATGCCGGCCAGCATCCCGAGCGCCGGCCGCGACAGCAGCACCTCGACCGCGAACACGATCATCGGGATGCCGACCAGGTGCGTCGCGATGTTGCGCGCGTCGCGGTGGTAGGCCGCATACTGCGAAAGATGGTCTTCGAGCGTCTTCATCGCGTCTCCTGGTCGGTTATTGAGCGCTATGATGCGCGACACGCCCGAGAACCTCTGTCAGCTACCCGACATCGCGTATCCATGCCTGCTCCGCTCGCCCCGTACCTGCCGCAGATCGAAGCGAACCCATGGTTCGCCGCGCTGCCGCCCGCGTTGCGCGCGGACCTGGTCGCCGGTGCGGTGCTGCGCCGCCTGCCGGCCGGCCACGCGCTGTTCCGTCGCGGCGACCCGCCGTGCGGGCTGTATGCGGTCCTGGCCGGTTCACTCACGATAGGTGCGGTCGACCCGCAGGGCAAGGAAGCGCTGCTGACGGTGGCCGAGCCCGTCACGTGGTTCGGCGAAATCGCGCTGTTCGACGGCCAGCCGCGCACCCACGACGCCATCGCGCTCGACGACGCGCTGCTGCTGCACGTCCCGCGGGCCGCGCTGCTCGCGATCCTCGACGCAACGCCGCAATACTGGCGGCAGTTCGCGCTGCTGATGGCGCAGAAGCTGCGCCTGAGCTTCCTGACCGTCGAGTCGATGAGCGTAATGCCGGCCGCGCAACGACTCGCCGCACGCTTGCTGATGATCGCCGACGGCTATGGCGGCATCAGCGCCGGGCGCACGCGCGTGCGGCTGTCGCAGGAAACGCTCGCGTCGATGCTGTCGATCACGCGACAGACCACCAACCAGTTGCTGAAGGCGCTGCAGGCCGACGGCGTCGTGCGGCTGCACGTCGGCGAAATCGAGCTCGTCGATATCGACGCGCTGCGCCGCGCGAGCGGGCTGGGGGACGGCACGCGCTGAGCGTCGCGCACCGCGCTGTCATACGTTGCCCTGCGGCCGCCGCGTTGCGCTATCGTGGCGGTTCGTCTCTTCTCCCCTCGCCCCGCCTTGAATCCATCGACCGACGCCGCCCCGTCCCGCCATCCGTGGCCCGTCTTCGTCGCGTTCCTGCGGCTCGGCCTCACGTCGTTCGGCGGCCCGGTCGCGCACCTCGGCTACTTCCGCGCGGAATTCGTCACGCGGCGCGGCTGGCTCACCGAACGCACGTATGCGGATCTCGTCGGGCTATGCCAGTTCCTGCCGGGGCCTGCGAGCAGCCAGGTCGGGATGGCGATCGGCCTCGCGCGCGCCGGCTATGCGGGCATGTTCGCCGCGTGGCTCGGCTTCACGCTGCCGTCGGCGCTGTTGATGATGCTGTTCGCGCTCGGCGTTCACGCGACGGGCGCGCCGATCGAAGCCGGCGCGCTGCACGGGCTGCGCATCGTGTCGGTCGCGGTGATCGCGCAGGCCGTCTGGGGGATGGCGCGCACGCTGTGCCCCGATGCGCGCCACGTCACGCTGATGGCCGCGGCCGCGTGCGTCGCATTGCTCGCGCCGGCCGCGTGGACGCAGATCGCGGTGATCGTCGCGGCCGGTGCGGCCGGCCTCGCACTGCTGCCGCAACCGGCACGCGACGCACACGAACCGTTGCCGCTGCACGTGTCGCATCGCGCGGGCCTGCTGTGGCTCGCGCTGTTCGCGGCGCTGCTCGTCTCGTTGCCGTTCGCGGCCCGCGCGCTCCACTCCGATACGCTCGCCGTCGTCGATGCGTTCTTCCGCACCGGCGCGCTCGTGTTCGGCGGCGGGCACGTGGTGCTGCCGCTGCTGCAGGCGGCCGTGGTCGCGCCCGGCTGGATCGGCGATTCGACGTTCCTCGCCGGGTACGGTGTCGCGCAGGCCGTGCCGGGGCCGCTGTTCACGTTTTCGGCGTTCCTCGGCGCGTCGCTGCGCGATGCGCCGAACGGCTGGCTCGGCGGCACGATCGCACTGGTCGCGATCTTCGCGCCGTCGTTCCTGCTCATTGCCGGCACCGCACCGTTCTGGGAGCGCCTGCGCCGCAGCACGCGCATGCAGGCCGCGCTCGCGGGCGTGAACGCAGCCGTCGTCGGACTGCTGCTCGCCGCGCTCTACCACCCGGTCTGGACCGACACGATCCTCGCACCGCGCGACCTGGCCGCCGCGCTCGTCGCGTACGTCGCGCTGGTGTTCTGGCGCGTGCCGCCCTGGGCCGTCGTGATCGTGAGCGCGGCACTCGGCTGGGCGCTCGGCCCGGCCGCCTGATCCGGCAAGCGCGCCGCTTTCCCGCACGATAAAAACAAAAAAGCCCTCGTTTCGAGGGCTTTTTGCTGGGTGCCGCGCGCCATGGCGGCGCGCAGGCGCCGGACTTACGCGAAGTTCTTCGCTGCGAAGTCCCAGTTCACGATGTTCCAGAACGCTTCGACGAACTTCGGACGTGCGTTGCGGTAGTCGATGTAGTACGCGTGTTCCCACACGTCGATCGTCAGCAGTGCCTTGTCGGCGGTCGTCAGCGGCGTGGCTGCGTTGCTCGTCGACACGATGTCGAGCGAACCGTCAGCCTTCTTCACGAGCCATGCCCAGCCCGAACCGAACGTGCCGACTGCGGCCTTCGTGAACGCTTCCTTGAATGCGTCGTACGAACCCCACTTCGCGTTGATCGCGTCGCCCAGCGCGCCCGTCGGTGCGCCGCCGCCGTTCGGCGACAGGCTGTTCCAGAAGAACGTGTGGTTCCAGATCTGCGCGGCGTTGTTGAAGATGCCGCCCGACGACTTCTTCACGATCTCTTCCAGCGACAGGTTTTCGAATTCCGTGCCCGGGATCAGATTGTTCAGGTTCGTCACATAAGCCTGATGGTGCTTGCCGTAGTGGTACTGGATCGTCTCGAGCGAGATGGTCGGCGCGAGTGCGTCTTCAGCGTACGGGAGCGGCGGGAGCGTATGAGCCATGGCGATTCCTTCGTTGAGTATGTAGGGAGGCTGTGTTGGATGCTGCCGAGCGTCCGATTGTAGGCGAGACCGAATAACCCCGCAAACTCACGGGCCATTTATCCGCAGTATGCGGAAAAGCGATGTATGCGGAAAAGCGATGTTCGCGCATCGTCCTGCCGGACGAACCGGACGATGCGCAGCCTCCGTTCCCGCGCGCGATGCGTCCGTTGCGGCAACCTTCGGTCCGCTTGCAACGGTTACGTCAGATCGTATCGGTCAGTCTCGGCTGCACGTCGGCGAGCGACACGTCGGCCGAGCCTTCGGCCAGATGCACGGTCAGGCGCCGCTGCGGCTTCAGCGCGCTCGGCGCACGCACCGCGCGGCCCGTCTGCGCATCGATCAGCGCCGCATAGCCGCGCTCGAGCGTGCGCTGCGGGCTCAGCACCTCGAGCCGTGCCGCACAGGCTGACACACGCGCCGTGTCGCGTTCGTGACGGCGCTGCAACGCAACCGTGAGACGTTGCGACAGCCCCGCGAGCGCCTGGCGTGCCTGCGACGGATCGGGCCGCGCGCGCTGCCAGCGCAGTTGCACGAGCGCGAAACGCGCACGCGCATCGCGCACCGGCCGTGACGCCGCCGACGCAAGCCGCACCGCGAGCTGCTCGACGTGCGTACGCTGCCGCTGCAGCCGCTCGGCCGGGCTCACGAGCCGGCGCGAAAGCCAGTCGAGCTGCTGCGCGCGCTGTTCGAGCCGGCGCGCCATGCCGCGCGCGAGCGCACGCTGGCGGTCGTCGACCTCGCGCAGCAGCAGCGCGCGCTGGGGGCTCGCGAGCTCGGCCGCGCCGGTGGGCGTGGGCGCGCGCAGGTCGGCCGCGAAGTCCGCGATCGTGAAATCGGTTTCGTGCCCGACACCGCTGACGACCGGCAATTCGCTCGCCGCGATCGCACGCGCCAGCGCTTCGTCGTTGAACGACCACAGATCCTCGATCGAGCCGCCGCCGCGGCAGACGAGCAGCACGTCGACCTCACGGCGCGCATTCGCGGCCTCGACGGCCGCGACGAGTTTCTCGGCGGAACCGGCGCCCTGCACGGGCGCCGGATAGACGATCACCGGAATGTGCGGCGCGCGGCGTGCGAGCGTGGTCAGCACGTCGCGCAGCGCGGCGGCCTGCAGCGACGTGACGATGCCGATCGCACGCGGGTGGGCAGGCAGCGGCCGCTTGCGCTCGGGGGCGAACAGGCCCTCTCCTTCGAGCTGCGCCTTCAGCCGCAGGAACGCTTCGTACAGGCGCCCCTGCCCGGTACGCCGTACGGCCTCGACGTTGAGCTGCACTTCGCCGCGCGGCTCGTACATCGTGACGACCGCTCGCACCTCGATCCGGTCGCCTTCACGCGGCGTGAATTCCGCGTACTGCGCCCGGCCGCGGAACATCACGCAGCGCATCTGCGCCTGCTGGTCCTTGATCGAGAAATACCAGTGGCCGCTCGCGGCACGCGTGAAATTCGACACTTCGCCCGAAATCCACAACAGCGGAAACGAACGCTCGAGCATCGTCGAAATCGCGCGATTGAGCGCCGAAACGGGAATCACTTCGTCGCCGCCGCGCGTCGCGCCGGGTGCGGAAAAAGAGGAGTCGGAAAGCATGGGCGGTCGGATGAATGCTGGCGGCGACACGATAGTCCGACACGCGCTCGACGTCCAGCGCCGGCCGCATTCGCGGTGGCACGCGGAAGGTGTCCACACTTTGGCAATCTTCCGCCTAAAACGCATGAAAACCGCTGAAAAAACCAGACAATTCACGATAACACATTGATTTTTATAGATTTTTAAACCTTTCGGAATGATTCTCATCCGATTCGAAGCCCACCCGGCGGGCGTTTGAGGTGATCGAGCAGGGAGTTTTTCACAGAGTTATCCACAGGCCGTCGCGATCCGGCCCCGCAGGCTGCGTCGGCCGGTCGCGCTTGCCGCGCCGGCGTGCGGCGCGCTAGAGTGCCGCCTTCCGCAGAACTCGCGGCATGTGCCGCCCAACGGAGAATCCGCCTTGACGAATCCGTCCCACGCCGCGGCGCACGACGCGCCGCGCCCGGCCCGATGAGCGCGCCCGGCGGCCTGCTCGCGCGGCTCGAAGCGCGCCTGACACGCGAATGGCAGCGGCGCGGCGCGCTCGCCTGGGCGCTCACGCCGTTCGCCTGCGTGTTCGGCCTTTGCGCAGCGCTGCGACGTACCGCCTACACGCAGGGGTGGAAACAGCCGGTCGACGTCGGCGTACCGGTCGTCGTGGTCGGCAACGTGACCGTCGGCGGCACCGGCAAGACGCCGACGGTGATCGCGCTCGTCGACGCATTGCGCGCGGCCGGCTTCACGCCCGGCGTCGTGTCGCGCGGCTATGGCGCGAACGTGAAGGCGCCGACCGCCGTCACGCCCGCGTCGCGCGCCGGCGTCGGCGGCGACGAACCGCTGCTGATCGCCCGCCGCACCGGCGCGCCCGTGTGGGTGTGCCCCGATCGTGTCGCGGCCGCGCAGGCGCTGCGCGCCGCGCATCCGGACGTCGACGTGATCGTCAGCGACGACGGCCTGCAGCACTACCGCCTCGCGCGCACGGTCGAACTCGTCGTGTTCGACCACCGGCTTGGCGGCAACGGCTTCCTGCTGCCGGCCGGGCCGCTGCGCGAGCCGCTGTCGCGGCACCGCGACGCGACGCTCGTCAACGATCCGTACAGCGGCGCGCTGCCGCCATGGCCCGACACTTACGCGCTCGCACTGAAGCCGGGCGCCGCGTGGCACCTCGACCAGCCCGCGCTGCGCCGTCCGCTGTCGCAGTTCGCGCACGAGCGCGTGCTCGCCGCAGCCGGCATCGGCGCGCCGGAACGCTTCTTCGCGACGCTGCGCGCGGCCGGTCTCGCGCCGGCGACGCGCGCGCTGCCCGACCACTACGCGTTCGCCGACAATCCGTTCGTCGACGATGCCGTCGACGCAATCCTGATCACCGAGAAGGATGCAGTAAAATTGGGCGCTTCCTGGCGCGACGCTCGACTGTGGGTGGTCCCCGTCGAAGCCGCGCTCGACCCTCGCCTCATTGCCCTCGTTGTGGAGAAACTCCGTGGACGCTCGCC
The DNA here is from genome assembly GCF_905339975.1 of Burkholderia sp. BCC1999. Taxonomy (NCBI): domain Bacteria; kingdom Pseudomonadati; phylum Pseudomonadota; class Betaproteobacteria; order Burkholderiales; family Burkholderiaceae; genus Burkholderia; species Burkholderia sp. BCC1999. Next base: position 66,115 of record NZ_CAJPHP010000004.1, on the reverse strand, counting down.
TGCTTGAAATCATTGTGTGCCCTATCTGCAAAGGCCCGCTCCACTACGACCGCGCCGCGCAGGAGCTGATCTGCAACGCGGACAAGCTCGCCTACCCGATCCGTGACGGCATCCCCGTGATGCTCGTCGACGAAGCGCGCCAGACCGTCGAAGGCACGCCGGTCGATCCGGCCGGCCGCTAAATCGCCCGACAGCGCCCCGGCCCCGGCCGGGGTACCGAGCCCTGCCGGCCGACCGGCTCCGGACGCGCCGCCCGCCCCGCTCTCCTCACCGCTCATCCCCGATGACTCACCCGCAACCCTTCATCGCCGTCATTCCCGCCCGGCTCGCGTCGACGCGCCTTCCGAACAAGCCGCTCGCCGATCTCGGCGGCAAGCCGATGGTCGTGCGCGTCGCCGAGCGCGCACGCGAAGCAGGCGCGCAGCAGGTGCTCGTCGCCTCCGACGCGCAGAGCGTGCTCGACGCGGCGCGCGACCACGGCTTCGAAGCGGTGCTCACGCGTGCCGACCATCCGTCCGGCACCGACCGGCTCGCGGAAGTCGCGGCGGCCTTCGGATGGAGCGACGACACCGTCGTCGTCAACGTGCAGGGCGACGAGCCGCTGATCGACCCCGTGCTCGTGCGCGACGTGGCGTCGCACCTCGCCGCGCATCCGGCCTGCGCGATCGCGACCGCGGCCCACCCGATCCACGACGCGGCCGACGTGTTCAACCCGAACGTCGTGAAGGTCGCGCTCGACGCGCAGAGCGTCGCCCTGTACTTCTCGCGCGCGCCGATTCCGTGGAGCCGCGACGCGTACCAGCCGCACTGGCCGGACGTCGCGACCATGCCGGCACCGGCTTTCCCGGTCTACCGGCACATCGGGCTCTATGCGTATCGCGCGCGTTTCCTGCGCACCTATCCGTCGCTCGCGCAGGCGCCGATCGAGCAGGCCGAGCAGCTCGAACAGCTGCGCGCGCTGTGGCACGGTGAGCGCATCGCAGTGCTGATCACCGAGTCCGCGCCCGAAGCCGGGATCGACACGCCGGCCGATCTCGCGCGCGTGCAGGCCCTTTTTCAGCCGGGTTCAAAATAACCCGTGGCATAATCAGGCGATTGTGCGAGCCGTCCGCGACCAGCGCGTCCTCGCTTGACCCCGCCCGCGGCCCTGCCGGCAGCCGCGCGTCGCCCAACTCGACGCGCCGCATCAGACCGGCCCGCCGCGCGCCAGGCAAGCCCCGCGCCCGCTGTCGCCGACGCCTTTGAGGCTCGCCACACGAATCTACATACTTGGAGATATCACCATGCGTTTGATCCTGTTGGGCGCGCCCGGCGCGGGAAAGGGCACCCAGGCAAACTTCATCAAGGAAAAGTTCGGCATCCCGCAAATCTCGACGGGCGACATGCTGCGCGCGGCCGTGAAGGCCGGCACGCCGCTCGGCGTCGAGGCGAAGGGCTACATGGACGCCGGCAAGCTCGTGCCGGACGCGCTGATCATCGGCCTCGTCAAGGAGCGCCTGAAGGAATCCGACTGCGCGAACGGCTATCTGTTCGACGGTTTCCCGCGCACGATCGCGCAGGCTGACGCGATGAAGGAAGCCGGCGTCGCGATCGACTACGTGCTCGAGATCGACGTCCCGTTCTCGGAAATCATCGAGCGCATGAGCGGCCGCCGCACGCACCCGGCATCGGGCCGCACGTACCACGTCAAGTTCAACCCGCCGAAGGTCGAAGGCCACGACGACGTGACGGGCGAACCGCTGATCCAGCGCGACGACGACAAGGAAGAAACCGTCAATAAGCGCCTCGAAGTGTACGAAGCGCAGACCAAGCCGCTGATCACGTACTACGGCGACTGGGCGCAGCGCGGCGAGGAAAACGGCCTGAAGGCACCGCAGTATCGCAAGATCTCGGGCCTCGGCGCTGTCGAGGAAATCCGCGAGCGCGCGTTTGACGCACTGAAGTAAGCAGCGCGTCGCGCACCCGCAAGAGCCGCCCTTTTCGGGCGGCTTTTTTTGCCCGGTCGAGATTCGCACGAGCGTGCGTTTATCGCCTCCACGTGACGACGCCCCGTACAATCGCTTGAATGCGTGCCGCGTCCACTCGCGGCGCGCTGGCCTTTCAATGAATGCGCATCGGACAGAACAACCGCTTTGCATGGGATCGCCCCAAGCGCTAAAGCGCCAAGGGCGGTCGACGCTTTGCATGGGACCTCCCTAAGCGCTAAAGCGCCAAGGGCGGTCGACAGGAGACAGACATGGAAATTCGCGGCAACGTGTTTCTGATCACGGGCGGCGCATCGGGCCTCGGCGCCGGCACCGCACGGATGCTTGCCCAGGCCGGCGGTACGGTCGTGCTCGCCGATCTGAACGAAGCGGCAGGCACTGCGCTCGCGACCGAACTGGGCGGTGTATTCGTGCGCTGCGACGTGTCGAGCGAAACCGACGCACAGACGGCCGTCGACGCGGCAACGCACGCGGGCACGCTACGCGGCCTCGTGAACTGCGCGGGCATCGCGCCGGCCGCGAAAACCGTCGGCAAGGACGGCGCGCACCCGCTCGACGTATTCGCGAAGACGATCAACGTGAACCTGGTCGGCACGTTCAACATGATCCGGCTCGCGGCCGCCGCGATGGCCGCGACCGCGCCGACCGCGGAAGGCGAGCGCGGCGTGATCGTCAGCACCGCGTCGGTCGCCGCCTTCGACGGACAGATCGGCCAGGCCGCCTATGCGGCATCGAAGGCCGGTGTCGCAGGCATGACGCTGCCGATCGCGCGCGATCTGTCGCGCAGCGGCATCCGCGTGATGACGATCGCGCCCGGCCTGTTCGAAACGCCGATGCTGCTCGGCATGCCGCAGGACGTGCAGGACGCGCTCGGCGCGATGGTGCCGTTCCCGCCGCGGCTCGGCAAACCGGCCGAATACGCGATGCTGGTGCGCCAGATCGTCGAGAATCCGATGCTCAATGGCGAAGTGATCCGCCTCGACGGCGCGATCCGGATGCAGCCGAAGTAGGCGCCCATGAAAAACGCCCGCGATGCGGGCGTTTTTTTCTTGTTCCGGAAACGGCGCGATGGCGGCTCAGTCCTCGCCGTCGCGCTGCATGCGCTGCCGCAATTCGGTGACCTGCGATTCGACGACGGTCGCGTCGTCCGCCTCGGGCCGCTCGCCGAGATACTGCTCGAGATCCTCGAGCGCGGGACGCAGGTAGTCGAGCCGTGCATACGCAAAGCCGCGGTCGCGCACCTCGTCGAGCTGCTCGGGCAACAGGATCACAAGCCGCTGCTGCACCGCGAGCAGCCGCTGCCAGCGTTCCGTCTGCAGATAGATCGTCTTCAGGTTGCGCAGCATCCGCGCGATGATCTCGCGGCTCGTCGCCGGTTGCAGCAGTGCGCGCAACGCACTGTCGACCGCACCGGCCGCGCGCGCGACGTACGGCTCGAGCATCTCGACCATCTCGGCTTCGGACAGCGAATGACCGTTGGTCGGATCGATGATCAGGTCGCCGTCCGGCAGCGTGACGCGCAGCAGGAAATGGCCGGGGAACGACACGCCGCGCGCCGGCACGCCGATCTGCTCGGCGAGCTCCAGGTACAGCACCGACAGCGAGATCGGGATCCCGCGCCGCCGTTTCAGCACGGCATTCAAGTGGCTGTTATCGGGGTCGTAGTAATCGTTGTGATTGCACGAGAAGCCGAGTTCGCGGAAGAAGAAGTCGTTCAGCGCGGCGACGCGGCCCTTCAGGTCCGCATCGTCGGCGAACCGCCGGCGCAGCCGCGCCGCCAGCATGTCGAGTTCGGCCAGCGTACCCTGCAGGTCGAGGTCCGGATACGCGTCCTGCGCCAGCGACAGCGCGGTTTCCGTGACGGGCAGACTGTCGTCGTCCGCCACGAGCGTGCTGAAGTAGTCGAGGACGCGAGTCATTGCGGTCGTCACTTGGCGCGCCTTCTGAAGTAAGCGTATTTGAAGCCCATCACCCACAACATACCGAAATATAGTGCAGCGAACAGCACGAGGCACGCCGCCATCAGCGCGATGCGGTCGAGCGGCTGCGTGCGCATCCCCGTCCAGTCGAAACTGATCGCGCACCAGTGCATCAGGCCCGCGAGCACGAGCGTCGCGCCGACGAGCTGCACGAAGAAGCGCAGCCAGCCCGGCGACGGCTGGTAAATGCCGCGCTTGCGCAGCCCGAGGAACAGCAGCAGCGAATTCAGGCACGCGCCCACGCCGATGCTCAGCGTCAGGCCCGCGTGGCCGATCAGCGGCACGAACACGTAGTTCGAGATCTGCGTGACGATCAGCACGCCGATCGCGATCTTCACGGGCGTCTTGATGTCCTGCTTCGCATAGAAGCCCGGCGCGAGGATCTTGATCAGGATGATGCCGACGAGGCCGATCCCGTAGGTCGCGAGCGCGCGCGCGACCATCGTGACGGTATGCGCGTCGAACTTGCCGTAGTTGAACAGCGTCGCGGTGAGCGGCGTCGCGAAGAAGAACAGCGCGAGCGCGCTCGGCGCCGCGAGCAGGAACGTGACGCGCAGCCCCCAGTCGAGCAGCGCCGAATACTCATGCGAATCGGCGTCGACGTGCGCCTTCGACAGGCTCGGCAGCAGGATCGTGCCGAGCGCGACGCCGAGCAGCGCCGTCGGGAATTCCATCAGGCGGTCGGCGTAGTTGATCCACGACACGGCGCCCTGCCCGAGCCGCGACGCGATGTTGGTGTTGATGATCAGCGACAGCTGCGCGACCGACACCGCGAACGTCGCGGGCACCATCTTCGCGAGCACGCGCTTCACGCCCGGGTGGCGCAGTGCGCGCAGCGGGTTCAGGCCGATCAGCGGCACCATGTCGATCTTCTTCAGCCCCGGCATCTGCACGAGGAACTGCAGTACGCCGCCGACGATGACGGCCCACGCGAGCGCGTAGACCGGCACCTTCAGGTGCGGCGCGACGAACACGGCTGCGGCAATGAACGCGACGTTGAGCAGCACCGGCGCGAACGCGGGCAGCGAGAAGCTCTTGTACGTGTTGAGCACGCCGGACGCGAGCGTCGTCAGCGAGATGAACACGATGTACGGGAACATGATCTGCGTCATCGTGACCGCGAGCGGGAACGCCTGGCCATCGGTGTGCAGGCCGGACGCGACCGCGAACACGACCCACGACGCGCCGGCGATCCCGAGGACCGACAGCACGGCAAGCGCCCACGCGAGCACGGTGGACATCGCGTCGACGAGCGCCTTCGTCGCATCGTGCCCCTGCTGGTTCTTGAACTCGGCGAGGATCGGCACGAACGCCTGCGAGAACGCGCCTTCGGCGGACAGGCGGCGCAGCAGGTTCGGAATGCGGAAAGCGACGTAGAACGCGTCGGTATATTGACTGGCACCGAACGCACGGGCGATCAGCGTCTCGCGGGCCAGTCCGGTCACGCGCGACAGCAGCGTGAAGCCGCTGACCGTCAGCAGGGCTCTGAATAGATTCATGGGGCGCTTATTATACGGACGTTGCGCGACCCGGCCAGCGGCCGATGCCGAAAAGCGCGCACGCCGCCGGCGCCCCGTCCGGCGAATGTCACTTCGAACTTGCCACACGCTTGATTTTGTTGCTATAATCTCCGGTTTCTGGGCTCGTACATGCACGGCAACTGCCGTTTTCATGTCCTAGCCTCGGTTAAAATCACCGTTTTTTTATGCGCCCCTGGGCAATCGTTCTCAGGGGACGGATCGAAAAGCAGCGCTTGGCCGTCAGGCTCCAAGCTCTGGAAACAGGACAGGATAAGGAACCGTCATGGCTAACTCCGCACAAGCACGCAAGCGCGCCCGCCAGGCCGCGAAGGCAAACTCGCACAACTCGGCGCTGCGCTCGAAATTCCGTACCGCGATCAAGTCGGTTCGCAAGGCTGTTGACGCCGGCGACCAAGCAAAGGCTGCCGAGCTGTTCAAGGCTGCCGTGAAGACGATCGACACGATCGCCGACAAGAAGATCGTTCACAAGAACAAGGCCGCTCGCAGCAAGAGCCGCCTGGCCGCAGCCGTCAAGGGCCTGCAGGCAGCAGCGTAAACCTGGTGCGCCCGCTCCCGCGGGCGTTCCTGTTTCCTGCGATCGCAAAAAAGCCCGCCTAGGCGGGCTTTTTTGTCGTCTGCCGCCTGCGCGTCATCATGCGCGGCAGCGGCAGCACTTGCCGGGGCGGGCGCTGCACGCGCCCTCGCCCGTCGGCATCACTTCTTCGTGTTGTAATCCGGCAGTTCGCACGCCTCGGTGACGACGAGGTTGTTGTCCTTCGCGAAATTCAGCACGAAATCGAAAGCCATCGGTTCGATGTCGCGCAGCCGCGAATCGAGGATCACGCATTTCAGGTCGCCGAGCATCGTCGGACGCACGTACAGCGAATACTTGAGACGCGCATTCGGCCCGCTCGCCCCCGGCCCGAAGCAGGCCATCACACCGGCCAGACGTTCCGACCAGTCGCTCGGGCGAAACTTTTTCCCGTCTTTCGTGATGCCCTGGATGAAGAATTCGGTCGGAGGGGTTTCAGCCATGTGGTTACCCAAGTGACGGCCCGGCGATGTCCAGGCAACAGCGCCTGGAAACGCGAACACAAAGCTGGAATGGACGGCGGCACAAGCATTCCGGCATCCCGAAAACGGGACGTCGATGCGCGCCGCCGGTGGACTGCACCGGATTTGTGCAGCGCACGGCTTGTGTCCGGCAGAGCGCGAAAAGCCTTGCCTGCCGGGCTGGAGAAAACTTTCGAATTATACCGCAGCGCGCCATCGCGCGTCGTCCCGACGGCCGCCTTCCCGCGCCGTCCGCTGCGTGTCGCGATCGTGCCCCGCTTCGCTCCGCGGCTCGTCAAAGCACAGAAAATCCTTTATGCTGCTTTGAGTTATCCACACCCGACGGCGGCGCCGTCCGGCCTCGCTGCCGGGTGAAACCCGCCGTATTTCGCTTCATGACCGCCAAAACCATTCGTCACTACCTGCAGTTCAAGGATTTCTCGCTGGAAGACTACGAGTACGTGCTCGAACGCACGGGTATCCTGAAGCGCAAATTCAAGAACTACGAGACCTATCACCCGCTGCACGACCGCACGCTCGCGATGATCTTCGAGAAGAGCTCGACGCGTACGCGGCTGTCGTTCGAGGCCGGGATCTTCCAGCTCGGCGGCCACGCCGTCTTCATGAGCACGCGCGACACGCAGCTCGGCCGCGGCGAACCCGTCGAGGATTCCGCGCAGGTCATCTCGCGGATGGTCGACATCATCATGATCCGCACGTTCGAGCAGGAGGTCATCACGCGCTTCGCGGAAAACTCCCGCGTGCCGGTGATCAACGGCCTGACGAACGATTACCACCCGTGCCAGGTGCTCGCCGACATCTTCACGTACTACGAGCACCGCGGCCCGATCGCCGGCAAGACCGTCGCATGGGTCGGCGACGCGAACAACATGCTCTACACGTGGATCGAAGCCGCGCAGATCCTCGGCTTCAAGCTGCGCCTGTCCACGCCGCCCGGCTATGCGCTCGACATGAAGCTCGTGTCGCCCGGCAGCGCGCCGTTCTACGAGGTGTTCGACGATCCGAACGAAGCGTGCAAGGGCGCCGACCTCGTCACCACCGACGTGTGGACGAGCATGGGCTTCGAAGCCGAGAACGAAGCGCGCAAGCAGGCGTTTGCCGACTGGTGCGTCGACGAGGAAATGATGGGCCACGCGAACCCGGATGCGCTCTTCATGCACTGCCTGCCCGCGCACCGCGGCGAGGAAGTGACGGCCGGCGTGATCGATGGCCCGCAGAGCGTCGTCTGGGACGAGGCGGAAAACCGCCTGCACGTGCAGAAGGCACTGATGGAGTTCCTGCTGCTCGGCCGCCTCAAGCACTGACGCGCCGGAACGCACACGCGTAAAAAAAGCGCCGATCGACGATCGGCGCTTTTTGTTTGGGCGCGCGGAAAGCGGCGCGGAACCCGCGTTACAGGCAGACCGGCTCAGCTTCCAGCTCGACCCCGAATTGCGCACGCACGTCGGCCTGGATCGCCTGCGCCAGCGCGAGCACGTCGGCGCCCGTCGCACCGCCGCGATTGACGAGCACGAGCGCCTGGCGGTCGTGCACGGCCGCCGCACCGAGTGCCCGGCCCTTCCAGCCGCAGCGGTCGATCAGCCAGCCGGCCGCCAGCTTCACGTGCCCGTCCGGCTGCGGATACGACACGACCTCGGGTGCGCGGGCGCGCAGCGCCTCGAACTGCGCGGCGTCGATCACCGGATTCTTGAAGAAACTGCCCGCGTTGCCGAGCACGAGCGGATCGGGCAGCTTCGCGCGGCGGATCGCGACGACCGCGTCGAACACGTCGCTTGGCGTCGTCGCATCAGTCGCGATGCCGCGCGCGTCGAGCTCGCGCGTGACGTCCGCGTAGCCGAGCCGCGGCGCCCATTGCTTCGGCAGCCGGAACGTCACCGACACGATCGCGAACCGGCCGCGCCCTTCCCGCTTGAAGAAGCTGTCGCGGTAGCCGAACGCGCAGCGCGCGGCGTCGAAGCGCTCGCTGCGCCCCGTCGCCAGCTCGACCGCGACCAGCGAGTCGAAATATGCCTTCATTTCGAGGCCGTACGCGCCGATGTTCTGGATCGGCGCGGCGCCGACGGTGCCGGGAATCAGTGCGAGGTTCTCGAGGCCCGGCATCCCGTGCTCGAGCGTCCACGCGACGAATGCGTGCCAGTTCTCGCCGCCACCTGCCTCGACGTACCACGCGTCGTCGTCCTCGCGCACGACACGGCGGCCGCTGATCTCGTCGAACAGCACGACGCCGTCGAAATCGCGCGTGAACACGACGTTGCTGCCGCCGCCGAGCACGAACTGCGGCAGGTTCGCGACGCGCGGGTCGCGGTGCAGCGCCTCGAACTGCGACGCATGCGTGATGCGCGCGGCAAGGCGCGCGGTCGCGGCGATGCCGAACGTGTTGTGCGCGGCGAGCGGATGGTCGGGGAGCAGCGACAGGGCGGAATCGTCAGGAGGCATCGGCATTCGCGGTCACGTCGGCCCGGGCGGCACATGGCCGGCCTTGGGCAAACGGAGGGGCATCGGTAAAATGGCAAACAGTCCGCAATTATAGCGAGTGCCCGCGCGCGAGCCGGGTGCCCGCATCTCAAGGGAGAAAACCATGCCATCGTTCGACGTCGTTTCCGAAGCGAACATGATCGAAGTGAAGAACGCCATCGAGCAGTCGAACAAGGAAATTTCGACGCGCTTCGACTTCAAGGGCTCCGACGCACGCGTCGAGCAGAAGGAACGCGAGCTGACGCTGTTCGCCGACGACGATTTCAAGCTCGGCCAGGTCAAGGACGTGCTGATCGGCAAGCTGGCCAAGCGCAACGTCGACGTGCGCTTCCTCGACTACGGCAAGGTCGAGAAGATCGGCGGCGACAAGGTCAAGCAGATCGTCACCGTGAAGAAGGGCGTGACCGGCGATCTCGCGAAGAAGATCGTGCGGCTCGTGAAGGACAGCAAGATCAAGGTGCAGGCGAGCATCCAGGGCGATGCGGTGCGCATCTCGGGCACCAAGCGCGACGACCTGCAGAGCACGATCGCGATGCTGCGCAAGGACGTGACCGACACGCCGCTCGACTTCAACAACTTCCGCGACTGATCGCCAGCCGATCCGTCACGTCATCCCGCCGGGCCCCGCACACGCGGCGCGCCCGGCGCGCGGCAGGCGCCGCGCTTTCTCAGGCTTTCCCGCCGTCCTGCGCGCCGCCGTCCGCGGCCGCCTTCTTCTTGTCGCCGATCCGGCTTTCCTGCCCCGCGAGCAGCTTCGAGATGTTGCCGCGGTGACGCCACACGAGCAGCACGCTCATCGCGAGCACGGCCCACGCAACCGGGTTGTGGCCGGTGCCGAACAGGAACACGTCGAACACCGGCGCGAATACGGCCGCCACCAGCGCCGCGAGCGACGAGTAGCGGAAGAAGAACGCGACGATCAGCCAGGTCAGCGCCGTCGCGAGCCCGAGCACCGGGTGCACCGCGAGCAGCACGCCGGCCGCGGTCGCGACGCCCTTGCCGCCCTGGAAGCGGAAGAACACCGGATACAGGTGGCCGAGGAACACGGCGATCGCGACCCACGCGACGGCGACGTCGGGCAGGCCCAGGCGTCGTGCGAGCCAGACGGCAACCCAGCCCTTGAACGCGTCGCCGACGAGCGTCAGGATCGCGGCCTTCTTGTTGCCGCTGCGCAGCACATTGGTCGCGCCGGGATTCTTCGACCCGTACGAACGCGGGTCGGCCAGGCCCATCGCGGAACTGACGACGACGGCGAACGACACCGAACCGATCAGGTAGGCAACGAGGGCGGCGAGCAGGATCTGCATGCGGAGGACTCTTCTTTCAACGTATCGGTAAAGGGACGGCCGTGCACGGCGAGCCGGCAGGCCGAAACGGCGCCCATTCTACCGAACGGGCGCGGGGTGCCACGAAGGTGAAACCCTCAGTCGACACTCGCGCACTGCACCGGCTGCGCGCCGAGCAATGACACGAGTACCGCCGGCGCGAGGCTGACGAGGTAGCCGCGGCGGCCGCCGTTCAGGTAGATCGTCGGCAATTCGAGGATCGTCGCCTCGACGTAGACGGGCATCGTCTTGCGCGTGCCGAACGGCGACGTGCCGCCGACGAGATAGCCCGAATGGCGGTTCGCGACCTCGGGCTTGCACGGCTCGACGCGCTTCGCGCCGATCTGCCGCGCGAGGTTCTTCGTCGACACGGTGCGGTCGCCGTGCATCAGCACGATCAGCGGCTTCGCGTGCTCGTCTTCCATTACGAGCGTCTTCACGACGCAGTGCTCGTCCGCGCCGAGCTGGCGCGCCGATTCGCCGGTGCCGCCGTGCTCGACGTAGTCGTACGGATGCTCGCCGAACGTCACGCCATGGCGGCGCAACAGCTGGGTCGCGGGGGTTTCGGACACGTGTCTGGATTTGCTCATGGCGGCATTTTAATGGCGAACGACCGGCGGGCGGGCGGCGGCGTGCGCGGGCCGGCGTTATACTCGCGACCCGTTTTCCGCCGGACGGCCGCCCGCGCCGCCGCCACGATTCCGCCCATCATCATTGCGGACATCGCGAAGTGCTATTGCCCGATTGGCCGATTGTGGTGCATGCGCCGTCGTGGCACGATCGTTCGCAAACATCGTCAAGCCGCCGCCCGGCCCCTTTTCTGGAGACGCCATGCCCTCGCCCATCCGTTCATCCGAGTCGCTCGACGTCGACGCCCTGCTCGCCGCGCTGCCGCGCCGCATCGCCGACGTGCCCGCGCGCTGGGCCGCGCAGGCGCCCGCGCATCCGGCGCTGATCGAAGATGCGCGCCGCCTGTCGTACGGCGAGCTGGCGCAGGCCGTCGATGCGGCGGCCGCGCGGCTCGCGAGCCTCGGCGTGCAAGGCGGCGACCGCGTGATGATCGTCGCGGAAAACTGCGTCGCGCAGATCGTGCTGCTGTTCGCGGTCGCTCGTCTCGACGCGTGGGCGCTCGTGTCGAACGCACGGCTGTCGGCCGGCGAACTCGATGCGATTGCCGCGCACGCGCGCCCGAAGCTGGTCGCATTCGCGACGGACGCATCGCCCGATGCGCGCGCGCATGCCGCTCGGCTCGGCGCGACGCCCGCTGGCGCACTGCCGGTCGACATCGGCGCGTGGTCGTATCGCATCGACGCGAGCGCACCCACCGAACCGGTCGCGACCGACAGCGCCGCGCAATGTGCGGCGCTGATCTACACGACCGGCACGACCGGTACGCCGAAAGGCGTGATGCTGTCGCACCGCAACCTGCTGTTCATTGCCGCAACGTCGAGCACGCTGCGCCGTGTGTCGCCCGACGATGTCGTCTACACGGTGCTGCCCGTGTCGCACGTGTACGGGCTCGCGTCGGTCTGCCTCGGCAGCCTGTACGCCGGCGCGACGCTGCGGCTCGCGCCGCGCTTCTCGCCGGAAGCCGTGCGCGTCGCGCTCGCCGACGAAGGCGTGACGATTTTCCAGGGCGTGCCCGCGATGCACGCGAAGCTGCTCGAACACCTGCACACGCACGGCCACGCATGGCATGCGCCGCGCCTGCGCTTCGCGTATTCGGGCGGCTCGCCGCTCGACGCGAACCTGAAGGCGCGCGTCGAGCGCCAGTACGGCGTGCCGCTGCACAACGGCTACGGGATGACCGAAAGCAGCCCGACGATCACGCAGACGCCGCTCGACGCGCCGCGTGCCGACAGTTCGGTCGGCGTACCGATTCCGGGCGTCGAGATGCGGATCGTCGCGCCGGACGGCACCGACGTGCCACCGGGCGAAGTCGGCGAGATTCGCGTGCGCGGGCCGAACGTGATGCTCGGCTACTACCGCAACGCGGACGCGACGCGCGCGGCCGTGTCGCCGGACGGCTGGCTGAGCACCGGCGATCTCGCGCGACAGGAGGCCGATGGCGCGGTGACGATCGCGGGCCGCAGCAAGGAGCTGATCATCCGGTCGGGCTTCAACGTGTATCCGGTCGAAGTCGAGCAGGTGCTGAACGCGCATCCGGACGTCGTGCAGGCGGCCGTGATCGGCCGCGCGGTCGAAGGCAACGAGGAAGTGCTCGCGTTCGTCGAGCTGGCGCCCGGCGCGACTGCGGACGAAGCCGCACTGCACGCGTGGTGCGCGGAACGGCTCACGCCTTACAAGCGCCCTGCGCACATCCGCGTGCTCGACGCGCTGCCGGCTGCATCGACCGGCAAGGTGCTGAAGCACAAGCTGCGCGACCTGGCCTGACACCGGCCGGCGCGCACGGCGGCACGCACCGGGCGGACTAGCCGCGCGGATGGTGCTGCGCGTGCAGCGTCTTCAGCCGCTCGCGCGCGACGTGCGTGTAGATCTGCGTGGTCGAGATGTCGCTGTGACCGAGCAGCATCTGCACGACGCGCAGGTCGGCGCCGTGGTTCAGCAGGTGCGTCGCGAACGCATGCCGCAGCGTGTGCGGCGACAGGTGCGCGCGCACGTCGGCCTGCTGCGCGTGACGCTTGATGATGTTCCAGAACTGCTGGCGCGTCATCCCGTCGCCGCGCGCGGTCACGAACAGCGCATCGGCCGCGCGCGCACCGAGCAGCGCCGGCCGCGCATCGCGCAGGTAGCGCTCGATCCAGCCGTGCGCGACTTCGCCGAACGGCACGAGCCGCTCCTTCGAACCCTTGCCCATCACGCGCACGACGCCTTCGTTCAGGCCGACCTCGACCGTCTTCAGCGTCACGAGCTCGCTCACGCGCAGCCCGCTCGCATACATCAGTTCGAGCATCGTGCGATCACGCAGGCCGAGCGGCGTGCCGACGTCGGGCGCGCCGAGCAGCGCCTCGACCTGCGCCTCGGACAACGTCGACGGAAACCGCGCCGCCTGTTTCGCGGACGTGATCCGCAGCGTCGGGTCGGCGCTCACGCGATGCTCGCGCACGGCCCAGCCGTAATAGCGACGGAACACCGACAGCCGCCGGTTCGACGACGTCGCCTTGCCGTCGCTGCGCGCGGCGATGTAGCCCGTCACCATCGCCTCGTCGGCCACATCGAGCGGCGCGTCGTGCGTCTCGGCCAGCCATTGGGAAAACAGCACCAGATCGCGCCGGTATGCGTCGAGCGTGTTGCGCGCGAGCCCGTGCTCCAGCCACAGCGCATCGCAGAACACGTCGATCGACGCGCGGCTCGCGAGCAGCGCGGGCGAGGCCGCGGCGGCATCGCCGTCGGCTTCGGGGGTCATCAATGGTTCACTCATCAGTACGGCACGCCTTCGTGCGCCAGCAGCCAGCGCTTCACTTTCTGGTAATAGCCGTTGTCGTCGTGGTTCGCGAAGCCGCCGAGGCCGCCCGCCGCAACGACGCGATGGCATGGAATCACGAGCGGGAAATAGTTCGCGCCGCATGCCTGCCCAACCGCGCGCGGCGCACTCCCGATCCGCTTCGCGACCTGGCCGTAGGTCAGCACGGTGCCGGGCGGGATATCGCTGATCACGTCCCACACGCGGTGCTGGAACGCGCTGCCGACTTCGGCGAGAGGCAGGTCGAAGCGCGCCGACGCGCGCTCGAAATAACGTTCGATCTGCTTGACCGCGCGCTTCGCGAGCGGCGAATCCGGATCGACCGACTTCACCGATTCGGGCAGATAGACGATCTCGCGCACCACCGCGGCGTCCGTGCGGACGCCGACCTTGCCGAACGGCGCGTCGATGACTGCGTTGAACATTGTCTTCTCCTGACCGATGTATGCGTGCTCACTGCCGCGCTCCGACGACACTTTACGCCGCCTTCACGCGGCACGCAGCGCCCATTCGACATGCTCGCGCACGACCGGCGACGGATCGTCGGCCCGCGCGCGCAACGCGGCGACGATCGCGTCGCGCGCCGGCGGCGCGAGCCGGTCCGAATCCGCACGCAACGCATTGCCGAGCCCGACCGCGAGATTGCGCAGCCAGCTTTCATAGCCGATGCGCCGGATCGCGCTGCCCTGCATCCGCGTATCGAACGTGTCGGCGTCCCACGCGAACAGCTCGACGAGCGTCGCGCGGTCGAGGCCATGCCGCACGTCGAAATCGGCGACGGGGGCGGCCTGCGCGAACTTGTTCCACGGGCACACGAGCTGGCAGTCGTCGCAGCCGTACACGCGATTGCCGATCATCGGGCGCAATGCTTCGGGGATGCTGCCTTTCAGTTCGATCGTGAGGTACGAGATGCAGCGGCGCGCGTCGACGCGGTACGGCTCGACGATCGCGCCGGTCGGGCACGCGTCGATGCAGCGCGTGCAACTGCCGCAGTGCGCGCCCGGCGTCTCGGGTGCGGTATCGGGCGACGTGTGCGCGTCGGTCGGCAGCGGCAGGTCGACGTAGATCTCGCCGAGGAAGAACAGCGAGCCGGCATCGCGCTGCAACAGCAGCGTGTGCTTGCCGCGCCAGCCGACACCGGCCTTCTGCGCGAGCTCGACCTCGAGCACCGGCGCCGAATCGGTAAACACGCGGTAGCCGAACGCGCCGATCTCGCGCTCGATGCGCTCGGCGAGCGTCTGCAGCCGGTTGCGCAGCACCTTGTGATAGTCGCGGCCGCGTGCATAGATCGACACGACTGCCGCCTGCGGATCGTCAAGCCGCGCCCGTTCGCGCGCGCGCCAGTCGTGCGGTGCGAGCGCGCCGGGCTCGCCGCCGGGCGCGTCGCCAGCGACCGTCTGGGCCGGCAAATAGGCGAGCCGCACGGAAATCACACGTCGCGTACCGGCCACAAGTTCGGCCGGGCGCGCGCGTTTCATCCCATGTTTCGCCATATAATCCATTTCGCCGTGGTATCCGGCTTCCAGCCAGGCGGCGAGGCCTGCTTCGGCATCCGAGAGATCGGTATCGCTGATGCCGATCGCCCCGAAACCCAATTCGCGCCCCCACGCCCTGATGCGAGCGGCGAGCGCAGTCAACGCCGCATCATCGAGCGCGCACGGCGCCGCGCCTTCGGCATGAGTCGAAGGTCTGTCGGATGCGGCGAGTTCCGGTAATCGGTTCATCGCACTATTTTACGAGAATGCCAGCCACGTCCAGCCAATCGCCTCATGCCGCCATGCTGCCCGCCCCGTCCGCGGAGCGCGTGATCGCGCTCGCCGACGAAGCGGCGACCGAGGCCTTCGGCACCCGCTTCGCGCACGCGCTCGACGCGGCGCGCATCGAACTCACCCGCGCGCATGCGTTCGACGGGCTGCAGATCCAGCTGGTCGGCGATCTCGGCGCGGGCAAGACGTCCCTCGTGCGCGCGATCCTGCGCGGCCTCGGCCACCAGGGCCGCGTGCGCAGCCCGACCTATACGCTCGTCGAGCCGTACGCGCTCGAACGCAGCGATGGGGAACTCGAGGTCTATCACTTCGATCTGTATCGATTCAACGATCCGGCCGAATGGTCCGATGCAGGCTTTCGCGAATATTTCAATTCCAGCGCGATCTGCCTCGTCGAATGGCCGCAACAGGCGGGCGCCCTGCTCGGCGTGCCCGATCTGGTTTTCTCGCTCGACGTGGATGGCGACGGCCGCGCCCTCACCGTCCGGGCGTATAGCGCTTCAGGAAAGGCATGTCTCGAAAGATGTTGATCAAACCGTTCCGCTCGATCGAATCGGCGGCCACCGCGACGCACAACTGGCGGCGCCGCCAGATCCTGTGCGCGGGTGCGTCGACGCTGGTGCTCGGTCTCGTCGCACCGCGGCTCGCACACGCGTCGTCGGTGCTCGGCGTGCGCGTGTGGCCCGCGCGCGATTACACGCGCGTCACGATCGAATCCGACCAGCCGCTGCAGAATAGCCAACAGCTGCTGCAGGGTCCCGACCGTCTCGTCGTCGACCTGACCGGCCTCGATCTCGACCAGGCGCTGCGCGACCTCGTGTCGAAGATCGCGCCGAACGACCCGCAGATCCAGTCGGTGCGCGTCGGCCAATATCAGCCGCACGTCGTGCGGATGGTGTTCGACCTGAAAGGCTCGGTGAAGCCGCAGGTGTTCACGCTGCCGCCGGTCGGCACCTACAAGTACCGGCTCGTGTTCGACCTGTATCCGGCCGTCGCGCCCGATCCGCTGTCCGACCTGATCGCGCAGACGGAACGCAAGGAGCAGGCGCTCAACGATACGGCGCGCGCGCAGCAGATGCAGCCGCCGACCACGCTGGCCGGCCCGGGCACGCCCCCGGTGCCGCCGGCCGGCGGCGACAACAGCGACGCGTTCTTCCAGCGCTTCGCGCAGAACACGCCGGCCACGCCGCACACGCCGCCGGCCGCCGGCACGCCTTCGACGCCCGCGAAGCCGGCCGTCAAGCCGCCGCCCGTCATCGCGCGCCGCGACGACAGCGACGACGACGGCGACACCTACAAGTTCACCGCGCCGAAATCCGGCAAGGGCGGCACGGTACGCCTGCTGACGGTCGCGATCGATCCGGGCCACGGCGGCGAGGATCCGGGCGCGATCGGCGGCGGCGGCACGTACGAGAAGCACATCGCGCTCGACATCGCGAAGAAGCTGCGCGCGAAGATCGACGGCGCGCCGAACATGCGCGCGATGATGACGCGCGACGCCGACTTCTTCGTGCCGCTGAACGTACGCGTGCAGAAGGCGCGCCGCGTGGGCGCGGATCTGTTCGTATCGATTCACGCGGACGCGTTCACGACGCCGTCCGCGCGCGGCTCGTCGGTGTTCGCGCTGTCGGATCATGGCGCGACGAGCGCCGCAGCGCGCTGGATGGCGAACAAGGAGAATTCGTCGGACCTGATCGGCGGCATCAACATTAAGACGGCGGACGCGGCCGTGAACCGCGCGCTGTTCGACATGTCGACGACCGCGCAGATCCGCGATTCGCTGCGCTACGGCAACTACGTACTGAAGGAAGTCGGCGGCATCAACAAGCTGCACAAGGGCTCGGTCGAGCAGGCCGGGTTCGCGGTGCTGAAGGCGCCCGACATTCCGTCGATCCTCGTCGAGACCGCGTTCATCAGCAACCCGGAAGAAGAGAGCCGGCTGAACGACGACAGCTATCGCGACCAGATGGCCGACGCGATCTTCCGTGGCATCAAGCGCTACTTCGCCGCGAATCCGCCGCTCGCGAAGAACCGGATGGCCTGACGGCCAGCCCCGCCCCGCCGCCGGCACGCACCGCGTGCCGGCGCGTCACGATGCCGCGAAGCGGCTCAGCACTTTTCCGCCGAACACGTTCACCGCGAGCCCGCCCATCACGAGCGCCGTGCCGATCAGCTGCGTTTGCGTCAGGTGTTCGTCGAGCAGCAGCGCCGACGACGCGAGCCCGACGACCGGCACCAGCAGCGAGAACTGCGCGACCTGCGCGGCCGGGTAGCGCGACAGCAGGCGGCTCCACAGCCCGTAGCCGAGCAGCGTCGCGACGAACGCGAGATAGACGACCGCGAAGATCGACGCGCCGGTCAGCCCGGCGAGCGCGGTCGCAATCCGCTGCGGCCCTTCGAACCACAGCGACAGCAGGAAGAACGGCACGGGCGGCACGAGGCTCGCCCACACGACGAGCGACACGAGGTTCGCTTTCCCGACCTTCTTCGTGACGATATTGCCGAACGCCCACATCGCGGCCGAGCAGATCGTCAGCAGGAAGCCCGCGAGCGTCATCGCGCGACCGCCCTGTGCAGCGATCACGACGAGGCCGCCCGCGGCGATCGCGAGCCCGATCAGGTTCTGCACGCGCAGCCGCTCGCCGAGGAACAGCATCGCGAACACGAGCGTGAAAAATGCCTGCGACTGCAGCACGAGCGACGCGAGGCCGGCCGGCATGCCGACGTACATCCCGGTGAACAGGAACACGAACTGGCCGAGCTGGATCGTCGCGCCGTACAGCACCAGCAGGCGCCACGGAATCTGCGGCCGGCGCACGAAGAACACCGCGGGCACGGCTGCGAGCGTGAAGCGCAGCGCGCCGAGCAGCATCGGCGGCATCCCGTGCAGGCCGACCTTGATCACGACGAAGTTCACGCCCCACGCCAGGATCACGACCAGCGCGAGCAGCAAGTCCTTCGGGGCCATCATCGGTGTCTCCTCGATTCGAATCGTTTTTGCAAAGCCCACCCACCCTGTCGCTTCGCGCCAGGCCCCGCGGGGACGTCCTGCGGGGCGGAAAACCTTGGGGCGGCCCGGCGTTTTCCTGAGAAGCGCGTCAGTCTACCGGGTTTCGCCGTGCGCCCCGATACCCGCGCGGCGCGCATGGAATCGGCGGCGGGCGGCCAGTACAATGACCGGCATCCCCCGCCGCCGCTCTGGAGCCGCCATGACCGACTCGATCAAAGCCCTGCTGAAGCCGCACGTGCGCGACATCGGCAACCTGCAGGTGCGCCGCACGCTGCCCGCACTCGCCGCGCGCCTCGTCGGCCCGTTCATCTTCTTCGATCACATGGGTCCCGCCGTGCTGCCGGCCGGCACGGGGCTCGACGTGCGCCCGCATCCGCACATCGGGCTCGCAACCGTCACCTACCTGTTCGACGGCGCGATCCTGCACCGCGACAGCCTCGGCTCGCTGCAGGCAATCGTGCCGGGCGACGTGAACTGGATGACGGCCGGCCGCGGGATCGTCCACTCCGAACGCACGCCCGACGCGCAGCGCGCCAACGGTCACACCGTGCACGGGATCCAGACCTGGGTCGCGCTGCCGCAAGCGCACGAGACGATCGAGCCGTCGTTCGAGCACCATCCGGCCGACACGCTGCCGAAGCGCGACGAAGACGGCGTATCGCTGACGGTGATCGCCGGCGACGCGTTCGGGCTGCGCTCACCCGTCACGACGTTCTCGCGCACGCTGTACGTCGCGGCCGAATTCGCGGCCGGCGGCCGGATCGAACTCGACGCATCGCACGAGGAACGCGCGGTCTACGTGGTCGACGGCGAGCTCGCGATCGACGGCACGCCGGTGCCGGCCGAACGGATGGCCGTGCTCGCGCCGGGCGCAACGGTCACGCTGACGAGCGGCAGCGGCGCGCGCGCGATGCTGCTCGGCGGTGACAAGATCGACGGCGAACGCTTCATCGAATGGAATTTCGTCGCCAGCAGCCGCGAGGCGATCGAGCGCGCGAAAGCGGCGTGGACGCGCCAGGAAATGGGCAAGGTGCCGGGCGAGACCGAGTGGATTCCGCTGCCCGAGTCGAAGCCGCGTTGAAAAAAGGGCGCGCCGCCCTCATCCTGACGATATTCGAACCGAAGAGAACGACATGGACACCACGCTTGCCACTTTCGAGAACGACGTCATCGAGGCGTCGCTGGACACGCCCGTGCTGGTCGACTTCTGGGCGCCGTGGTGCGGCCCCTGCAAGACGCTCGGCCCGTTGCTGGAAAAGCTCGAAGCCGACTACGCAGGCCGCTGGAAGCTCGTGAAGGTCAACGTCGACGAGAACCAGGAGCTGGCCGCGCACTTCCAGACGCGCAGCATCCCGCACGTGATCGCGTTCGCCGACGGCCGCCCGGTCGACCAGTTCGTCGGCGTGCTGCCCGAAGGCCAGTTGCGCGCGTTCCTCGACCGGCTGCTGCCGGCCCCCGAGGAAGCCGAGCGCCGCGCCGCGCAATACGCGATAGCCGAACAGCGCTACGACGATGCGCTTACGCACCTCGAAGCAGCGCTCGCGCTGAACCCCGGTTTCGACGACGCACGCCTCGACCTGATCGAACTGCTGCTCGCGAGCAACCAGGTCGACGCCGCGCGCGCCGAGACCGAACGCCTGTCGCCGCAGACCGTGCAGAACGGCGACCCGCGCTACCAGGCGATCAAGACCCGTTTCGACGCACTCGAAGCCACGGCCGACCTGCCGCCGACCGACGCGCTCGAAGCACGCATCGCGGCGAACCCGGCCGATCTCGACGCGCGCTTCGACCTCGCGCAGAGCCTGATCGCGCGGCGCGCGTACGAAGGCGCGGTGGAGCAGTTGCTGGAAATCGTCACGCGCGACCGCGCGTACGGCGATGATCTCGGCCGCCGCACGTTGATCTCGGTGTTCGAGCTGGCGGGCGATCGCCCCGACCTCGTCGCCGGGTGGCGACGCAAGCTGAGCATGGCGCTCAACTGACGCACGGCATGCCGGGCCGCAACGGCCCGGCCGGATCGCCGTCTCGCTCGCGGCGCACTACGCGCGCCGCGGCATCATCCCTTTGCGCCCGCGCGTCGCGGGCTCAGCCGGCAGCCTGCGCCGCGATCGCGCGCAGCGCATGCGCGGCGGCCGCGAACCCGAAGCTCGCGGTCACACACACGCTCGAACCGAATCCCGCACAGTTGAGCCCCGCGACATGCGCGGCCGCGGACGGCTCCGCACCGTCCTCGATGTCGCACGCGGCGGCTTCCGGATAGATCAGCGGCTCGTCCGAATACACGGCGCTGACCTTGAAACGCGCCTTCGGCCCGCGCGGAAAGCCGTGCTGCTTGCGCAACTGCGCGCGCACCTTCGACAGCAGCGGATCCTGGATCGTCAGCGCGAGATCGTCGATGCGGATGCGCGTGGGATCGAGCTGCCCGCCCGCGCCGCCGACGACGATCAGCGGCTGCCGCTTCGCGACGCACCACGCGATCAGCGCGACCTTCGTGCGCACGCTGTCGATCGCGTCGATCACGTAGTCGAAGCCGCCGCCGAGCAGCGCGTCGAAGTTGTCGGGCTCGACGAAATCCTCGATCCGGTTCACCCGGCATGCGGGATCGATCAGCGCGATCCGCTCGGCCATCGCATCGACCTTCGGCTTGCCGTAATTGCCGTCGAGCGCATGGATCTGGCGGTTCGTATTGCTTTCCGCGACGTTGTCGAGATCGATCAGCGTGAGCGTGCCGACCGCATTGCGCGCGAGCGCCTCGGCCACCCACGACCCGACGCCGCCGATCCCGATCACCGCGACGTGCGCACGCTCGAACGCGGCGGCGGCCGGCGCGCCGTACAGGCGCGCGACGCCGCCGAAACGCCGCGCTCGATCCACGTCAAGCTGGATTTCCGGGGTCGGGGTAAGATCAGAGGAACTGGGCGGGGCGGTGTCGGCGGCGGACATGGCAGCAAGGAAATCGTAAGTCGTGCAGCCCTCTATTTTGCCTGAACTCCCCCGCTCGCACGCGCCACTGTGCACCCACGTTTCTCACGCGTTGGCTACAATGGTTCCAGATTGAAGCGTTTGCATAACATGACGACTCTCGCCGATCTCCGCATCAACTATTCACGTGCTTCGCTCGACGAAGCCGATGTCGCTCACGACCCCCTCGCCCAGTTCGATCGCTGGTTCAAGGAGGCGCTCGCCGCCAAACTGCCCGAGCCGAACACGATGACGCTCGCGACCGTCGGCGACGACGGCCGGCCGTCGGCACGCATCGTGCTCATCAAGGGCGTCGACGAACGCGGGTTCGTCTTCTTCACCAATTACGAAAGCCGCAAGGGGCACGATCTCGCCGTGCATCCGCAAGCCGCGCTGCTGTTCTACTGGATCGAGCTCGAGCGCCAGGTGCGCATCGAAGGCCGGATCGAGAAAACCAGCGCCGAGGAAAGCGACCGCTATTTCGCGTCGCGCCCGCTCGGCTCGCGCATCGGCGCGTGGGCGTCGGACCAGAGCGCCGTGATCGACAGCCGCGCGACGCTCGAGGCGCGCGAAAAGGCCATCAGCGAACGCTACGGCGACAACCCGCCGCGCCCGCCGCACTGGGGCGGCTACCGCCTCGTGCCCGACTCGATCGAGTTCTGGCAAGGGCGCCCGTCGCGGCTGCACGACCGCCTGCTCTACACGCGCGACGCCACAGCGTCGCCGGGCTGGACGATCTCGCGCCTGTCGCCGTAAGCGCGGCGCCGGCGCACGCCGGTCGTGTCTCGTGTTGCATCCGGGCGCCCGCCTCGCAAGCGGCGGGCGCCGGTCAAGATACTTGGCTGTATTCGATTCAACGAACAAACGGAGAATCCAAATGTTCTGGGAAAAGAAGCTGGCACAGTGGGCGGACGAAGTACGGGCGAAAGCGAACATACCGGCGCGCCTCGTTCTGTGGAACGGCGATCAACTCGATTTCGGCACCTTCAGCGCACCGCAGGTCACGCTGAAGGTGAACAGCGCGTCGGCGCTGCCGCTCTTGCTCGAACCGAGCCTCGACAATCTCGGCGAGGCGTACGTGAAGGGCAAGATCGACATCGAGGGCAAGCTGTCGGACATCATCAACATCGGCTACTCGCTCGCCCGCAGCACCGTGACGAGCGCGAGCAAGCTCGCGCGCGTGAAGCGCTACTTCAATCACTCGAAGAGCACCGACAAGAAGGCGATCCAGTATCACTACGACGTCTCGAACGAGTTCTACCGGCTGTGGCTCGACGAGAACATGGTGTACTCGTGTGCGTACTTCGAGAACGGCGACGAGGATCTCGCCACCGCGCAGATCAAGAAGATCGATCACATCCTGACGAAGATCCAGCTCGAGCCCGGCCAGCGCCTGCTCGACATCGGCTGCGGCTGGGGTGCGCTCGTGCTGCGCGCCGCGCAGAAGTTCGGCGCGACGTGCCTCGGCGTGACGCTGTCGCAAAACCAGTTCGACCTCGCGACCGCGCGCGTGAAGGCCGCGGGGCTCGAGGACAGGATCGAGATCCGCCTGCAGGACTACCGCGAGATCGATGGCCAGTTCGACCGCATCACGAGCGTCGGGATGTTCGAGCACGTCGGCCGCAAGAACCTGCCGCTCTACTTCTCGCGCGTGCGTGACCTGCTCGCCGACGACGGCATCGCGATGAACCACGGAATCACGTCGACCGACGCCGAAAGCGGCGAGACGGCGCTCGGCGGCGGCGAATTCATCGACCGCTACGTGTTCCCGGACGGCGAGCTGCCGCACATCAGCCTCGCGCTCGAAGCGGCGCAGCGCGGCGGACTCGAGGCGGTTGACGTCGAAAGCCTGCGGCGGCACTATGCGCGCACGCTCGAGATCTGGACGGAAAACTTCGAGGCCAAGGCCGACCAGGCCAAAGCCCTCGTCGACGACGAAAAATTCCGCATCTGGCGCGTGTATCTTGCCGGCTGCGCGTATGCATTCGAGCACGACGACGTGTCGATCTTCCAGATCGTGTGCCGCAAGGCCGGACGCAGCGCGAAAACGCTGCCGTGGTCGCGGCGCTATATTTACGAACACGCGCTGCCGCGCTAGGCGGCGCCTCACGCTGGGCATGCATGGGTGACGGCAGGACGCGGCGCAAGGCGCCGCCGGAACGACAGCAGCGCGACGACGCGGACCCGTCGCACGCCGACGGGCAATTCGACCTGTTCGGCGTGCCGGCGGACGCTGCACGCGCGTCGCCTGCTCCGGCGGACGACGGCCGCCCCGCCAGCACCGATGAACACGTGACGCCGCACGCGCCGGATGGCGCGCCGCCGGCACTGCCCGCCCCTATCCCCTCCCGCGCTGCCGACGACGATCCGGCGCCTTCCTCGGGCCTGCTGTGGGACGAACCGTCGCCGCCTGCCACGCCGCCGAAAAAAGGCCGGCGCAAGCGCGGCGTGCTGCCTGCGCCGATTGCAGCCGACGTCGCCGACGCCGCGGCCGGCCTGCCGCCGAACGTCCGGCTCGGCACGTCGTCGTGGTATTTCCCCGGCTGGAACGGCATCGTCTACGACGGCGATTTCGCGCAGACGAAGCTGTCGCGCGAAGGGCTCGAGGCGTACGGCGCGCATCCGCTCCTGAAGAGCGTGAGCCTCGACCGGTCGTTCTACGGCCCGCTGTCGGTTGCCGACTACCTGCGCTACGCGCAGCAGGTGCCCGACGATTTCCGCTTCGTCGTGAAGGCGCCGGCCTCCGTGACCGATGCGGTGATCCGCGGCCGGCGCGGCGAGCCGTCTGGGCCGAACGCGACCTTCCTCGACGCGCAGCTCGCGACCCGCGAATTCGTGCAGCCGTGCCTCGAAGGGCTCGGCCGGAAAGCCGGCGTGCTCGTGTTCCAGTTCTCGCCGCTGCCCGACCCGTTGCTAGCCGAGCCGGCCGCGCTGATCGACCGGCTGACCGCGTTCTTCGCGGCACTGCCGCCGCTCGCGCCCGACGCCGACGGCACGCGCTACGCGATCGAGATCCGCGACGCGAGCCTGCTCACGCCGCGCTTCATCCGCGCACTCGCGGCGCTCGGAGTGCGCTACTGCGTCGGGCTGCATGCGCGAATGCCCGACCCGCTGCGCCAGGCCGCCGCGCTCGCGCTGCTCGACGGCGACGCACCGGGCCCGCTGATCGTGCGCTGGAGCCTGCACGGCGGCTTCAAGTACGAACAGGCGAAAGCGAAATACGAGCCGTTCGACAAGCTCGTCGACGAGGATCCAGCCACGCGCTCGGCGCTCGCCGAGCTGGCCGCGCGCTACGCGCTGGCCGGACAGCCGGTGATCATCACGATCAACAACAAGGCGGAAGGCTCCGCGCCGCTGTCGTGCATCGCGCTCGCGCGCGAAATCGCCGCCGCGTGCGCGCAATGGCGCAACGAGGCGGCCTGACGCCTGTTTCCGCCGGCTTGCGCCGGGCGCGCGCTTACGCGCCGCGCAGCGATTTCAGCCGGTGCGAGAACTTCTGCCGGAATTTCGCGAGCTTCGGCCCGATCACGACCGAGCAGTAGCCCTGCCCGGGGTTCCGCGCGTAATAGTTCTGGTGATAGTCCTCGGCCGGCCAGTAGTTGCCGTCGAGCGGCACGACCTGCGTGACGATCGGCTGCCCGAACACCTGCTCGCGCTCAAGCTCGCGGATCACGTCGAGCGCCGTGTCGCGCTGCGCATCCGAATGCGTGAACACGACCGACCGGTACTGCGTGCCGACGTCGTTGCCCTGCCGGTTCAACTGGGTCGGATCGTGCGTCGCGAAGAAGATCTCGAGGATCTCGCGATAACCGATGCGCGCCGGATCGAACGTCACGTTGACGACTTCCGCGTGGCCGGTGTCGCCTTCGCAAATGTCGCGGTAGCCGGGATTGCGCGTATGGCCGCCCGCATAGCCCGACTGGACGGCCGTCACGCCGTCGACGTCGAGAAACACGGCCTCCGTGCACCAGAAACACCCGCCTCCCAAAGTCGCGGTTTCAAGCATCTCGTTCCCCATGAATTCTGACCCTCGTTGATGACGGCAGCGACACTCCGGTGCCGCCTGCCATCGTTCCATCCCGCCGCTGCGCGCCCGTGGTACGGGACGCAGCGGCACTCCGGCAAGTATCTCACTCGCGCGCGAACCTGGCAGATTGCACAGGTGCCGCGTGCGACTCGCCGCGCGTTTCTCGTCTACACTTAGGCACGCGCAAGCGGCGGCAAACCCGTCGCCGTGCGCACCGCGTCCGAAGCATGCCCGACCCCGATGCAAACATCATCTGCCGGAACATCGCTATGCATGCCTTAACAGAATTCGCCCGCGTCACCTGCCCGGCCGCTGCCGCCTCGCGGCTCGCCGCTTCAGCTGCTTCATCACGTTGCCGCGCATCCGCCCCGCCCCTGGCGCGGCGATCCGGCCCATCGCCTTTACCCGCCTCCCCCGTTTTCACGATCTGATGCACGACGCCGCGCGTGGCACCGACACGTGCGTCCGCCTGCCGATCGCACCCGCCGGCACGATACGCGCCGCGCGGCCATCCCGACCCGCACGCCCGCAACGAACGGCCGTGCGTTCACGATCCAAACCCATCGAGAGGGCATCACCATGAGCATGCGGCCTGACCCGACGTTTCACGCTTCACCCGAGCTTGCGATGCAGGCGCCGGCGGAAGAGTTTGCCTATACGTTGTTGCTGAGCCCCGATTTTTCCAGACCCGACGCGCTCGCCGTGATCGACGTGAAGCCCGGTTCGCCGACCTACGGAAAAATCGTGCATACGGTGACGATGCCGAACACCGGCGACGAGTTCCACCACTTCGGCTGGAATGCGTGCTCGTCGTCGCTGTCGCCGCTGACCGGCCATGCGTTCCTCGAACGCCGCTTCCTGATCATCCCCGGCCTGCGCTCGTCGCGCATCTACGTGATCGACACGAAGCCGCACCCGACGCAGGCGCGCATCCACAAGATCATCGAACCCGACGAGATCTTCGCGAAGACCGGCTATTCGCGCCCGCACACCGTGCACTGCGGCCCCGAGGGCATCTACGTGAGCACGCTCGGCGGCGCGGGCAAGGACGGCACCGACGGCGCGCCCGGCATCTTCATCATGGATTGCGAGACGTTCGACGTGCTCGGCCGCTGGGAGATCGACCGCGGCTCGCAGGACAAGCACTACGACTTCTGGTGGAACCTGCCGCGCGACTACATGGTGTCGAGCGAATGGGCGCTGCCGCCGCAATTCGAGAACGGCATCGTCCCCGAGGACCTGCTCGCGAACAAGTACGGGCACCGGCTGCATTTCTGGGACCTGCGCGCGCGGCGCAACGTGCAGACGATCGATCTCGGTGCGCAACACCAGATGGCGCTCGAGGTGCGGCCCGCGCATGACCCGGCGCGCGAATACGGGTTCGTCGGCGTCGTGGTCGACACGACGAATCTCGAAGGCTCGATCTGGACCTGGTGGCGCGAAGACGGCAAGTTCCATGTGAAGAAGACCGCGACGATCCCGCCCGAACCGGCCGCGGCCGACGAGCTGCCGCCGCTGCTGAAAGGGTTCGGCGCGGTGCCGCCGCTCGTGACCGACATCGACCTGTCGCTCGACGACCGCTTCCTCTACGTGTCGTGCTGGGGCACCGGCGAGATGCGCCAGTACGACGTGTCGGATCCGATGAATCCGGTGCTCGCGGGGTCGGTCCGCATCGGCGGCATCGTGCGCCGTGCGCCGCACTCGAACGGCCGCGCATTCGCGGGCGGCCCGCAGATGGTCGAGATCAGCCGCGACGGCCGGCGCGTGTACTGGACCAACTCGCTGTATTCGACGTGGGACGACCAGTTCTATCCGGATGGCGTGCCGGGCGCGCAGGTGCTCGCGCATGCGGGGCCGGAAGGCGGGCTGACGCTCGCAGACGATTACTGGGTCGAGTTCCCCGACGGCTATCGCGCGCACCAGATCCGGCTCGAAGGCGGCGACTGCTCGACCGACTCGTTCTGCTATCCGTCGGTCAGGCGTTGAGCACCGGCCTGCACGCGCAGGCTGCCCTGTGGGCGGCCGTGCTCGCGAGCGGCGTCTATCACGGGCTCAATCCCGCGATGGGCTGGCCGCTCGCGGTGTCGAACGCGCTGATGACGCGCCGCGGCGCGGCGCTCGTCACGGCGCTCGGCTATCTCGCGCTCGGCCATGCGCTCGCGGTGTTCGCCGTGATGCTGCCGTTCGGGCTGCTCGCCGCGCTGCTCGCGTGGCAGTCGGCGATCCGGATCGGCGCGAGCGCACTCGTGATCGGCTTCGGCGCCGTGCTGCTGATCCGGCGCCGGCATCCACGTGCGCTCGCGCGGATCCCGCCGGCGCGGCTCGGCCTGTGGTCGTTCGCGGTCGCGATCGCGCACGGCGCGGGGCTGATGCTGGTGCCGGTCTACCTCGGGCTGTGCGGGCTCGACCGCGACGCCGGCCACCGCGCGGCGGCCATGCTCGTCGATGCGCATCTCGGGATGGCGCTCGTCGTCGCAGCCGTGCACGCGGCCGCGATGATCGCCGCCGGCGGCGGGCTCGCGTGGCTCGTGTACCGCTATCTCGGGCTGAAGTTCGTGTCGCGGAGCTGGTTCAATCTCGATGCGGTGTGGGCATCGAGCCTGATCGTGACGGGCGCGTTGTCGCTCGGGCTGGCGGCGGCGCGATAGCCGTGGAGTTTCAATAGCAAGCCAAGGACGAAGCGAGTGCTTTCATTGGCGGTCGGCAACCCTGGCAGACCAAGAATTTCCTTCGCTAGCCCCCAAAGACAACTGAATTGGCACCCCGGCCTCGACAACTGCGGGGCCAACCGTCCTAACCACCACAGTAGGACAGGTAACATCAATCTCAAAAGGCCCGAAATCGCGGCCGAACACCGTAATATTTAGTTGCGGTTGATTGAGACGCATCGCTACTGGTCGTTGATTCGCAATAATCTCGCGTAGCTCCTCAGCCGGTTCAGTTGGCACAAGGTTAATCTCAATCGTCGGGTCTTCAGCCTTGCCGATGTCAATTATCGCAAGTAACTGCGAGATATCGCCCTGGTCCCGTAGTACGTCGCCAAGGTCCGCAGGCATTGAAAGATTAAGGTCAAAGAAACCATCCAGCTTCCTGAGATTCGAAACCTCGTCCATGAAGGCACGCAATACACGGAACTGCTCGCTCCCATCAATGACACCAGAGCTGAAATCTGATTCAATTCCCTCGTAAGTGCATTGGACTTCTACAGGAACAGCCTTGCTCATCATTTCAAGAATCTGCTGCAGGCGAGAAAAATGTGGAAGCTGCCTAACTGGCTTTTTCCCCCATGCCTCAAGGTTGAAATTCAGCTTGAAATCTGGGCTCTTCATTGAATAATCGGCCGCCACAGTTAATGTCAGCATTCCCCCCATTGTTGAACCAATGAAGCGAAAGCCTTTGCCGCCATGTGTCACCTGCCCAGAGAACTCAAGGTACAACGGCATTTCGGCTGCTGCATTCAGAACCACGGTCATCATGAGCGTCCGAGGATGACTCGAAGCATGCAGACGGGTCGTAACAACATCGCCCGACAGAAAGAGCGGCGAACCTTCCATCCGCACTTCCAATCCTTCGAGGACCAAGTTGCCGCCGTAGTCCATGAACTCGCGCAGCTCGTCAAATTCTCGGCGGTGGCCGCCTGTGCGGATCACGAGCCGAGCATCGACTGGCTCCTTCGGCCGCAATTCGTACACAGGCCCAGTCGCGCCCATACTCACCGCGACATCGAAGCGTGGATCCAGCCGCTCTTGCCGCACTGCTTCCTGGCTGCAGAAAAGCGATATCGCTCGTTGGATTGCTGATGGAGTTTGCAGTGCCGGCACATGGCTGCCGGGAGGCCGACCAGCGCGTGCGCTGGCCTGCCATTCAGCATCCGCCTTGATGCGCAACAGTTCAGCAGGCTCATATGAGTCAGGGTCTCGGTCAATGAGGTCGGCACAAGTTGCGCAAGCCCAGATCCCGTTTTCGATAGCGGAGCGTTCGCCAGGTGTCTGGTTCTCGTCGTAGCGTGGACCACCACGTGCAGCAGCTTTAATGTGTGCGGCCTTGCCTAACGAAAACCTCTTGTCTGCCGTTCCCTTCTTCGGACCGAGTGTCGGAGCGTCGCATAGCGAACAATGATAATTGACTCGTTCCGCAAGTGCCTGCTTTACCTTGGGACTGAAGTCATCCCTCGTTTTTCCGGTAGTAGTCCCCATTCTATCCTGCTGTTTCCTCATAGTTATCGTCGACATTTTACCTACAGACCTTGAACACTTCCACGAACGCGTCACCGCTCTGCGAGCAGGCGAAGCGCCTCATCGCGGTTCGCGCTCCTACGGCGCGCTCATCCGATAGATAAGCCTGCGACATTTGAATACAAACCATCTACTCTCAAGTACGTT
The DNA here is from genome assembly GCF_905339975.1 of Burkholderia sp. BCC1999. Classification (NCBI taxonomy): domain Bacteria; kingdom Pseudomonadati; phylum Pseudomonadota; class Betaproteobacteria; order Burkholderiales; family Burkholderiaceae; genus Burkholderia; species Burkholderia sp. BCC1999. The sequence goes on along the minus strand of NZ_CAJPHP010000004.1, from coordinate 36,187 downwards.
GTAACATCGTCAAACAACGACGACTACCAACAAGGAAATCATGATCGAACCGATTACGGCTCTAACCGTCGGCCGTTACGTTGCCGAAAAGGCCAGCGATAAGCTTGTCGACTCTGGAATAGAGTGGCTTGAAAAGAACGTCACTTCTCGATGGAATAAACATCGAGGGAGGAGATTTCTCGCCCAGCTGGTCGAAGAGCTGCGAAAGCAAGGAGAGGTCAGATATGAGTCAGCGACGTTAAATGAGCTGCTGGCAAAAATCATAAAAAGCGACAAAGAGACTTCCGAGCTATTCGATGCGTATCGGCGTGTAGCACTGTGTGCGAGTAAAGATATCGGCCCGATGGTAATCGCGGTATTTGTCGCCGGTCTTTGGGAGAGAAACGTCGAAGCGGGTGACGAAGAAGAGCAACTTTTTATGGCCGCCGAAGCATTGAACGACCGCGATTTCGTCGAATTCATTCGATGGTTCACGGAAAAAAGCACAGAGGCCATGGCTCCGAAACATGAGAATCTGAAGTTGCCAGATGTCCCCGGGTTGAAGGTCCTTGAGCGAGTTACAGCAAAAGCAACGAGAAATACATTTCACAATGGTGAAACGCCAATCAATCTCTTCACCGACGTAGGTGCTTTTGCCCCGAAGTTACAAAATCTGGGCGTGCTCGTACACTTCACCCGACCTGCGAGAGGCTCTGACCCGCACCGCGTAGACCACTTCGTTGGAGTTACCGGCGCCGCATTGCGGCTGTATCTCGTGGCAAATCGAGTCGCGACGGCAAAGCACGCTTCAATATGACCCAGCATTGGCAACCCTCGCCGGCGCGCAACTACAACCGCTCCACGTCGCTCCAATCTTCATTCTCTGGTGTGGAGCAAGTTGTGGACAACATGTGTACCGTACTCGATACGAGGTGCGTGCCTACGTATTCGAGTACATCGAGCCTTTTTACAATTCGCCCCATCGCAGTGTTCGCTACGCCACCCTGCCCCCGCAATGCGCCGTCCGGCCGGGCTCGACCGCCCCGATTCCGCTAAAATCGGGCCATGCGCACCCCTTCCCAATCGACCGCCTTGTCGCCTTTCGTCCGCCGTGCCCGCCTCACCCGCGTCGCGCCGCGCCTGCCCGTCTCGTTCCGGATGGTGGCCCGATGAGCCGCGCCAACCCGCCGGATTTCGACGCGGCCGCCTTCCGGCAAGCACTCGGCCAGTTCGCGACGGGCGTAACGGTGATCACGACGCGCGCGCCGTCCGGGCAGCTGATCGGCATCACCGCCAGCTCGTTCAACTCGGTTTCGCTCGACCCGCCGCTCGTGCTGTGGAGCCTCGCGCACAAATCGGCGTCGACGCCCGTGTTCCGCGGCAACAGCCACTACGTGGTGAACGTGCTCGCGGCCTCGCAGCTCGACCTGTGCAAGCGCTTCTCGACCTTCAAGGGCGACCGCTTCGAAGGGATCGCGCATGCGGCCGGCAACTCCGGGATGCCCGTACTCGACGGCGCGCTCGCGTGGTTCGAATGCCACAACCGCAGCCGCTACGATGAAGGCGACCACGTGATCTTCGTCGGCGAAGTCGAACGCTGCGGCGTGCGCGCGGTATCGGACACGGCCCCGCCGCTCGTCTTCCACGGCGGCGGCTTCCACGGCCTTACACCGCTTTGATCGCCCCCGTGCGCGCCAGCCCGACCGGCGCGCCGGCTTCATCCTTCAGCGTCTGCAGCACGATGTTCGAACGGATGTCCATCACGCCCGGCGCCTTGTAGAGCCGGTTCAGCACGAAATCCGAATAGTGCTTGAGGTTGTGCGCGAGCACGCGCAGCAGATAGTGGCTCTCGCCCGTCACGACGAACGCGCCGACCACCTCCGGCCATTCGCGCAGCGCTTCCGCGAAGCGCTCGTGCCATTGATTCTCTTCGTTGCGCATCGACACCTGCACGAATGCCTCGAGCTCGAAGCCGAGCTTCTCGCGGCTCAGGCAAGCGCGATAGTGCTCGATCACGCCTTGCTCCTCGAGCAGGCGCATGCGGCGCAGGCAGGCGGATGGCGAAAGCGAAATCCGTTCCGCCAGGTCGAGATTGCTGATTCTGCCCTCCTCCTGCAGTACCGCCAGAATCCGGCAGTCGGTGGCATCGAGCGTGATCGCGTGCATTTATGGTCCCCGTTTTCCCTCTGAGTCGAATTATCTGCCAATCCGGTGGATTGTCCATGTTTATTTCGCAAGCACTTTCTGCGAGCGTCCACCTATCATTCGAAGGATCGACTCACCGATTCGTCATGCCATGGACACACTCTGGGACATCTCGCCGCCTGTCAGCCCCGCCACCCCCGTGTGGCCGGGCGATACGCCGGTTTCCGTCGAACGCGTGTGGCGGATGGAGGCCGGCTCGCCGGTCAACGTCGCGCGCCTGACGCTGTCGCCGCACACCGGCGCGCACTGCGACGCGCCGCTGCATTACGACGCCGACGGTGCGCCGATCGGCGCCGTGCCGCTCGATACCTATCTCGGCCCGTGCCGCGTGATCCATTGCATTGGCGCATCGCCCGTCGTGCAGCCGGCCGACATCGCGGCCGCGCTCGACGGCGTGCCGCCGCGTGTGCTGCTGCGCACCTATGCGCGCGCCAGCGTCGAGCAGTGGGACAGCCATTTCTGCGCGGTCGCGCCCGAGACCGTCGACCTGCTCGCCGCCCGCGGCGTGAAGCTGATCGGCATCGATACGCCGTCGCTCGACCCGCAGGAATCGAAGACGATGGATGCGCATCACCGCGTGCGCGCGCACCGGATGGCGATCCTCGAAGGCATCGTGCTCGACGACGTGCCACCCGGCGACTACGAACTGATCGCACTGCCGCTGAAGTTCGCGACGCTCGACGCGAGCCCCGTGCGCGCGGTGCTGCGCGCGCTGCCCGCGCGTGCTTCCTGATTACCCCGACCAACGACCCCACATCATGATCAAGACCCGTGAAGACGCGCTCGCACTCGACCGCGACGACCCGCTTGCCCCGCTGCGCGACCAGTTCTCGCTGCCCGACGGCGTGATCTACCTCGACGGCAACTCGCTCGGCGCGCAGCCGAGCGCATCGGCCGCGCGCGCGCAGCAGGTGATCGGCGCCGAATGGGGCGAAGGCCTGATCCGCAGCTGGAACACGGCCGGCTGGTTCGCACTGCCGCGCCGCCTCGGCGACAAGCTCGCGACGCTGATCGGCGGCGCGCCCGGCGAAACGGTCGTCACCGATACCATCTCGATCAACCTGTTCAAGCTGCTGTCGGCGATGCTGCGCCACCAGGCCGAGCGCGCACCGGAGCGCCGCGTGATCGTGTCGGAACGCTCGAATTTCCCGACCGACCTGTATATCGCGCAAGGGCTGATCGAACAGCTCGGCGGCGACTACGAGTTGCGCCTGATCGACGATCCGGCCGACCTGCCGGCCGCGCTCGGCGCGGACACGGCCGTCGCGATGATCACGCACGTGAACTACCGCACCGGCTACATGCACGACATGCCGGCCGTCACGCAGCTCGTGCACGACTCGGGCGCGCTGATGCTGTGGGATCTCGCGCACTCGGCCGGCGCGGTGCCGGTCGACCTGAACGGCGCGCGCGCCGACGGCGCGGTCGGCTGCACGTACAAGTACCTGAACGGCGGCCCCGGCTCGCCCGCGTTCGTGTGGGTGCCGCAGCGCCATCTCGCACATTTCTCGCAGCCGCTGTCGGGCTGGTGGGGCCACCGCGCGCCGTTCGCGATGCAGCCGGCCTTCGCGCCCGATCCGGGCATCGCGCGCTTCCTGTGCGGCACGCAGCCGATCGTGTCGATGTCGATGGTCGAATGCGGGCTCGACGTGTTCCTGCAGACCGACATGCACGCGATCCGCCGCAAGTCGCTCGCGCTGACCGATGCGTTCATCGCACTCGTCGAAGCGCGCTGCGCAGGCTTGTCGCTGAAGCTCGTCACGCCGCGCGCGCATCACCAGCGCGGCTCGCAGGCGAGCTTCGAGCATCCGCACGGCTACGAAGTGATGCAGGCGCTGATCGCGCGCGGCGTGATCGGCGACTACCGTGAGCCGTACGTGCTGCGCTTCGGCTTCACGCCGCTTTATACGCGCTTCGCCGACGTGTGGGATGCCGTCGAGACGCTGCGCGACATCCTCGCCACCGACGCGTGGAAGGCGCCCGAGTTCGCCGAACGCGGCGCGGTGACCTGACCGGCCCTGCCCGGCGCGCGCCGCGGTCACGCGGATCGCGCGCCGCGCCCCGTCATTCAAATCTGGAGATAGTCGTGAATTCTGGTCATATGCAGCCACCCGGCGGCGACGCGCCGGCGGGCTGCCCGTTCTCGGGCGCACGCGCCGCACAACCGGCGCAGGCCGCGCACGAAGCGCCGCACGTGCCCGGCGATGCCGGCTGGCACAACGCGCAACTCGATTTCTCGAAGTCGATGAGCTACGGCGACTACCTGTCGCTGAATTCGATCCTCGACGCGCAGCATCCGCTGTCGCCCGATCACAACGAGATGCTGTTCATCATCCAGCATCAGACGAGCGAGCTGTGGATGAAGCTCGCGCTGTTCGAACTGCGCGGCGCACTCGAGGCGGTGCGCACCGACGCGCTGCCGCCCGCATTCAAGATGCTCGCGCGCGTGTCGCGCATCCTCGAGCAGCTGGTGCAGGCGTGGAGCGTGCTGTCGACGATGACGCCGTCCGAATACTCGGCGATGCGCCCGTATCTCGGCCAGTCGTCGGGCTTTCAGTCGTACCAGTATCGTCAGCTCGAATTCCTGCTCGGCAACAAGAACGTGCAGATGCTGCAGCCGCACGCGCACCGGCCCGACATCCTCGAACAGGTGCGCGCGACGCTCGAGGCGCCGTCGTTCTACGACGAAGTCGTGCGTCTGCTCGCGCGGCGCGGGTTCCCGATCGCGCCGGAACGGCTCGATCGCGACTGGACGCAGCCGACGCGACACGACGAGACGGTCGAAGCCGCGTGGCTCGAAGTGTATCGCCACCCGCAGCAGCACTGGGAGCTGTACGAGATGGCCGAGGAACTCGTCGACCTCGAAGACGCATTCCGCCAGTGGCGCTTCCGTCACGTGACGACCGTCGAGCGCATCATCGGCTTCAAGCAGGGCACCGGCGGCACGAGCGGTGCGCCGTACCTGCGCAAGATGCTCGACGTCGTGCTGTTCCCCGAGCTCTGGCACGTGCGCACCACGCTGTAACGCACGTCATGCGCCCGCCGTCACGACGACGTGCGGGCCAGCTCCTCTCCTTCGCGCGGCTGCGCTGCCGCACGTGAAAGCCGCGGGATATGCCGTCGCACGACGAGCAGCGCGACGCAGACAACGCCCATCGCGATCGCCAGCATCGTCAGATAGGCCGTGGCGCCGCCCGTCGTGATCACGATCGCGCCCGCGAACGCGCTGAGGATCGCGCCGAGCCGGCCGAACGCGAGCGCGCTCGCGGTGCCCGTCGCGCGCACGGCGGTCGGATAGATGTAGGCGCAGAGCGCATACATGGTTGACTGAACCGCGTTGACGAACAGCCCGTGCAGGCCGAGCCCGACGATCAGCCAGCTCGTATGGCGGCTGGCATCGACGCCCATCAGCCACACCGCACTCACCGCGCCGCCGATGCTGCACAGCGCGAGCGGCCAGCGCGACCCGGCATGCGCGATCGCCCATGCGCACAGCAGCGCGCCGATCACGCCGCCGAGGTTGTACGCGGTAAGCCCCGCCCCCGCGACCGACACGCTCAACCCGCTCGCCGCGAGCATCGTCGGCAGCCAGCTGAACGCCGCATACACGGCCAGCAGGCACATGAAGAACGCGCACCACAGCGCGATCGTGTCGCGCGCCTGACCGCGCTCGAACAGCGCGCCGAAGCCGCCGCGGCCACCTGCCGCGCGTGCATCCTTCATGTCGGTAAATGCCGTGCCCGGCGCGACGGGCCGCTCCATCCGCGCGAGCAGCGCGCCGAGTTCAGGCCAGCGCGCGGGGCGCCGCGCAAGATAGCGCGGCGATTCCGGCAGCGCGCGCACGAGCAAGAAGCCGAGCACGAGCGGCAGCGCACCGCCCGCGAAGAACAGCCCGCGCCAGCCGTAACGCGGCAGCACCTCGTGCGCGAACAGGCCGGCCAGCATCCCGCCGAGCGGCACGCAGACGATCGTCGCCGTCACCATCATCGTGCGGCGCCGCGCCGGCGTGTATTCGGCCGTCATCGTGGTGGCCGTCGGCAGCGCGCCGCCGATCCCGAGCCCCGCGAAAAAGCGCAGTATCGCGATCGCCGCGACATCGGGCGCGAAGCCGATCGCGCAGGTCGCGATACCGAACAGGAACACGCTGCCGATCACGGCCTGGCGGCGGCCGAAGCGGTCCGCGACGATTCCCGCGCACGCGCTGCCGATGCCCATGCCGATCAGCCCGGCCGCGACGGCCGGCGCAAACGCGCCGCGCGTGATGCCCCATTCGCGGATCAGCACCGGAATCGCGAAACCGATCAACTGGCCGTCGAAGCCGTCGAGCACGATCGCGAGCGCGGCGAGCAGCACCACATAGCGCTGCATCGTCGTGAACGGCCCGTCGTCGAGCGTCGTGCCGATGTCGACCGACGGCGGCGGCACTCCGTCGCGCGAGCTCATGCGGCCTCCCGTGCGCCGCGCGGCGGCGGCAACGTGCGCGAGCGGCGCGCGGCATGACAACTGCATTCGTTGGCTTTCATGGCGTCTCCAGTTGTCCGGGCTGGTGCGCAAGCGCGTGCCCGGATCGCTTGATGCGCGGCCGCCGGCGTCGATGCGCCGGTGCCCGCACGGTGTCCCCTCCGTGACGATCCGGCGCCATCGCCCGTCCGTCGTGCGCGCGTCTCGTCATGCGGCGCCAGCCGGCCGCCGGCCTGATGCTCAGTCCTTCCGCGCGTCGATCAGCCGGACGAGCGCGAGCATCGTCTCGGTATGCGGAACCGCGACGCCCGTTTCGCGCGCAGCCGCCACGACCTTGCCGCTGATCGCGTCGATTTCCGTGCGGCGGCCCGCCAGCACATCCTGCAGCATCGACGGACGATGGCCGCGATGTTCGCGGATCGCATGCTCGACGTTGCGCGCGATGCGTTCTCCATCGACCGCGATGCCCTTCGCGCGGGCGACGGCGGCCGTCTCGGCAGCAATCGCGAGCGCGAGCTGCGGCCCGTCGTGATGATTGCCGAGCTGGTCGACCGAGCAGCCGGTCGCCGCGCACAGCGTGTTGAGCGCCGCGTTGAACGCGACCTTTTCCCATATCGCGGCCCACACGTCGGCATCGAGCGTGCACGCGAGCCCCGCGTGCGACAGCGCGTCGGCCACGGCAGTCGCGAACGGGCGCGCCGCGCCGTCGGCCGTCATCATGCGGATCGTGCCCGCACCGTGCGAGCACACGTGCGCAGGCCCGGCCGCATCGGCCGGCCACGTCGTCACGCCGACCAGGATGCGCTCGAGCGGCACGAACGCATTCAGCGCCTCGACATTGCCGAGCCCGTTCTGCAGCGTCAGCACGCAGGTGTTCGGTGACAGCAGCGCACGCACACCGTCGAGCGCGGTACGCGTATGCAGCGACTTCGTGAAAACGATCAGCAGATCGAACGGTGTATCGGGCAAGGCAAGCGCATCCGCACTCGCCACTTCCGGCCGCACGGCCTGCAACGCGCGGATGCGCCGTTCGCCGCGGTCGTCGTCGATGCGCAGCCCGTCGCGGCGAATCGCGTCGAGATGCGCGTCGTTCACGTCGATCAGCGTGACGGCTTCGCCGCTTTCGGCGAGTAGCCCGCCGAACAGCGAGCCCATCGCGCCCGCTCCCAGAATCGCGATCCTCATCGTCGATGGCCTCGTCAGAACGGGTAGTGGCGCGGTGCGGTCTGCACGGTGATCCAGCGCAAGTCCGTGAACGCAGCGATGCCGGCCTTTCCGCCGAAGTGGCCGAAGCCGCTGTCCTTCACGCCGCCGAACGGCATCTGCGCCTCGTCGTGCACGGTGGGGCCATTCACGTGGCAGATGCCCGATTCGACGCGAGACGCGACGCGCAGCGCACGCGCGACGTCACGGCTGAACACGGCCGACGACAGCCCGAACGCGTTGTCGTTCGCGCAGCGGATCGCGGCTTCTTCGCCATCGACGCGTACGATGCCCTTCACCGGGCCGAACGATTCTTCCGCGTAAATGCGCATCGCCGGCGTCACATGGTCGAGCAGCGTCGCCGGAAACAGCGTGCTGTCGGCCTTGCCGCCGCACAGCAGCGTTGCGCCGTGCGCGAGTGCATCGTCGATCAACGCGTTGCAGCGCTCGACGGCTTTCATGTCGATCAGCGAACCGAGCACGACGGGCCCGTTGCGCGGGTCGCCGAGCGGCAGCGACGCGGCCTTGTCGGCGAGCTTCGCGGCGAATGCATCGGCAATCGATGCGTCGACAATGATGCGCTCGGTCGACATGCAGATCTGCCCGGAATTCGCGAACGCGCCGAACGCGGCCGCCGCGACGGCCGCGTCGAGATCGGCGTCGTCGAGCACGACGAACGGCGCCTTGCCGCCGAGCTCCAGCACCGACGGCTTCAGGTGGCGCGCGCACACTTCCGCGACGATCCGGCCGACCCGCGTCGAGCCCGTGAAATTCACCCGGCGCACGGCCGGATGCGCGATCAGTGCATCGACGACGGCGCCCGCATCCTCCGGCGCATTGGTCACGAAGTTGACGACGCCCGGCGGCAGCCCGGCCTCCTGCAGCGCCTCGACGATCAGCCCGTGCGTGACCGGGCACAGCTCCGAGCCCTTCAGCACGACCGTGTTGCCGCACGCGAGCGGCAGCGCGAGCGCGCGTGTCGCGAGGATCACCGGCGCATTCCACGGCGCGATGCCGAGCACGACGCCGGCCGGCTGCCGCACGCCCATCGCGAGCGAGCCCGGCACGTCGGACGGAATCAGTTCGCCGCCGACCTGCGTGGTCAGCGACGCGGCCTCGACGAGCCCACTCGCGGCAAGGTGCACGTTGAAGCCGGCCCATAGCGCGGATGCGCCCGTCTCGGCCGCCATCGCCGCGACGAACTGCTCGTGTTTCGCTTCGAGCGCGGCAGCCGCCTTCAGCAGCAGCGCGCGGCGCGCGCCGGGGCCGAGCGCGGCCCACTCGGGGAACGCGCGGGCGGCCGCATCGGCTGCGGCTCGCGCATCGTCGACGCTACACGCGGGCGCTTCGGACGCAATTTCGCCGTCGAGCGGGTTACGGCGCACGAAGGTCGCGCCGCTGGACGAATGGCGGCGTTCGCCGCCGATCAGCATCGATACGGTTTGCATGGATTCTCCGGAAAGACGCGCACCGCGCGTCAGGCAATCTCGACTTCGACGACGACCGGCGTCGCCGCACGCAGCGCGTCGGTCAATGTATCGCGCAGCTGCGCCGCATCGGCAACGCGTACGCCGCGACAGCCCATCCCTTGCGCGAGCGCGACGAAATCGAGGTCGGGCAGATCGGTGCCCTGCACGGGGTCGTCGGGGCCGAAGCCGAACACGGGCGCGAAATCCTGCAGCGCCGCGTAACGGCGATTGTTCAGGATCACGAACGTGATCGGCAGCTTCAACTGCGCGGCGCTCCACAGTGCCTGGATCGAATACAGGCTCGAGCCGTCGCCGATCAGCGCGATCACGCGCCGCTCAGGGTGCGCAAGCGCGACGCCGACGGTGGCCGGCATTCCGTAGCCGAGCCCGCCGCTGTCCATCGTGTAGAACGTGCCGCTGCGCGTGAACGGCAGGTGTTCCTGCATCACCGGTCGCGCGCTCGGCGCCTCCTCGACGACGATGTCGTGCGCATCGCGCACGTCGGCAAGCGTCTGCAGTGCGAATGCGACCGACATGCGCTCACCGGCGGCCGGCGCGTCGACGCGTGCACGCGGTGCGCGCGGCGCGGGCATCGGCCGCTCGGGCGGCGCCGGGCGCGCCAGCAGGTCGCGCGCGGCAAGCCTCAGGTTACCGACGACCGCGTCGCCGGACGGCGTCCACGCGGCAATGCCCGGATCGTCGACGAGCTGCACCAGCGTCGCGCCCGGCGGCACGTGCGGGCCGAAGCCTTCGATGTGATAGGTGAACGCGGGCGCACCGTACGCGAACACGAGGTCGTGCCCGTCGAGCCGCGCGACGATCTTCTCGCGGATCGCGGGCAGGAATCCCGCGAACAGCGGATGGTCTTCGGGGAAGCTGCAGCGCCCCGACATCGGCGCGACGTACACGCGCGCACGGTGCCGCTCGGCGAGCCGCACGACGTCGTCCCACGCGCCCGCGCGATCGACGGCCGCGCCGACCACGAACGCGGGACGCCGCGCGGCGTCGAGCGCGTCGCCAAGTCGCGCGAGCGCATCGGGATCGGGCCGCACGACGCTGCTGACCTCGCGCCGCGGCAACAGTTCGGCCGGCTGATCCCAGTCGTCGACCGGAATCGACACGAACACGGGGCCGCGCGGCTCCTGCATCGCGATGCGGTACGCACGCGCGATCGCGGCCGGCACGTCCTGCGCGCGCGCCGGTTCGATGCTCCATTTCACGTACGGTTTCGGCAGTTCGGCAGCCTGCGTCGCGCCGAGGAACGGATCGAACGGCAAAATCGCCCGCGCCTGCTGGCCCGCGGTGACGATCAGCGGCGTGCGGTTCTTGAATGCGGTGAAGAGATTGCCCATCGCATTGCCGACGCCCGCCGCCGAATGCAGGTTGACGACCGCCGCGTTGCCGGTGGCCTGCGCATGGCCGTCGGCCATCCCGACCACGACGGCCTCTTGCAGGCCGAGCACGTAACGAAAATCGTCCGGGAAATCGCGGAACATCGGCAGCTCGGTCGATCCGGGATTGCCGAACACGCGGTCGATGCCGAACTGGCGGAACAGGTCGATCACGGCGTCACGAACGGTGACCGGTGCGGCGGATGGGGGCGGGTGGCCGGACATGCTCGGGTGTCTCCTCGATGGCTTGGCGATTTCCACAGTATCGAAGCGCAAGCCATTCTCTGATACTGTATTTTTTGAGATAAGCCATTACATTCCGGCATGACTTTCGATCTCCGACAATTGCGCGCCTTCACGACGATCGTCGCGTGCGGCAGCCTCGGCCGCGCCGCCGACGCGCTGCATGTGACGCAGCCGGCGCTGAGCCGGATCCTGAAGCGGCTCGAGGATCAGGTCGGCGCGCCCTTGTTCGAGCGCCACTCGAAAGGCGTGCAGCTCACCGCGTTCGGCGAGGCGCTGCTGCCGCACGCGACGCTGCTGCAGCACGAGGCCGAGCACGCGCGCGAGGAACTCGACGCGATGCGCGGGTTCGCGAAGGGCACGATCAAGGTCGGCACGGTGGGCAGCATCGCGAGCCTCGTGCTGCCGGTCGCGGTCGGTCGCGTGCTCGACCGTTGGCCGAACCTGCGCGTCGAGATCATCGAAGGCGTGTGGGACCGGCTCGCGGAAGGGCTGAACAAGCACGAGATCGATCTCGCGTTGTCCGCGCACGGACCCGACACCGACGAGATCGTCGCGATTCCCGAGTGCCGCTGGGAAGATCGCAGTCATATCGTTGCGGCGCCGCAGCATCCGCTGCGCGCGCTCGGCCGCGCGCCGACGCTCGCCGATACGCTGCACGCGCGCTGGGCGATTCCGCCGCGCGGCACCGCGCCGTTCGACCACATGCGTGCGACCTTCGACGCGCACGGGCTCGCGCTGCCCGACATCGCGGTCGAGACGCGTTCGGTCACGACGCTGAAGAGCCTCGTCGCGCATGCCGGCTTCCTGAGCTGGATGGCCGAGCCGATGTACGGCGCCGAGCAGCGCGCCGGCACGATCGACACGTTGCCGGTGCGCGAAGTCGTCGCGGTGCGCACGCTCACCGCGTTCCGGCGCCGCCACGGCATCCTGCCGGGGCCGGCCGGCAAGCTGCTCGAGGAACTCGTCGCGTTGACGCGCGAGGGGCGCTGACGGCGCTACCCGGCCGGCGGCTCATCCATCCCCTCCGCCCTTCCTGCCCTTCCTGCCCTTCCTGCCCATCTAGCCCTTCCGGCCTTCCCGCCCGCCGCAGCGCACCATCGAAATGCCGTTTCCCCGCCTTGACTTTCGCTCGCCCGAATACGATCATTCGCTCACATAAAGAGCAAATGATCGTATTCGACTGGAAAGACTGGCACGAACAGGAGACACCGGATGAGCGCATCGCCCTCCGCCCGCGCGCCCGTGCTGCTGCACATCGGCGCGGGCTCGTTTCACCGCGCGCACCAGGCGTGGTATCTGCATCGCGTGAACGCGGCCGTGCCGGCCGACGAACGCTGGTCGCTGACCGTCGGCAACATCCGCGACGACATGCGCGCGACGATGGACGCGCTCGCCGCGCAGCACGGCGCCTACACGCTCGAAACCGTCACGCCGCAAGGCGAGCGCGCGTACGAGACGATCCGCGCGATCACGCGCGTGCTGCCGTGGTCGATCGACCTCGCCGCGCTGATCGACGCCGGCGCCGATCCGGCATGCCGGATCGTGTCGTTCACCGTCACCGAAGGCGGCTACTACCTCGACGAACACAACCGGCTCGACATCGCAAACGCCGATCTCGCCGCCGACCTGCAGGGCGCGCGCACGACGCTGTACGGCGCGCTCGCGGCGCTGCTCGCCGAACGCATGAAGCGCGGCGCGGGCCCGCTCACGCTGCAGAGCTGCGACAACCTGCGCAACAACGGCGCGCGCTTTCGCGCGGGGATGCGCGAATTCCTCGAACGGCGCGGTGAAACCGCCCTCCTCGCGTGGTTCGACGCGAACGTCGCGACGCCGAGCGCGATGGTCGACCGCATCACGCCACGCCCGACCGCCGACGTGCGCGAGCGCGTACTCGCGGCCACCGGTATCGACGACGCGTGCCCGGTGATGGGCGAATCGTTCATCCAGTGGGTGATCGAGGACCGCTTCGCGGCCGGCCGGCCGCGCTGGGAGCTGGCCGGCGCCGAACTCGTCGACGACGTGCATCCGTACGAGGAAGCGAAGATCCGCATTCTCAACGCGACGCACAGCTGCATCGCGTGGGCCGGCACGCTCGCGGGCCATACCTACATCCACGAAGGCACGCACGACGCGGCGATCCGGCGCTTCGCGCACGATTACGTGACGCAGGACGTGATCCCGTGCCTGACGCCGAGCCCGCTCGATCTCGCGCGCTATCGCGACGTCGTGCTCGAACGCTTCGGCAACCCGTACGTGCTCGACACGAACCAGCGCGTGGCGGCCGACGGCTTCTCGAAGATCCCCGGCTTCATCGCACCGACGCTCGTCGAATCGTTCGCGCGCGGCGCGGCGCCGGTCGCCACCGCCGTGCTGCCCGCGTTGTTCCTGCGCTTTCTCGAACGCTGGGCGCGCGGCCTGCTGCCGTATGCATACCAGGACGGCGTGATGGATGAAAGTGCCGCGCGGGCGATCGTCGACGCCGACGATCCGGTCGTCGCGCTGTGCGCGAGCCGCGCGCTGTGGGGCTCGCTCGCCGGCAACGCGGCGCTGTTCGAGGCGCTGCGCGGCGCGCTCGCGCGGGTCGACGCATGGCTGGCACAACGCTGACGCGCATCCGGGCGAACCTGCCTTGGCATGTGCGCTGTCGCGCGGCTAAAGTAGCGACTCCCCACTGACGGAACGAATCGCTCATGTATCTCGGCATCGACCTCGGCACCTCGGAAGTGAAGGTATTGCTGCTGGCCCCCGACGGCACGGTCGTCGGCACGGCCGGCACGCCGTTCACCGTGTCGCGGCCGCATCCGCGCTGGGCAGAACAGCATCCGGACGACTGGTGGCGAGGCACGCTCGCCGCGCTCGCAACGTTGCGTGAGCGGCACCCGCACGCGTTCGCGCAGGTGCGCGGCATCGGCCTGTCGGGACAGATGCACGGCGCCGTGCTGCTCGGCCGCGACGACCGCGTGCTGCGCCCCGCGATCCTGTGGAACGACATGCGCAGCGCCGACGAATGCGCGCTGCTCACCGAACGCGCGCCCGATCTCCATGCGCTGGCCGGCAATCTCGCGATGCCGGGCTTTACCGCGCCGAAACTGCTGTGGGTCGCGAAGCATGAACCCGACGTGTTCGCCGCCACCGCCTGCGTGCTGATGCCGAAGGACTACCTGCGGTTCCGGCTGACCGGCGCGAAAGTCTCCGACCCGTCGGACGCGGCTGGCACGCTGTGGCTCGACGTCGCGCGCCGCGACTGGTCCGACGCGCTGCTCGCTGCGTGCGACATGACCCGCGACCAGATGCCCCGCATCGTCGAGGGCAACGCGCCGTCCGGCACGCTGCGCGCGGACGTCGCGCGCGAGCTCGGGCTGTCGGAGGCCGTCGTGGTCGCGGGCGGCGGCGGCGACAACGCGACGAGCGCGCTCGGCATCGGCGCGATCCACGCGGGCGACGGCTTCGTGTCGCTCGGCACGTCGGGCGTGCTGAGCGTGGTCGGCGACCGCTTCATGCCGAACCCCGCATCGGCCGTGCATGCGTTCTGCCACGCCATCCCCGATCGCTGGCAACTGATGAGCGTCGTGCTGTCGGCCGCGAGCTGCCTGCGCTGGGTCTGCAAGCTGACGGGCACCGACGAGCCCGCACTGCTCGCCGAAGTCGAAGCGCTCGACGCCGACGCGCTCGCGACGGCGCCGCTGTTCCTGCCCTACCTGTCCGGCGAGCGCACGCCGCACAACGATCCGTACGCACAAGGCGTGTTCTTCGGGATGACGCACGCGACCGAGCGCGCGCATCTCGGCTACGCGGTACTCGAAGGCGTGACGCTCGGCCTCGCCGACGGCCTCGACGCGCTGCATGCGGCCGGCGTCGAAACCGACCAGTTGTCGCTGATCGGCGGCGGCGCGCGCAGCGCGTTCTGGGCGCAACTGATCGCCGACGCGCTGAACGTGCGCACGCGCCAGATCGGCGGCGGCGAGACGGGCGCGGCGCTTGGCGCGGCACGGCTCGGCTGGCTGGCCGTCGGCGGCGACCCGCACGCGGTGCTGACCAAGCCGCCGGTGCGCGCCGAATACGCGCCGGACGCCGCCCGCCATGCGCGGCTGCGCGAACGCCTCGACGCGTTCCGCTCGCTGTACCGTCACGTCCAGCCGCTGTACGAACCGTCGCGCACGCGGCTCGCGTAGGCCTGATTGCGGGGCAGCCCGCACGACATGCGTTACAGTGGACGCCGTCGTGCGGCCTGCCGGCCGGCCCGCGGGGCAGCCCCCTGATCCGAACCGAATCGCTATCGTGTCCAAGTCCTCAGAAAAACTCGATCTCGCCACGCGTGCCGCGTGGCTCTACTACGTCGCGGGCGACACGCAGAACGAAATCGCCGAGAAGCTGCAGGTCTCGCGCCCGGTCGCGCAGCGCCTCGTCGCGTTCGCGGTCGAGAAGAACCTGATCCGCGTGCGCGTCGATCACCAGCTCGCCGACTGCCTCGATCTCGGCGCGCAGCTGTCGAAACGCTACGGCCTCGCGATGTGCGAAGTCGTGCCCGTCGATGCCGATGCGCCCGACGCGATCGACCGCAAGCTCGCGGTCGCCGGCGCGCAGGTGATGGAGCGCTATCTGAACGAAACGCGGCCGATGGTGATCGCGGTCAGCAGCGGCCGGACGCTGAAGGCTGCGGTCGCGCAGATCGCGCAAATCGAGCGCCCGCAGCACCGGCTCGTGTCGATGGTCGGCGCGATCGCGGCCGACGGGTCGTCGAACCGCTACGACGTCGCGCAGTACATCTCCGAGAAAACCGGCAGCAAGCACTTCCTGCTACCCGCGCCGCTGTTCGCCGACAGCAACGCCGAGCGCGCGCAGTGGTGCAATCACCGGCTGTACCGGATCGTCGAGGCACTGTCGGGCCAGGCCGACGTCGCGTTCGTCGGGATCGGCAACATCGGCCCGCACTGCCCGCTCTACGAAGACGGCTTCATCACCGAACGGGAGCGCGACGAGATGACCGCGCTCGGCGCGGTGGCCGAACTGCTCGGCGTGCCGATCGACGCGCAAGGCAAGCTGATCGACGTGTCGACCAGCGCACGCGTGACGAGCGTGGCGCTCGCGTCGCCGCCGAAGCTGCCGACGATCGCGTTCGCCGGCGGCCCGAAGAAACACGACGCGGTGATCGCCGCGCTGCGTGGCGGCTGGCTGTCGGGGCTCGTCACCGACGAAACCTGCGCGCGTGCCGCGCTCGCCGCGAAGGCGGCCTGACACCGCCGACGGGCACGCCCGCTCAGGCCGCGCGCGGCGCGGGGAACGCATGCCGGCGCGCGCGCCACGCGCCGAGCCACGCGGCCGCCAGCAGGGCGACCAGCACCCACGGAATCGCGCCGGCGCCCGTCGCATCGAGCAGCATCCCGCCCGCGATGCCGCCACCGGCGATCGCCAGATTCCACACCGTCACGAGCATCGACTGCGCGACGTCGGCCGACTCGCCCGCCGCGTTCGCGGCAGCCGTCTGGAACAGCGTCGGCGCGCCGCCAAACGCGAGCCCCCACAGCGCAACGCCCGCGTAGACGATCGCCATCCCGGAACCGGCGCCGAGCATCAGCGCCGCGAGCGCGAACAGCGCGATGCTGGCGAGCGTCAGCCGCCGTTGCGCGGCGCCGATCCATGCGCCCGTCAGCGCGATGCCGGCCAGCGACGCGATACCGAACACGAACAGCACCACATCGACCTGCGCGCCCATCCGCACGCCTGCCAGGAACGGCGCGACATACGTGTACAGCATGTTGTGCGCGAGCACGTACGCGAACATCACGGTCAGCACCGGCCGCACGCCGGGCAGCGTCATCACGCCGAGCACCGGCTCGCGCGCGCCGGCGGACTGCCCCGCGTAATCGGGCACGCGCAGGCGGATCCAGCCGATCAGCGCGAGCGCCGCCAGCGTGATCAGCGCGAACGCGACGCGCCAGCCAAGCGCGGCACCGAGCGCGGTGCCGGCCGGAATGCCGATCGACATCGCGACCGGCGCGCCGAGCATCGCCACCGCGATCGCCCGGCCGCGCAGCGAAGCGTCGACCATCCGGCTCGCATAGCCGGCCAGCAACGCCCACAGCAGCCCGGCCGCCATGCCGGCGACGAAGCGCGCGACGAGCGTGAGCGCGTAGTACGGCGACACGGCCGTCAGCGCGTTCGACACGACGAAGCCGGCGAGCGCCGCGAGCAGCAGGCGGCGCCGGCGCATCGCCCGCGTCGCGGCGACGAGCGGAATCGCCGCGACGATCGAGCCGAGCGCATAGACGGTCACGAGCTGGCCGATCAGCGCCTCGGGCACGCGCAGGTCGGCGCTCATCAGCGGCAGCAGGCCGGCCGGCAACGCTTCGGTGAGGATCGTGATGAAGGCGGCCGTCGCGAGCGCCAGCAGGTTCGCGACCGGCAGGCGTTCGGCCGCCTGCGCCGGCTGGCCGGCAACGCGGCCGTCCATCGACGGGCAATCGCTCATGATGCGCTCCCGGCTTCGACGCGACGGGCGGTGACAGGCAGGAATGACATGGCGTGACCTCGAACAGTGAAGGAACGCCCATCGTAGGGAGCCGGCGCGAGAAGAAAAACCGGGGTAGAGTTCCGGACACTCCGGACGCCGGTGTCCGCAATCGGGATCTCGCATGGAAAATCTGGGCGGTTTCGTCGTGTTCGTTCAGGTCGCTGAAACCCGCAGCTTCGTCGCGGCCGGCCGCGCGCTCGGGCTGTCGGCTTCGGCGATCGGCAAGCGCATCGCGCGGCTCGAGGCGCGCCTGAACGTGCGGTTGTTTCACCGCAGCACGCGCAGCATCACGCTGACGGCCGAAGGCACGCGCTTTCTCGAACGATGCCGGCGCGTGATCGCCGAGATCGAGGCGGCCGAACGGGAATTGACGCACAGCACCGAAGCGCCGCGCGGCCGGCTGCGCGTGAGCCTGCCGACGATCGGCACGCTGCTGCTGCCGGTGCTCGCCGATTTCATGGCCGCGTATCCGGAGATCGAGCTCGACATCGATTTCAGCGACCGGCTCGTCGACGTCGTCGACGAAGGGTTCGACGCGGTGTTGCGCACCGGCCAGCCTTCAGATTCACGGCTGTCGTCGCGGCTGCTCGGCCATTTCCGCCAGCACCTCGTCGCGTCGCCCGCGTATCTCGACCGGCACGGCACACCACGCACGCCAGCCGATCTCGCACGGCATCGCTGCCTGCACTATCGCTTCCCGACCAGCGGCAAGCTCGAAACCTGGCCGCTGCGCGTGCCGCGCACCGGTACGCCGCCGGAGGTACCGGTCGCGATGGTCAGCAACAGCGCGGAAGCGCGCCTGTGCTTCGCGCTGCGCGGGCTCGGCATCGCGTGCCTGCCCATTTTCTTCGTGCGCGACGCGCTCGAGGACGGCACGCTGCGCGCGGTGCTCGACGAACACGTCGCGAGCTGCGCGCCGATCCACGTCCTGTGGCCGTCAGGCCGGCACCCGACGCCGAAGCTGCGCGCATTCGTCGACTACATGGCCGAACACCTGCGCATCCGAGCAGCGCAGGCGCCGGTCGTCACGCAGCCTTCGCATGCGCGCTCAGCCGGCGGAACGCCTGGCCGTGCTCGTCGAACAGATGGCAGTGCTCGGCCTGCGCATGCACGCGCAACGCCTCGCCGGTGCGGTACGTGTCGAGCGGCGGAATCCGCGCGATCAACCCGTCGGACGCCGCGGCCGACTCCGCATACAGATAAGCCGAATCGCCGAGCGACTCGACGGCCATCGTCCGTGCGGCAACCCCCGTCGCGCCCGCGTCGACCAGCAGGTGTTCGGGCCGCACGCCGACGGTCACCGCGGCGCCGCGTTGCAGCCCGGACGCGTCCACCGCGACACGCTGCGTCTCGCCGCTGTCGAAACGCACGAGCACGCCGAGCGCATCGACCGATTCGACCGTACCCTTCAGGAAGTTCATCTTCGGCGAGCCGATGAAGCCCGCGACGAACTGGTTCGCCGGCGCGTGATACAGCTCGTTCGGCGTGCCGACCTGCTGCACCGCGCCGCCCGACAGCACGACGATCTTGTCCGCGAGCGTCATCGCTTCGACCTGGTCGTGCGTCACGTAGATCATCGTCGTCTTCAGCTCGTCGTGCAGCCGCGCGAATTCCAGCCGCATCTTCACGCGCAGCGCGGCGTCGAGGTTCGACAACGGTTCGTCGAACAGGAACACCTTCGGCTTGCGCGTGATCGCGCGGCCGATCGCGACGCGCTGCCGCTGGCCGCCCGACAGCTGCTTCGGCTTGCGGTCGAGCAGGTGATCGATGTGCAGGATCTTCGCGGCCTGCTTCACGGCCTGGTCGATCTCGGGCTTCTTCGCGCCCGCGAGCTTCAGGCCGAACGCCATGTTGTCGTACAGCGTCATGTGCGGGTACAGCGCATACGACTGGAACACCATCGCGATGCCGCGCTTCGCGCTCGGCACCTCGTTGACCTTCGCTCCGTCGATCAGCAGGTCGCCGTTCGAAATATCCTCGAGGCCCGCGATCATCCGCATCAGCGTGGATTTGCCGCAGCCGCTCGGCCCGACGAACACGACGAATTCACCGTCGGCGATATCGAGGTTCACGTTGCGCAGCACGTCGGTGTCGTCGTAGCGCTTCGCGATGTTGCGCAGGAGCACGCTTGCCATGATCTGTCTCCGTTCGTTCGTGATGCGCCGCCTTCGGGCGGCGCGCAATCGTTGCTAGTTCGGCAGCACCGCGCCCGTCGCCTGCCAGCGCGCGACGTAACCGGGCAGCTCGTGCATGTCGTCGAATACATGACGCGCGCCGATCCCGCGCAGCGCGTCGATTTGCGCGGCCGACGCATGCCCGCCGCCGACGAAGCCGAGCACGGTCATGCCGGCCGCCGCCGCCGCGGTGATGCCGGTCACGCTGTCCTCGACGACGAGGCAGTGGGCAGGCGCCGCGCCGAGCGTGCGCGCGGCCGCGAGATACACGTCGGGCGCCGGCTTCGGCCGCGCGACGGCATCCGCGCAGAACAGCCGGTCGCCGAAGAAGCGCGCGAGACCCGTGCGGGCGAGCGCCGCCTCGACGTACGCACGGTAGCTGTTGCTCGCGCAGGCCGTCGTCAGTTGAATCGCGGCCAGCGCCGTGTCGATGCCTTCGACCATCGGCGCATTGACGGCCGCTGCTTCGACCGCGCGGCGGATCGCCTCGACGTCGGCGGCCGACAGCGTGCGGCCGACGGCCTCGCCGGCACCGGCCAGCACGCGCTCGATGCGCAGCCCGAGCAGCGGCATCACGGCCGGCCGCGCATCGACGCCCGGCCAGCGCGTATCGAGTTCGCACACGATCACGTCGGCGGCCACGGCCTCGCTGTCGATCAGCACGCCGTCGCAATCGCAGATCAGGACGTTCGCTGTCATTTGACGGCCCCGAACGTGAGCCCGCGCACGAGCTGCTTCTGCGACAGCCAGCCGACGATCAGGATCGGCGCGACGGCCAGCAGGGAGGCGGCGGACAGCTTCGCCCAGAACAATCCTTCGGGGCTCGAGTACGACGCGATGAACACAGTCAGCGGCGCCGCGTTCGAACTCGACAGGTTGATGCTCCAGAACGCCTCGTTCCACGACAGGATGACGAGCAGCAGCGCGGTGGACGCAAGCCCCGGCAGCGCCATCGGCATCAGCAGGTAGACGATCTCCTGCCACGTCGACGCGCCGTCGATGCGCCCCGCTTCGAGGATGTCCTTCGGAATTTCGTTGAAGTACGTGAAGGTCATCCATACCGCGATCGGCAGGTTGATCAGCGTGTAGACGATCACGAGCCCCGACACGGTATCGAGCAGCCCGGCGTTCTTCCACAGCAGATAGATCGGCACGAGCACGCCGACCGACGGCATCATCTTCGTCGACAGCATCCACAGCAGCACCTTCTGCGTGCGATGGTTCGGGAAGAACGCCATCGCGTACGCGGCCGGCACCGCGAACAGCAACGAGATCACCGTGACGCCGGCCGAGATCAGCACCGAGTTCCACGCGAACGCGAAGTAGTTGCTGCGCGCAAACACCTCGCGGAAGCTGTCGAGCGTCGGCATGAAGAACAGCGTCGACGCATACGCCTGCTGCTCGGTCTTGAACGCGGTGATCGCCATCCAGAAGATCGGGAAGAACAGCAGCAGCGCGATCAGCCACGCGAGCGTGCCGGGCAGCGCGCGCCGCACGAGGTCGAACACGGCCGGCACGCGCCGGCCTTCGAAGGTCAGGTCGCTCATTTCTCGTACTCTCCCTTCAGGTTGCGCGCGAGCATCCGCACGAGGAAGAACGACACGACGTTCGCGACCACCACGGCGATGATGCCGCCCGCGGACGCGAGGCCGACGTCGAACTGCTGCAGGCCGAGCGCGTAGATCAGGTAGGACAGGTTGGTCGTCGCGTCGCCGGGGCCGCCGCCGGTCGTCGTGTAGATCTCCGCGAAGATCGACAGCAGGAAGATCGTCTCCATCATCACGACCACGGCGATCGCGCGCTTCAGGTGCGGCAGCGTGATGTAGAAGAACATCGCGATCGGGCCGGCGCCGTCGATGCGCGCGGCTTCCTTCTGCTCCTGGTCGAGCGACTGGATCGCGGTGAACAGGATCAGGAACGCGAACGGCAGCCACTGCCACGCGACGATGATGATCACCGCGGTGAGCGGGTAATCGGCGAACCAGTCGATCGGCGTCATGCCGAGCGCGCGCATCGCGTTCGCGACCAGGCCGTATACCGGGTGCAGGATCATGTTCTTCCAGATCAGCGCGGATACCGTCGGCATCACGAAGAACGGCGCGATCGCGAGCAGGCGCGCGACGCCCTGCCCGTAGAACTTGCGGTCGAACAGCACGGCCATCAGCACGCCGCCGACCACCGTGATCGCGAGCACCGCGCCGATCAGCACGAGCGTATGCCAGATCGCGGGCAGGAACGACGGATCGGTCGCGAGGAAGCGGTAGTTGTCGAAGCCCGCGAAACCCTTCACGTCCGGGTTCAGCAGGTTGTAGCGCGAGAACGAATACCAGATCGTCATCGCGAGCGGGATCGACATCCACAGCAGCAGCACCGCGACGGACGGCGACACGAGCCAGCTCGCGCCGCCGCGCGCACGGCGCGGCGCGCCCGGCGGCGACGACGCGTCGCCGACCGGCGACGCATGGCTCAGGGGAAGACGTAAATGACGCATGATCGGAGTCCCTCCGGTTGATGCGCGGGCGAAACCGGCCTGCCCGCCTTTCAGCTTCGCCGGCCCGCACCGTGCACGACGGCGCGCGGTGCGGGCTGCACGGCGTCCTGCGCGTTACTTCTTGTAGCCGGCCTGCCGCACCGCGCGGTCGGCGGCGGCCTGCCCGGCAGCGAGCGCCTGGTCTACCGTCATCTGGCCCGCGACCGCACCGGCGATCGACTGGCCGACCACCGTGCCGAACGACTGGAATTCAGGAATCCCGACGTACTGCACGCCCGTGTACGGCACCTTCTTCAGCGACGGATCGTTCGGGTCGGCCGTCTCGATCGCCTTCAGCACGAAGTCCGAGAACGGCGCGGCGGCCTTGTACTCGGGGCGCTGATACGTCGACGTGCGCGTGCCCGGCGGCACCGACGCCCAGCCCTCGTCCTTGCCGACCATCTCGATGTACTGCTTCGACGTCGCCCACGCGATGAACTTGCGCGCGGCGTCCTGCTGCTTCGACGTCTTCGGCACGGCCAGCGCCCACGCCCACAGCCAGTGCGAACCCTTCGGCGTGGCGGCGACCGGCGCGGCCGCGAAGCCGATCTTGTCGGCCACCTGCGACTGCTGCTTGTTGTAGAGCATGCCGGCCGCGACCGTCGCGTCGATCCACATCGCGCACTTGCCCGATGCGGTGAGCGTCAGGTTCTCGTTGAAGCCGTTCGAGCTCGCTCCCGGCGGGCCGTCTTTCTTCAGCAGGTTCACGTAGAACGTGATCGCCTTCTTCCATTCCGGCGACGTGAGCTGCGCGTTCCAGTTCTCGTCGAACCAGCGCCCGCCGAACGTGTTCACGACCGTCGACACGAACGCCATGTTCTCGCCCCAGCCGGCCTTGCCGCGCAGGCAGATGCCATAGGTGCCCTTCGACTTGTCGGTGAGCTTGTCCGCGAATTCGGCGATCTGGTCGTAGGTCGGCTGGTCGGGCATCTTCAGCCCCTTCGCCGCGAACAGGTCCTTGCGGTAGAACGTCATCGAGCTTTCGACGTAAAACGGCAGCGCGTAGAGCTGGCCGTTGTACGACAGGCTGTCGCGCGCGGTCTTCACGATGTCGTTCAGGTCGTAGTCGGCCGGCAGGCCCGTCATCGGCGCGAGCCAGCCGCGCTTGCCCCACTGCGGCGTCTCGTAGGTGCCGATCGCCATCACGTCGAACTGGCCGCTGCCGGTCGTGATGTCGGTCGTCGCGCGCTGGCGCAGCACGTTTTCCTCGAGGATCACCCAGTTCAGCTTGATGTCGGGGTTCGCCTTCTCGAACGCCGGCGACAGCTTCTTCAACTCGATCATGTCGGGGTTGTTCAGCGTCGCGATCGTCAGCGTGCCGGCGGACGCGGCGCAGGCCGCCGTCGCGAGCGCGGCTCCGGCGAAGCAGCGTGCGGCGGCGTCGAGCATCTTTCGTTGCATGGCATGTCTCCTGTGTTTGTTCGAAGTGTCATCGGTATTGCGATTTACTTCGCGGCCCGTCACGCCGGCCGCTGCATTCCGCACGCGCGCGCATAGTGCGCGATCACGTCGCGTATCCGGTGGCGCACCCACGCGCGCGGCTCCCTCGCGAGCCCGCCTGCGCGGCACGCCGCGTAGACATCCGGCAGCCACTGCGCGACGAGCGTCTCCGGCACCGGCTGCCGCGCGAGGTTGTCGAACAACTGCTCGACCGCGGCCGCGACGGCCGGCTGCAGCCAGTAGTAGCGGATCCGGTCGCTGTAGCTGAACTGGCGCGCGAGCCGCTGCTCGGTCTCGTCGCCGCGGTAGTACGGCGCCCAGTGTTCGGGCTGCGCGCGCATCGCGGCATCGACCACATCGCGCAGGCGCGAACGCTGTGCGACGTCACCGATCAGCGCATCCTCGATGAACGTCAGTGCGAACAGCGCCTCGCGCAGCGCGAACGTCAGCGCCGGGCCGACCTTCAGCACCGCGAAATGGTCGCGCACGAGCGCGGCGAGCGCGCCTTCGGTCTGGTAATCCGTCGAGTGCGCCTCGAACACGAGGTGCGGTGTCTGCAGGATACTCGCGCCGAGCGACGCCGCCTTCGCACTGTCGTAGTCGAGCACGTGACGATCGTCGAAGTCGACGCCCGGCTGCGCGACGACCGCGACGACACGCGCCCAGGCGTCGCCGAGCCCGGCTGCCGCGAACGCACGACGATGTGCATCGAGCGTCGCCGCGATGCTGTCGCTGCGCGTGACCGCGATCCGCGCGATCGCCGCATCGTCCCCTTCGTTCGCGCCGCCGCTCACTTCGCCGCCCGGCGTCGGCACTTCGGTGCCGATCACGTAGACGGGCGCGATACCGGCGCGCCGGGCCGCGTCTTCCGCCGCGCGGCATAGCTCTGCCGCGCGTGCGGCGATCGTGCGGTCGTCGAGCCGCACCGGATCGTCCGCGCACGCCATACTCGCATCGAGATGGATCTTCTCGAAGCCGGCCTCGACGTACGCGGCGACCATCGCGACGGCCTCGCGCATCGCGTCGGCCGCGCGGCGGTGCCGCCACGGGTTCGGGCCGAGATGGTCGCCGCCGAGCACGAGCGCCGACGGCGCGAGCCCGCAACGCGCGGCGATCGCATCGACGTCACGGCGGAAATCGGCGGGCGTCATGCCCGTATAGCCGCCGAGATGGTTCACCTGGTTGCAGGTCGCCTCGATCAGGAGCGGCGAGCCGTCCGCGCGTGCGGCTTCGCACGCGGCTTCCAGCACGAGCCGGTGCGCGCTGCAGATCGAATAGATGCCGCGCTGTGCGTCGGCGCGGTTCGCGTCGAAGATCATCCGCAGCACCGCGTCCGCATGGGCGGTGCGCGGGCGTTCGGCGAAGGTCGTCAGGCCGGACATGCGATACCTCGTTCGGTCAGGAAGCGGTCGATCTCGGCCGCGCTGCTGTTGCCTTCCATCGGGCCACGCCGCGTGACCGCGATCGCGCCGGCCGCGTTCGCGCGGCGCAAGGCGGCATCGATCGGCACACCCGCGACCAGGCTCGCAACGAGCGTGCCGCCGAAGCAGTCGCCGGCGCCGGTCGGGTCGACTTCGTCGACCGGAAAGGCCGATGCGTCGACACGGTTCGCACGATCGAACGCGACGCTGCCTTGCGCGCCGCGCTTCAGCACGACACGCTCCAGCAGCGGATGCGTCGCGAGCAGGCCCGCGATCGCGCGCTCGGCCGGCTGCGGCCCGCAGAAGAACGGCAGGTCGGCCTCGCTCGGCATGAACAGGTGGCACGCGGCGAGCATCTCGTCGAGCGCCGCGCGCATCGGGCGAAAGCTCAGCATCTCGGGGCGCACGTTCGGATCGAACGACACCTTCGCGCCGGCGCGCGCGGCCTCGATCACGCCGCGCTGCACGGCCGCGATCGCCGATTCGCTCGTCAGCGACGAGCCCATCACGTGGAAATAGCGGCAGCCGTCGAACATCGCGGGATCGACGTCCGATGCATCGACGCACGCGGCCGCGCTGGTGGACAGCGTGAAGACGAAGCTGCGCGAACCGTCGTCGCGATACGCGACGAACGCGGTGCCGGTCGGACGTGAGACGCGGCGGATGCGCGCCACCTCGACGCCGTCGCATTCGAGCCGCGCGACGATCGCGTCGCCGAACGCGTCGCGGCCGACGCAGCCCGCATACGCGACGCGTGCACCGAGCCGGGCGGCCTGGTCGGCGAAGATCGCCGGCGCGCCGCTCGGGAACGGCCCCGCGAACAGGCCCGGCGTCTCGAAACCCTGGCCGCGCTCGGCGGCGACGAATTCGGCGAGCAGTTCGCCGGCGACGACGATCTCGGCCATCAGGCGTGCCCTCCCCGTTCGACGGCGGCCGAGTCGTCGCGGACCGGCCGGCAGGTTGCGCGTGCGAGCAGCTCCACGTCAGCTCATCCAGTTGCCGCCGTCGACATTCAGCGTCTGGGCGGTGATGTAGTCGGCGTCGGCCGACGAAAGGAACAGCGCGGCGCCCGTCAGGTCGCCCGGCACGCCCATGCGGCCGAGCGGCACGGCTTCGCCGACGAGCCGCTTCTTCTCGCCGAGCGGCCGGTTCTCGTAGCGCGCGAAGAGGGCATCGACCTGCTCCCACATCGGCGTGTCGACGACGCCCGGCGCAATCCCGTTCACGTTGATCCGGTGCGGCGCGAGCGCGAGCGCGGCCGACTGCGTATAGCTGATCACCGCGGCCTTGGTCGCGCAGTAGTGCGAAACGAGCGCTTCGCCACGACGGCCGGCCTGCGACGACATGTTGACGATCTTGCCGCCGCGCCCCTGCTCGACCATCCGCTGCGCGACGGCCTGCATCAGGAAGAACAACCCCTTCACGTTGACCGCGAACAGCCGGTCGAACACGTCCCACGATTCGTCGAGGATCGGGCGCATGTCGAACAGCGCCGCGTTGTTGAACAGGATGTCGACGCCGCCGAAGCGCTCGACCGCCGTGGCGACGATCCGCTCGATGTCGTCGCGGCGCGTGACGTCCGCGGTGACAGCCACCGCGCGGCCGGGGTTCGCCTCGATCAGCCGCGCGAGCGAGCCGCTGGCGGGCTTCAGGTCGACGAGCACGCAGCGTGCGCCCTCGTCCAGATAGCGTTGCGCGACCGCCTCGCCGATGCCGCTTGCGGCGCCCGTCAGGATCGCGACCTTGTCTTCCAGTCTCACTGGCTGTCTCCGGTTGGTTCTGCTGTACGACGGCCACGAGGTGAGCGAACGCTCGCCGACCGATCAATTGCTCTGTTAGTGATCGAATGATCGGATACGCGATTCGCGCTGTCAAGGCGACGCGACGGCTTTCTATGACGCGCTGCGGCACAACGGCGCATGACGACGGCCCGTCGCGCACGCCCGGCAAGGCGTGCGCCGTGCGGTGCGGCGCAGTGGGACGGACGGTGAAGGGGACGGAGCGAGGCGAGAAAGGGGAATTCGCGCTGCACGGCGCGACGATACGTTATATCATCGCCATACTTTGTTTCATCGCCCTGCTTCACGCCATGGCTACCTCATCGTCCATTGACGCCCGGCTGTCCCGGGCCGACGCATTCGCCGCCGAGCACGGGCTCGCGTGGACGCCGCTGCGCCGTCAGGTCTACGAACGCGTGCTGGCCGCGCAGCGCCCGATCGGCGCGTACGACCTGCTCGCCGAACTCGAACCGCAGCGCGGCCGCGTGCCGCCGACGACCGTCTATCGCGCGCTGGATTTCCTCGTCGAGCACGGCTTCATCCACCGGATCGAATCGAAGAACGCGTTCTTCGCGTGCTGCGAGATCGGCGTGCCGCACGAAGGCCAGTTCCTGATCTGCGATTCGTGCGGCGACACCGTCGAGATTCCCGGCGGCGACCTCGCGAAGCAGTTGTCCGCGAGCGAGCCCGCGCACGGCTTCGAAGTCCACCACCAGGTCGTCGAGCTGAGCGGCCTGTGCGGGCACTGCAAGCGCAAGCCCGCGCAACGCTGACGCCGAATCGCGCGGCCACGCGCCGCCCCTTCCAACGAGGAGTTCCATGTCCATTGCCCTGAAGCGCGCGCCGCGGCGTGCCCTGTCGCCTGTCCGCTGGCTCGCCGCCGCCGTTGCCGCGCTGTCGCTCGCGGCGCCCGCGTTCGCGCAGGCCGCGACCGTCAACGTCGTCGCCGCCGAGAATTTCTACGGCGACGTCGCGACGCAGATCGGCGGCAGCCACGTTGCAGTCACGAGCATTCTCAGCAACCCCGACCAGGATCCGCACCTGTTCGAAGCGAGCCCGAAGACGGCCCGCGCGCTCCAGCACGCGCAGGTCGTGATCTACAACGGCGCCGACTACGATCCGTGGATGGGCAAGCTGCTCGGCGCGTCGAAGCAGGCGAAGCGCGCGACGATCGTCGTCGCCGATCTGGTCGGCAAGAAGGCGGGCGACAACCCGCACCTGTGGTACGACCCGGCGACGATGCCGGCCGCCGCGCGCGCGATCGCGGCCGAGCTCGGCCGCGCCGACCCGGCGAACAAGGCCGAGTACGATGCGAACCTGCAGAAGTTCGTCGCATCGCTGAAGCCTGTCGACGACAAGGTCGCCGCGCTGCGCGCGAAGTACAAGGGCGTGCCGGTGACGGCCACCGAGCCCGTATTCGGCTACATGTCCGACGCGATCGGCCTCGACATGCGCAACCAGCGCTTCCAGCTCGCGACGATGAACGACACCGAAGCCAGCGCGCAGGACGTCGCCGCATTCGAGAACGACCTGCGCAAGAAGCAGGTGCGCGTGCTGATCTACAACAGCCAGGCCGAAGAACCGATGACCAAGCGCATGCTGAAGATCGCGCGCGACGGCGGCGTGCCGACCGTCAGCGTCACCGAGACGCAGCCGGCCGGCAAGACCTTCCAGCAATGGATGGCCGGCCAGCTCGACGCGCTCGGCAATGCGCTTTCAGCCGGCAAGTAATCGACAACCGTAACGACATGACCGCCACTCCCCACGCACTCGCCGTCGATCGCGTCACGCTCGAACTGGGCGGACGCACGATCCTGCGCGATGTCAGCTTCTCGATCGAACCCGGCGAATTCGTCGGCGTGCTCGGGCCGAACGGCGCGGGCAAGACGACACTGATGCGCGCGGTGCTCGGCCTCGTGCCCGTGTCGGCCGGCTCGCTGTCCGTCGGCGGCGTGCCGGTCGTGCGCGGCAACCCGTCGATCGGCTATATGCCGCAGATTCGCAGCGGCCTCGCGAACCGCCGGATGCGCGGCTACGATTTCGTCGCGATGGCCGCCGACGGCCACCGCTGGGGGCTGCCGCACACGAACGCGGCCACGCGCCGCGACGTCGAGCGCGTGCTCGATCTCGTCGGCGGCCCGACCCTCGCGCGCCGGCCGCTGTCCGAACTGTCGGGCGGCGAACGCCAGCGCCTGCTGCTCGCGCAATGCCTGCTCGGCAATCCGAAGCTGCTGCTGCTCGACGAGCCGCTGATCAGCCTCGACCCGAACCACCAGCGTGGCGTCGTCGAACTCGTGCGCAACGTGCAGCGCGAGCTCGGCATCACCGTGCTGTTCTCCGCGCACGAACTGAATCCGCTGCTGAACGCGCTCGACCGCGTGCTGTATCTCGGCAACGGCGTCGCGGCGCTCGGCACCGTCGACGAGGTGATCACGAAGCCCGTGCTGTCGCGGCTCTACGGATCGCCGATCGACGTGATGCGCGTGAACGGCAAGATCTTCGTGATGTCGGGCGACGTCGAGATCGAGAAGCACGACCACGAACACGAGGACGACGACGGCCACTCGCACGGCGGCGGCGGCGGCGGCGGCCACGGCCATCATCACCACGGACACGCTCATCCCGGGCATTCGCACGATGTTTGAATACGACTTCATGATCAACGCCTTCGCGGCGTCGGGGATCGTCGCGGTGCTCGCGGGCATCGTCGGCTACTTCCTGGTGCTGCGCGGGCAGACCTTCGCCGGCCACGCGCTGTCGCACGTCGGCTTCACCGGCGCGACGGGCGCGGTGCTGCTCGGCATCTCGCCGATCTGGGGCATGGTCGGCTTCACGCTCGCGGCCGGGATCGGGATGGGCGCGCTCGGCGAAAAGCTCGCGGGCCGCGACGTCGCGATCGGCGTGATCCTGTCGGGCGCGCTCGGCTTCGGCCTGCTGTTCCTGCATTTCTATACGTCGTTCGCGACGCAGGTCACCGCGCTGCTGTTCGGCAACGTGCTCGCGGTGAGTCACGACACGCTCGCGGTGCTCGCGGGCATCGGCGCGGTGAGCCTCGCCGCGCTCGCGCTGATCGCGCGGCCGCTGCTGTTCGCGTCGCTGCAGCCCGAACTGGCTGAAGCGAAGGGTGTGTCGCTGCGCGCGGTGTCGATGCTGTTCCTCGCGGTGTGCGCGCTCGCGGTGGCCGCGGCGACGCAGATCGTCGGCGTGCTGCTCGTGTTCACGCTGCTGGTCGGGCCGGCTGCGGCCGCGCAGAACGTGACGACGCGGCTGTCGACCGGCGTGCTGCTCGCCGCGCTGTTCGCGCTGTTCGAGGCGTGGGCCGGCATCGTGCTCGCGTATCACACCGACTGGCCGACGAGCTTCTGGATCACCGCGCTGTCGGCGCTCGTGTACGGCGCAAGCCTGTTGCGGCGCAACTGAGCGCCGCCCGATGAAAATAAAAAACGCCGGCGTGCCCGAGGGCAGCGCCGGCGCTTTTTTATGCGTCCGCGATCGTGCGGCGCGCCGTTTGCGTTACGTGCTTCCCTTCCCGCTCATCGTGCAAGCACGCGCGCGTGATGCGCGAGGTGATCGGCGATGAACGTCGAGATGAAGTAGTACCCGTGGTCGTAGCCCGGATGCCGACGCAGCGTCAGCGGCTGGCCGGCCTTCGCGCATGCGGCCTCGAACACGTCGGGGTTCAGTTGGTTCGCGAGGAATTGATCGGCGAGACCCTGATCGACGAGGATGCCGTCCGCGAACTTCGGCGCATCGGCGCGCGCGACGAGCTCGCTCGCGTCGTGTGCCTTCCATGCGTCGCGATCGTCGCCGAGGTAGCCCGAGAACGCCTTCTCGCCCCACGGGCAGCGCGTGGGCGCGGCGATCGGCGCAAACGCCGACACCGACCGGTACAGGCCCGGATGGCGCAGCGCGAGCGTCAGCGCGC
Organism: Burkholderia sp. BCC1999; assembly: GCF_905339975.1. Classification (NCBI taxonomy): domain Bacteria; kingdom Pseudomonadati; phylum Pseudomonadota; class Betaproteobacteria; order Burkholderiales; family Burkholderiaceae; genus Burkholderia; species Burkholderia sp. BCC1999. The sequence goes on along the minus strand of NZ_CAJPHP010000004.1, from coordinate 5,454 downwards.
CATGCCCGCCCATCGAGTGACCGAAGATCCCGAGCCGCGCCCCGTCGATCGGCAGCTCGGCCGCGACGAGCTCGCGCAGCTCGCCCGTCACGTACGACTCCATCCGGTAATGCGTGGACCACGGCGCCCGTGTCGCATCGACATAGAAGCCCGCGCCGACGCCGACATCCCACGCATCGGTCTCGCCCGGCACGCCCGCGCCGCGCGGGCTCGTGTCGGGCATCACGAGCGCGATGCCGTGCTGCGCCGCGTATTGCTGCGCGCCGCCCTTGATCGCGAACGTCTCGTCGGTGCACGTGAGCCCTGCAAGATAGAACAACGCCGGCACGCGGCCGTGCGCCGCCTGCGGCGGCAGGTACACCGAGAACTTCATCGGCAGGCCGATGGCCGCCGAATCGTGACGGTAGAAGCGCTGCTCGCCACCGTGGCACGCATGCGAGGAAACGAGTTCGAGCATGACGGTGCGCTCCCGGTCAGTACAGCACGACCGAACGGATCGACTCGCCGGCCTTCATCAGGTCGAAGCCTTCGTTGATCCGCTCGAGCGGCAGCGTGTGCGTGATCAGGTCGTCGATGTTGATCTTGCCTTCCATGTACCAGTCGACGATCTTCGGCACGTCGGTACGGCCGCGTGCGCCGCCGAACGCCGAGCCCTTCCACTCGCGGCCCGTCACCAGCTGGAACGGACGCGTGCTGATTTCCTCGCCCGCTGCCGCCACGCCGATGATGAACGACTGGCCCCAGCCCTTGTGCGTGCACTCGAGCGCCTGACGCATCAGCTTCACGTTGCCGACGCATTCGAACGAGTAGTCGGCGCCGCCGTCGGTCAGCTGCACGATGTGGTCGACGACGTTCTCGACTTCGTTCGGGTTGATGAAGTGCGTCATCCCGAACTTCTTCGCAAGCTCGACGCGCTTCGGGTTGATGTCGACGCCGATGATCTTGTCCGCGCCGACCATCTTCGCGCCCTGGATCACGTTCAGGCCGATGCCGCCGAGGCCGAACACGACGACGTTCGCGCCCGCCTCGACCTTCGCCGAGTACACGACCGCGCCGACGCCCGTCGTCACGCCGCAGCCGATGTAGCAGATCTTGTCGAACGGCGCGTCCTCGCGCACCTTCGCCACCGCGATTTCCGGCACGACGATGTAGTTCGAGAACGTCGACGTACCCATGTAGTGGAACAGCGGCTTGCCGTCGAGCGAGAAGCGCGACGTCGCATCGGGCATCAGACCCTTGCCCTGCGTCGCGCGGATCTTCTGGCACAGGTTGGTCTTGCGCGACAGGCAGAACTTGCATTCGCGGCATTCGGGCGTGTAGAGCGGAATCACGTGATCGCCCTTGCGCAAGGTGCCGACGCCGGGACCGACGTCGACCACCACGCCCGCGCCTTCGTGGCCGAGGATCGCCGGGAAGATCCCTTCCGGATCGGCGCCCGACAGCGTGTAGTAGTCGGTGTGGCAGATGCCCGTCGCCTTCACTTCGATCAGCACTTCGCCTGCGCGCGGCCCTTCGAGATCGACTTCCTCGATCGTCAGCGGCGCACCCGCCTTCCATGCAATCGCGGCTTTCGTTTTCATCGTGTCACTCCTGTGTGTCTGTGAGGTCAGCCGGCGCGCGCTTCAGCGCCCGCCGGGTTCCATGCAAAGCGGTTGAAGCCGTGCCGCGCGGCGTCGCGCGCGACACGCAGAAAGCATCCCGTGCTCGCCATGATGGCCGGTCCCGCCACGCACCGCGTGCGGGAAACGGTCGCAGGCTTGCCACGATGCGTCATCGCTGACGCAAAAGAACAAGTGTTCGAGTTTAAACACCCGTCGTAAACCACGCATCCGTGCGTGCGTACAGATCGATGAAGCGCGCATGGCGCGCGGCCAGCAGGTGGTCGTCGCGCGGCGCAGCGACCGGCGACGCGGCCGGCGCCAGCGCGCGCAACGCGTCTTCCCGCCAGTGCCCGATCGCGACGCCCGCGAGCAGCGCGGCGCCGCGCGTCGCGGCATTCGGGCAGTCGATCGCGTGCAGCGACGCGCCGAGCGCATCGGCGAGCAACTGGCGCCAGCGTGGATCGACCGAGCCGCCGCCGGCGAGACGCAACGTCGTCACCGGGTCGCGACGATCGGCATCGCGGATCGCATCGAGCCCCGCGCGCAGCGCGAACGCGACGCCTTCGAACGCCGCGCGCATCATTGCGCCGCGCGTATCGCCGAGCCCGAGGCCGAGCCAGCCGCCGCGCGCATCGGGGTTCATCCACGGCGAGCGCTCGCCCGTCAGGTACGGCAGGAAGCACAGCCGGTCGGACGCCGGCTGCGCGAACGCATCGTCATACGCATCGGCCCATCCCGCATAGCCCAGCCAGCCGCGCACGGCTTCGAGCGCGAGCCCGACGTTCTGCATCGCGGCCATCGTGTAGTAGCCGCCGCCAGCCGCCGTGCGATAGCGATGCAGCCCGCGCCGCGCGGGCGGCAGCGCATCCGCGAGCACGACGATCTGGCCGCCGCTGCCGGTCGTCAGCAGTGCGTCGCCCGCGGCAACCAGCCCGCTGCCGAGCGCCGCGCAAGCGGTGTCGGCCGCGCCCGTCGCGAGCGGCACGCCGGCAGGCAGCCCGAGCGCGGTGGCCGCCTGCGCGCCGAGCGTGCCGCAGCGCGCGGTCGACGCAAGCACCGGCGCGAAGCAGTCGGCCGGCAAGCCAAGCGCGTCGATCAACGTGAAATCCCACGCGCCGTCGGGTGTCGCCAGCGCGGTCGCGCACGCGTCGCTCGGATCGGCCGCGACGTCGCCGCCGAGCGCGACGCGCAGCCAGTCCTTCGGCTGCACGGCCCAACGCGCGGCACGCAGCGTATCGGGTTCGTGCGCGGCCAGCCAGCGCAGCAGCGGGCCGGCCATGCCCGGCGCGACGGGGTTCGGGGCGACGGGCAAGCCGGCGGCGGGTAAGCCGGCGACGGTCCATCCGGCCGCGTCCGCTTCGCGCACGGCGCGCGTGTCGGGCCACAGCAGCGCGGGCCGCACCGGCTGCCCGGCCGCGTCGATCAGCACGACGCCGTGCATCTGGCCCGAGAAACCGATCGCTGCGACCTGCGCGCGTTCGCCGGCCGGCAGCCGCGCGGCCGCACGCACGAGCGCCTGCCACCACGTCTCGGGAGCAATCTCGGCCCAGCCGGGATGCGGCGACGACAGCGCATAAGGTTCGCTCGCGACTGCCCGCTCGACGCCATCGGCATCGAGCGTGACGAGTTTGACGGAGCCGGTGCCGAGGTCGATTCCGAGCAGGCGCATGACGGGGCGATGAATTCGTATGAACGGATGCCGATGATAACGGGATAGCGATGTACGCCCCGGCTTTTGCGGTCAGGACGATGCAAAACGAAGCAGCGAAGCCGCGATCGGCGACCCGGTTTCACCCGGCTGCACCTTGCGTACAAAAGAGACCGTTCGCGGGTTAACCCGGCACGAATTTTCACCGGTCCTTTTTGCCACTATGCGCGCTACCCGATACACACCATAAAGCGGCCTATATTTGACATGGGGGCCTGCACTATTTTGAAGGGCTATAAAACCGGGGAACCTCACTCCTGCGGCCGTTTCCCGATGATCGACACCCTGTTCCATGCCGAATTGGCATATCGAACCAGCAAAGAACGGAATAGTACCCAGCGCTCTTGTTGCGTGGATTCATTCCGCATAACTTCGTATCACCCCGAAAACAAGATCATGGAGTGAGACAGATGCAATCGAACACGGTCCATCCGTGCGATGAGGTGCTGCCGACCGGCAAGCTGGTAACGCTTGGCCTGCAACACGTCCTCGTCATGTACGCCGGCGCTGTCGCCGTGCCACTTATCGTTGGCGCCGCACTCAAGCTGCCGAAAGACCAGATCGCGTTCCTGATCAGCGCCGATCTGTTTTCGTGCGGCATCGCCACGCTGATTCAGACGCTGGGCCTGTGGATCTTCGGGATCCGCCTGCCCGTCATCATGGGCTGCACGTTCGCGGCGGTCGGCCCGATGATCGCGATCGGCACGAACCCCGGCCTCGGCATTCTCGACATCTTCGGCTCGACGATCGCGGCCGGCATCATCGGCATCGTGCTCGCGCCGATGATCGGCAAGCTGCTGCGGTTCTTCCCGCCCGTGGTCGTCGGCACCGTGATCGCGGTGATCGGGTTGTCGCTGATGGAAGTCGGCATCAACTGGGCAGCCGGCGGCGTCGGCAACCCCGAGTACGGCAGCCCCGTCTATCTCGGCCTGTCGCTGCTCGTGCTGACGCTGATCCTGCTGATCAACAAGTTCGGCCGCGGCTTCATCGCGAACATCTCGGTGCTGCTCGGCATCGTCGCCGGCTTCGCGATCGCGTTCGCGATCGGCCGCGTGAATACCGACGGCGTCGCGCACGCACCGTGGGTCGGCATCGTGATGCCGTTCCACTTCGGCCTGCCGCACTTCGACCCGCTGTCGATCGTGACGATGGTCACGGTGATGTTCGTCACGTTCATCGAATCGACCGGCATGTTTCTCGCGGTCGGCGACATGGTCGATCGTCCGGTCAACCAGGAGCGCCTGGTGCGCGGCCTGCGCGTCGACGGCCTCGGCACACTGATCGGCGGCATCTTCAACTCGTTCCCGCATACGTCGTTCTCGCAGAACGTCGGCCTGATCGGCGTGACGGGCGTGAAGAGCCGGTTCGTGTGTGCGACGGGCGGCGTGATCCTCGTGCTGCTCGGCCTGTTCCCGAAGATGGCACAGGTGGTCGCATCGGTGCCGCCGTTCGTGCTCGGCGGTGCAGGCATCGTGATGTTCGGGATGGTGGCCGCGAACGGCATCAAGGTGCTGTCGAAGGTCGACTTCGTGAACAACTCGCACAACCTGTTCATCGTCGCCGTGAGCGTCGGCATGGGCCTCGTGCCGGTCGTGTCGCCGCACTTCTTCTCGAAGCTGCCGCCCGCGCTCGCCCCGATCCTGCACAGCGGCATCCTGCTGGCATCGGCCACGGCCGTGATCCTGAACATCGTGTTCAACGGCGTGAAAGGCGAAAAGGATGCGCGCTGCGACATCCGCCGCGCCGGACACGACTTCGACGGGCGTCCCGCCGACGTGCACCACTGATCGCCCCGCGCCGGACGACGGCGCGCAGCGGTAACGCAAAACGCCACGGCAAGCCGTGGCGTTTTGCTTTGGGGGTGCCGGAGCAGATCGAGCGTTCAGGGCGAACACGCGTCGCACCTCGAGGCGGGCCGGCGCAGGCGCTGCGCGGCGCGGCGCGGGCCACCCAGGGTGGCAACACGGCCCGCGTGATCGAGGTCACCTGAGCCCGATGCAGCCGTCGTCACGCCAACCGTCTTCGCACCATGCGATTCGACTGCGCAAAAGAAAACGCCACGGACCTTCGTCCGTGGCGTTTCCGTTTCCGCGACCAGCCGGTTGGAAGGACAAGCGCGCTAAACCGCCCCTGCCCTTCCGTTGC